>NZ_JAALXT010000010.1 GCF_011634775.1 Thalassoroseus pseudoceratinae
AAACCTCTTGACGGGCCAATGCATCAACTTGACTGGATTGTGATCACCAACCATGAAGCATCTCAACCATTTGTTTGCCGTTTTCCTCCTCTTTGGTTTGCTGACGAAGTCCAGTGGGGCGGCAGAAAAACCGAACGTGATCTATTTGATGCTGGATGAATGGGGGTACTTTGAATCTGGACACATGGGCCATCCCGATCTATTGACTCCCAACATTGATCGGTTCGCCAGTGAAGGCATGCGTTTCACCAATGCATACGCCGGGGCACCTGTCTGCGGTCCGACACGTTGCGTTTTGTTGACCGGCTTGCATTCCGGACACACGTCCGTGCGAGTCAATGATGGCTTCTCGCCGATTCGTGCCGACGAACCGACTCTCGCTTCGATGCTAAAAGAGAACGGTTACAGAACCGGTGGTTTTGGCAAATGGGGCATTGGTGGTCGAGGCACTTCCGGCATTCCAGAGAAACATGGATTCGATGAGTTCTTTGGCTACTACGATCAGGTGCACGCTCACACCTATTATCCGCAGTACTTGATTCGTAATAGTCGCGAAGTCCCCTTGAAGGGAAACAAGAGTGAGACGTTCTATGATGGTGAGACTCATGCGCAGGACGAAATCTTTCGCGAGTCGATGGAATTCATCCGGAAAAACAAAGACGAACCGTTCTTTTGTTACCTACCTTGGACGCCACCGCATGGCTTATGGGGTATCGATGAAGACGACCCGTCGTGGCAACTTTTTAAAGACAAGCCATGGACGGCAGGACAGCGAACCGATCGCGATGCCCGAGTCTATGCCGCCTTCATGCACATGGTAGATTCGCAAATAGGCAAAATATTGTCTCTGCTAAAAGAACTGAACATCGATGACAACACGGTGTTCTTTCTGTCTGGTGACAATGGTGGCCAGGACTATTTCAAGACCGAAGACCACCCGCACGGTTTCTTTGGTCCGAACCTGAATCCGAAAACAGGCGAGCGATTCCGCGCCGGCAAAGGCTCCTTGTACGAAGGTGGTTTGAAGGTACCTTATCTCGTCCGCTGGCCTCACAAAATCAAAGCCGGCAGCATTTCCGATCATATGCTCAGTTTTCAAGATGTCATGCCGACGCTAGCGAAAATGACTGCTGCGACTTGCCCAGAAACTGACGGAATTTCTTTTCTTCCCACATTGCTGGGCCAGAGCGGACAGCAGCAGCATCCTTACCTGTATTGGGAGTATCGTAAACAACAAGCGGTGCGAATGAATCAGTGGAAATCGTATCGAAGCGGCAACGGCAAGTGGGAGCTTTACGATCTATCCAAGGACATTGAAGAAAAGCACAATGTCGCGAAGGAGTACCCGAAAGTGCTTCAAAAACTGATTGCTCTCGCCAAGGACGCACACGAACCGGCTCGGGTGGGCCAGGTCTTTAACCGATCATTGATTCAAAAGGATCGACGCCAGGCACCTCACGGTCGATAGCCGAATTAAGACCGAACGAGTTGGTAGAAGAACCATCGCGTTGCGGACTCCGTTCAGAGAAGGGTCAAGTCGTGATAACTTTACCATCTCCCGGAGTCCGCATTTTTGCAGTCAAACTCCATCCAAAATTGGGAAAAGTCGAGCTAAGGTTTGTCGCGTTTCCCAGATTTCCCGAATCCGATTTTCTAATCGTGTGAGCGAGACCATGAACGTTCCCGGCATCTTTGCTCTTCTTTGCTATTGCCGGAAACTCGCATCAATTGGGTTTCTCGAGTCACCATGCTAACCAAGGTCGAAGTGACGTCAGACGAAAAGATCGTCGCTGCGACCGTTAGTGGTTGGCAGCGAAATTGTTCCCAAAACGGTCGTCAATCTTGTCAGATCGGACATCGCCTGCCAGAATCTCACAAGTGATTTCATCGCCGGATACTCCAAGTGTTTTTCCTGAAAGGATTCACCGTGATACGTTGCTCGTGCTTACTCTTGCTAACTTCAATCCTAGCTTCAGAAACGGTGGTTGCGGCCGACCAAGGCTCTGACTTACAGAAGTTTCAAGGTAAATGGAAGGTCGTTGAACTGGTGGAGGATGGCAAGGTCGTTCCCGAGGAGGCAATCCGAGATTGGCTGCCATCCGGAGGGCAATTTGAGATTGCCCAGAATGCGATCATTTTCGTTTCCCCGCACGACGGCAACAAACAGGTCAAGCTGTTTTCTTTGGACGCGACGCAGTATCCCAAAGGGATTGACCTCAGTACACGGGAGAAGACCGACGGCTCGGGCATCTATCGATTTGACAACGGAAAGCTGATTATCTGCTTCTCTGACCCCGATGAGTCAAAGCGTCCTACGGAATTTTCCGCGAAGCGTGGCTCAAAGCGTTTGCTCATGACACTTCAGCGAATCGTTCCTGAGCCAATTCCCGCGAAAAAAGAACCGCTTGGCACGACAGCCAAAGTATTGACCGACGCTCAGGTCACGGAGATGCTGAAAGGAAGCTGGAGATACACTGATAGGATTGGGGCTTTGTTCGTGACCTTCAATGCGGACGGAAGTTTCAGAACTGTCCGAGAGGTGAAAGAAATCCGGCTCTTCCAGAAGGTCTTTGTTCAGTCGCCTGTTTCTACGGGCAAATGGAGCGTCGCAAAAGGCAAGCTAAGGTTCCACATTCAGACTTCCGTTCATCCTGATCGAATCAACAAACTTTTTGAATTTAATGTTCGGTCGATTTCGGAACGCGACTTCATTTTCGTGGACTATCTCGGTCGAGTTGGGCAAGCTTCCAAAGTTCGGTAGATCGGGATGTCCCTTGTTTTCCACAGACATCGAGCCCCCGACAAACGCCTACGAACAAAGACGCATGCTGTTCTCAAGACAGATCATAAAGAGTGCGTTTTCACCTTCATCTTTTTGAGTTTGATCACACTGACCTCGCACTAGCCATTCGGTGTAATCGCCGATGGGGTTGTTGCGAGTCCGAATGATGCCACGGCTTTTTGAGTTCGTCTAAAACCGCTCCGTGGGTTTGCAGCAGTTCAACGGCTGATAGCGACTTGAAGACTTTCACTTTTCTTACAACCTGGTTCCTGGATGCGGCTTCGCGTTCGCGGCGTTTGTGTTCTCACATTACCGCGGCGGGTACATCAATCGGTTCCTGCGCCCCCTGCAACACTTTGGCATCATTGGATTGACGTGTTGGGTGACAATGCAGTCTGCCAGTGCCAAAGAGTCATACAGTACGTCGATCGAAGTGAAACCAACAGCGAACTCGGTTGGCTTTTCTCGACGTCTGAACTTCCCTGCGACGGAACTGAGTGACGTTGGCGATCCGAACCATGAAATGATATGGTGCTTGCGTAGTGTTTCCGAAGACTGCTTTTAACAACAACTTCATCCTGGGGAGCGTATGGTCAATACATGGTCCACGGTTTCACAACTACGGTTTGTCATAGCGTTGTTTTATGGGTGTTTAGCATCGCTGTCCGTTTCTGCGCAAGAGCTTCAGCCCAACAAAGATGGCTACCTGTTTCATGACTCGCACTTTCACCTCACGAACTATGTCCAGGAAGGTACGGACATTCGTCGCTACCTAGATATCATGGGTGACAAGGTGGGACGCAGCATGTTAAGCGGCATCCCATTACAGCAGCAATGGATGTACGCCAACACCGGCGACTTCGCCCCAACTTACTATACGCAAACCGACGCGCCGCTCTATTACTATTCCTTCACCGATGCAATCATTGCGCATCAGTATCAGCGGTTGACGCCAGAGGAACGACAGCGTTTTGACCCCATGATCACGGGGTTCAACCCGACTGACATGTACGCCGCAGATCACATCCGTCGAGTCCTGCGAATCTTTCCAGGTGTGTTCTCGGGGATCGGTGAATTCTCGATCCACAAAGAGTTTGTCTCCTCAAAGATTTCTGGTGAGGTGGCAACACTGCAGAACAAGGCCTTGGACCGCATTCTAGATTTGGCCGCCGAGGTTGGAATGCCTGTTGTGCTTCATTGCGATGTTAATACGCCGTTCCCCCGCCCTAACCAAGATCCATACATCGTCACGAAGCTCAGAGAGTTAGCCGGGCGGCACCGCGATGCGGTTATCATCTGGGCACATATTGGCCTTGGTCGGGTCGTCCGGCCTGTTGAAGACCAAGTCAAGATGCTAGAACGCTCATTGGCAAACCCTGAATCCAAGAACATCCACTTTGATATCTCTTGGGACGAGACAGCGAAGTACTTAGTCGCCACACCCGAGACCGTCGCTGTGATTGCCGACCTCATCAATCGTTACCCTGATCGATTCTTATTCGGAACAGACAGTGTCGCCCCCGAGACCCAAGAGCAGTACCTAACGACATACAAGACATACGCTCCGTTGCTCGCGAAGCTTTCTCCCAAGGCGAAGCGTCTGCTACTGAAGGGAAACTACGAACGCATCTTCGACCGGGCCCGGCAGCGTGTCCGGGCATGGGAAGCCGCCAACGTAAAGCCCTGAGCATTGGTTTCAAGGGCTGTTACACCAAGTCGGTACTGAAAACGGAGTCAAGCCAACTGATGGAAAGCATTCAAATGGCAGGCGCGGATGTCGTGATCGTTGCGATTGTCGTGCTTTGGATTGGAAATCGCATCACGCAATCGGTTCCTCTTTTGAGCAAGTATAGCATTCCGATTGCGGTGACCGGCGGGCTGCTATGTAGCCTCATTGTTGCGGCGATCAATACCTTTGGTGGTTTGAAGATCACCTTCGACATGACTTTCCGTGATACGCTGCTAATGGTCTTCTTTACGACGATCGGGGTTTCGGCAAAGTTTTCTCGCCTTGCAGCAGGAGGCAAGGCCTTAGGTGCCCTCGTAATATGTGCTGCCGTCTTTCTGGTCGTACAGGACGTGACCGGTGTCCTGCTGGCTTGGGCCTTTGACGCACACCCAGGTTACGGCCTGTTCGCGGGTAGTGTATCGCTCGCTGGCGGTCATGGTACCGCGATCGCTTGGGGCCGAGAGGCCAAAGCCGCCGGTCTGCCCAACGCTGACGTGGCGGGTATCGCGTTTGCGACCTTCGGGCTGATTACCGGCGGGATCGTCGGCGGCCCAGTCGCAGAATGGTTGATCAAGCGGAACAATCTCGTACCGGACGCCTCCCAAGGCCCTGCCCCAACATCAGATGAGTCGGTCGCGGATGATTCATATTCGTTGGCATTGGCGTTGCGTGTGATGCTCGTGATCGCAATATGCCTATCGCTCGGTGAAGTCATCAATCGTTGGCTGTTCCACAACGACATTAAGTTGCCTGGCTTCTTGACTGCGATGCTCGTGGGTATTGTCATCACGAATCTAGCGGATCGTTCTGGGAGGCCGCTCCCGGGTGGGGCTTTCGACAAGGTCGGTGAAATTGCGCTGCAATTGTTTCTGGCAATGAGCCTCATGAGCATGGACCTTTCGTCGCTCGCCGAATCATTCGGACTAATCACCATCGTGTTGATGCTCCAGACCGTCGTCATCACATTATTCGCCGTGCTGGTCGTCTTCCGCGTGATGGGCAGAGACTATGACGCGGCGGTAATCGTCGGTGGATTCTGTGGGCTGGGAATGGGGGCCACACCGGTGGCGATCGCCAATATGAACGCGGTCACCCGGAAGTATGGTTCGTCGTTCAAAGCCTTTCTCGTCATCCCGCTGGTGGGCGCGTTCTTCGTTGACCTGATCAACGCATTGGTGATCAAGTTCTTCATCGGCCTACCCATCATCCAGCACGCGCCGTTGCCTGGAGGATGATGCCGGCTCGCTTAGTTACTGTTTGCGTACCTAATCTTGAGGCCTCAACAGAGAACGGGCCATCGATCCGAAGTTCCGTCCGATCGGCTGTTAGCTCTTCCCGGAGTGGAAGACGATGTTAAAGTCGCGTTTCGACTGCCGGATCGTTGGGTTCGTAAAATCGTCGCCTCAATTCACGAATGAAGCCGTCCGATTTTTTGACTTGAAGCTGAGTCGAGACGTCCTACGATTTCTTGCAACAATCCAACTCGGGAAATTGCCCGTCTGGGGAGGGAAGAGAAATCGCGCTAATTTCTGTGACCGCGGATGGCCTGTTCTGCGAGCGAGGCGGGTTCCATATCGATCCGTGGCGTCCCGTTAATCGGGCTGTGATCACGCACGCACATGCGGATCATGCTCGACGAGGGCACACGCGATATCTCACAACAGACGTCGGACGACATGTCCTTCAAACCCGCATGGGGGCCGACGCCAACGTGGAAACGGTGGCGTACGGTGAGGATATCCTCATCAATGGCGTGAAGGTGTCTTTCCATCCGGCGGGACACGTCCTCGGCTCGGCACAGATTCGTGTGGAATCACGAGGTGAAGTGTGGGTTGTTTCGGGAGATTACAAGGTAACGCCCGATCGCACTTGCCAACCGTTCGAGCCGATTTTTTGTCATACGTTTATCACGGAATGCACGTTCGGCTTGCCGATCTACCGTTGGACTCCCCAAGACGAACTTTTTGCAGACATCAACGCTTGGTGGCGAAACAATAAAGAGAATGGTCGCGTGTCCGTGGTTTTCGCCTATTCATTGGGGAAGGCTCAGCGTGTTTTGGCTGGAGTCGATGCGTCTATTGGTCCCATCTTTTGTCATGGGGCAGTCGAGCGGGTCAACGCGGATTATCGTAATACCGGTGTTGATCTGCCGGACACGAGTTACGCGGGGCGTGGCAATGAGAAACGCGATTGGAACGGGGCTTTGGTCGTTGCACCGCCCTCCGCGATGGGGTCGACATGGATGAAAAAGTTCGGCCGGGCTTCGACCGCGTTTGCATCGGGATGGATGTTGATTCGAGGTTCTCGCAGGCGGCGGTCGGTCGAACGTGGATTTGTGATGTCGGACCACGCCGATTGGCCTGGATTGATGGGAGCAATCGAAGCCACGGGTGCCGACCGTGTTTTAGCCACTCACGGTCAAACCGGGCCGATGGTGCGGTTCCTCTGTGAACGGGGTTTGGATGCCGAACCGCTTCGCACGGAGTTTGTTGGAGAGCGGGACGATATGGAAATCGATGCCGTCCAGGAAGATTCGTTTGATGAAGGCGATATGCCTGTGAATGCCGGGGAGTCGCCCTCTTGAAACGTTTTGCCGCCCTATATCAATCCCTCGATGAAACGACGAAAACAAATCGCAAAATCGAAGCCATGCGAGAGTATTTCGCCCAATGCACTCCGGCGGATGGTGCGTGGGCGGTGTATTTTTTGAGTGGTCGCCGCTTCAAGCGATTGATGCCGACCAGTCTACTTCGGAAGTGGTGTGCCGAGGTGGCAGACATTCCGGATTGGTTGTTCGAGGACTGCTACGGGGCTGTCGGCGATCTAGCGGAAACCATCGCACTATTGCTTCCACCGGGCGAATACTCGTCGGATGAATCTCTGACAACCTGGGTCGAAGATCGTATTCAGCCGCTCCGGAATTCGGAAGAGTTGGAGCAACGATGCGCGATGATAGAAGCGTGGAACGTGCTTTCCGCTCGGGAACGGTTTGTGTTCAACAAGCTCGTCACCGGGAGTTTTCGGGTTGGCGTTTCTCAGGGGTTAGTCATCCGGGCATTAGCGGCCGCCAGTGGTCTGGAAACCGCCACCATCGCGCATCGAATGATGGGGCAATGGGAACCCAACCCCGAATTCTTCACCGATCTGCTGAGTGAAGACAGCGAAGAAACGCAAATCAGCCGACCGTATCCGTTTTGTCTCGCCCATCCGCTTCAAGCCGAACCAGAAACCTTAGGGCCCGTCACCGATTGGCTTGTGGATTGGAAATGGGATGGCATTCGCGCACAGATTATTCGTCGAGCTGGCGAGACTTTCATCTGGTCCCGTGGCGAAGAACTGATTCTCGATCGTTTTCCTGAACTGGCACCCGACGCAAAGATGCTTCCCAACGGTACGGTTCTTGACGGGGAAATTGTGGCATGGAAAGACGGTCAAGTGCTGCCATTTGGCGAACTCCAGCGACGCATTGGCCGAAAGACGGTGGGAAAGAAATTGCTCACCGAAGTTCCGGTGCAATTTGTTGCCTTTGATATCCTGGAATCCGACGGCGAGGATATCCGGACGGAAACCATGCGGGAACGACGACACCTACTGGAGACAGTGTTGGACGGTCGAGGCGACGATTGTCGATTACAAGTTTCTCCCCTCATCGAAGCACACGATTGGAACGCTTTCGAAGACTGGCGAGAGCAAAGCCGCGATCGACACGTGGAAGGTTTGATGCTCAAGCGGGCCGATTCCCCATATGCTGTGGGCCGAACGACCGGCACATGGTGGAAATGGAAAGTCGCCCCGTACACCTGCGATGCCGTCTTGATCTATGCCCAACGTGGTCACGGTCGTCGGGCCAGCCTCTACACGGACTACACATTCGCCGTTTGGAACGAGGGAGAACTAGTTCCCTTCGCGAAAGCGTATTCCGGTTTGACTGACGCTGAGATTCGTAAGGTGGACCGATTCGTCCGGAAAAATACCGTGGAGAAATTCGGCCCCGTCCGCTCTGTGAATCCGGAGTTGGTGTTTGAGCTGGCGTTCGAGAATATCCAACCCTCGAAACGTCATAAGTCGGGAATTGCGGTGCGATTTCCACGTATGCACCGTTGGCGTCTCGACAAAAAACCGAAAGACGCCGACACGTTGGATTTCGTCAAAGGGATGATTCCGGCGGAGACGAAATCGTGAGCGATCCACACGTCGTATCTGCCACTCCAATCTCAGGAACGAAAACGGATTCTTCGAGCACCAGCCGACCGGTCATGCGTGCGCGTCAACAAGTGGTTTCGTGGTTTGAACAAAAAGACTGGAAGCCATTTCGATTTCAGAGGCAAGCCTGGAACGCGTATCTCGATGGTCAGAGCGGACTGATTCACGCCACCACCGGAACCGGAAAAACGTACGCGGCCTGGATGGGCGCGATCATCGAGGCGCTCGCGGAACGAAGTCAAACGCCTCCGATAGCGACATCCGAAACGAAGGTCAAAAAGCGAACGTCAACACGGCGAAAAACAGGACCACGATTGCGGGTGTTGTGGCTGACGCCTTTGCGTGCTTTGGCGGCCGACACGCTAAATGCACTCCAAGCTCCTGTTCAGGATTTGGGTTTGCCTTGGACGATTGAAACTCGAACAAGCGATACCTCAGCGTCGACACGCGCTCGTCAAAGAAAGACTCTGCCAACCGCTTTGATCACAACGCCGGAGAGTCTTTCTCTCCAACTGACACATGCCGATGCGGCAGATCAATTTTCCGATCTGCGATTGGTCATCGTCGATGAATGGCACGAATTGTTATCCACAAAACGGGGAGTGCAGACCGAGTTAGGGCTGGCTCGCCTGCGCCGTTGGCATCCTAATTTGAGAACCTGGGGGCTTTCCGCGACGCTAGGCAATATCGATCAAGCAATGAGGTACTTGCTTGGCGGGGACGGAAACGAAAATTCATGTCCAGACAGCGTTCCCGTGTCGAGTGTCGGCGGGCACGGTGTGCTCATTGAAGGAGCGCGCCGCAAGCGATTTGTTGTCGATTCGATGATCCCCAAGTCCATCGAGCGTTTCCCCTGGGCCGGTCACATGGGGATGCGGCAAGCCGACGCCGTGGTGAAACAGTTGGATCACGTGCAGTCATCACTAGTCTTCACAAACACCCGATCGCAAACGGAAGCATGGTATCAAGAGATCTTGAAACGCCGTCCCGAATGGGCAGGGCAAGTTGCATTGCATCATGGCTCGTTAGACCGCAAGACACGAAGTTGGGTTGAAGATGGGCTTCGTGAGGGGAAGCTCAAATGTGTGGTTTGCACATCAAGTTTAGACCTAGGAGTGGACTTTAGCCCGGTGGAGCGAGTGTTCCAAGTGGGCAGTCCTAAGGGTGTCGCCCGTCTGCTCCAAAGGGCAGGGCGTAGTGGACACGCACCAGGACAAAACAGCTGCGTCACGTGCATCCCGACGCATGCTCTACAGTTAATCGAATTGGCAGCGGCGAGAGACGCAATTTCACAACGTTCGTTAGAAGGACGTCAGCCTGTTGCCTGCCCGTTAGATCTCCTGGCCCAACATGCTGTCACGATTGCGGTCGGCGGTGGGTTTCGACCTGATGATCTATTCGACGAAGTTCGACAGACGAAGAGTTACCAGTCCCTCACGAGGCAAGAATGGAATTGGGTGCTCGAATTCATCACAACCGGCGGTGAGGCTCTTCGAGCTTATCCCGATTACTCAAAGGTTCGCATTGACGACGAAGGTTTGTACCGAGTTGATGATCGCAGGATTTCACTCCGGCATCGGCTTTCCGTCGGCACGATCGTTAGCGATGCGTCCTTGACGGTGCAGTTTCTCAAAGGTCCGAAACTCGGGACGATCGAAGAGTCGTTTCTTTCGAAAATCAATCCAGGGGACCAATTCATTTTCGCCGGGCGGCAAGTGGAGTTGGTGTTTGTTCGAGACTCCAAAGTCTGGGTCCGACGGGCAAAAAAGTTAGGAAACGTTCGGATTCCTCGTTGGATGGGGGGACGCATGCCCTTATCGAGCCAATTGGCGACGGCCGTTCGGCAGAAGCTCGACGAAGCCGCCAATGACGAATTCCTAGGACCTGAAATGCTAGCGTTGAAACCCTTGCTGCGAATCCAAGAGAAATGGTCCTACATTCCTCGATTGGGCGAATTGCTCATTGAACGTACGAAGTCGCGGCAAGGGCATCATTTGTTTTTCTACCCCTTCGCGGGGCGTTTGGTTCATGAAGGACTAGCAGCACTAGTTGCGTACCGCCTCTCACGTCAAGTTCCTATTACATTCACCATTTCTGTGAATGACTATGGCTTTGAACTCTTTTCGCCGACTCGGGCCTTGCTTGATCAAGTCATTACAACTCAGCTCTTTCGGACCGAAGGCGTTGTGGAAGACATTGAAGCCTGCATGAACGCGGCGGAAATGGGGAAGCGGCAATTTCGCGAAGTGGCCCATATTGCGGGTTTGGTGTTTCCGGGCTATCCCGGCAATCGCAAATCAGCGCATCAACTCCAAGCCTCGACGGGGCTGCTTTACGATGTCTTCACAAACTATGATCCCGACAATCTGCTTCTGAAGCAGGCTCAGCAAGAAGTGTTAGAGCTGCAACTCGAACAAACACGACTTATGAGCACTCTTCACGCATTGCAATCTTCACTGGTTATTCTCCGAGACATCCCCCGTTTTTCGCCGTTAGGATTCCCATTGATGGTGGATCGACTGCGACAACGTATTTCTTCGGAGAAGCTGTCTGATCGAATCCGCCGAATGCAAGAATCACTAGAAAAAGCAGCAGGTCCCGTATGAGATCATCTCGACTTCTTGGGGCGGTAGAGATTCTATTCGGCGGCGAAAGACTGCAGTTGCTAGCATCCCATGCAGTCTGGTGGCCAAGTACCGAGACCGTATTGATCGCAGACACTCACTTTGGCAAAGATGCGACGTTCCGAGCCTCTGCCATCCCCATTCCCGATACGACAATGACCGATTTGAGGCGGCTTGATGAAATCATCGAGTCAACACGTTGCCGTACTCTGATAATTCTTGGCGACCTGCTGCACAACCGCCGAGGCCTAACAGCGGAACTCATCATGCAGTGGCAAGCTTGGCGAAGTCGGCATGCCGACCTGAAAATCGTGCTGGTTCGTGGAAACCACGATCGTGCTGCTGGTGATCCGCCTCCCGAATGGAATATCGAAGTTCATCCGGAACCGTTGGTTTCCGGACCTTTCCGACTTCTTCACAATCCCGCATTGGAATCCGATCGTCCATCGCTAGCCGGACACCTACATCCAAAGCACCGTTTTCAATTCGAAAACGAACATGTCGATCTGCACTGTTTCATCAAGACCAAACGCTTGCTGATCCTCCCCGCATTTGGGAGTTTTATTGACGGCCGTGTTTTACACTTGGAGGCATCCCAAGTCTTCGCCGTCGCCGGTGAAGAGGTGGTCGAGGCCAGATAGAATTTGATCACTAATTCTTTGCTGCGATTCAGAAGTGACGTATTTGTCAAAGCGTTCTTCTGATGGACCGGCGGTAGCGGATTGCGGAACATGAACGCCCGACCAGAAAGCGAAGTCCGAAAGTAAGTTCGACTCGCATTTCCCGGCCGATACAACATAAATGGCTAGTTCGGCGTTGTCTGCCGCATCAGTAGGATAGCGATCAATGCCGATACGAACGAACGTTGCCAAGTGCATACAACAGGTTCCGCGCTCGACAACAGACCGCTCAATCCACGCTGGATTAACACACCGTCCTCAGGCTCACCGTCAATTCAATCGCGATTGTGTTGACCGATCGGTCCAAACTGCGTATATTTGGTAGATCGAATTACGAATCTCTTACGAGAAGTAACCAATGCCCTGGGAAAAATCATTTGACGAGTCGGAGGTGATCGAGCAGGCAATGGAGGTCTTCTGGGAGAAAGGGTACGCCGCAACATCGATATCCGACATCACGGAAGCGACAGGAATCAAGCGGGGAAGTCTCTACAACGCATTTGACGGAAAGCATGACCTTTTCGTGCGTGCGTTGCTGAAGTACGGCTATGATCGCAGGACGAGTAAGCTGCAAATGTTGGAAACGGTTGATGATCCGCGTGAAGCAATCGCGATGTTCTTCGACTCTCTCGTCAAAGCTACGTTGAACGATCCCGGCAAGAAGGGGTGTTTGCTGTTCAATACGACGCTCGAATATTCGTCACATGAGGATGACGTCCAAAAACTAGTCTCGGAAGGAATCCAAGAGGTCGTCTCTTTCTTTGAAGGTCGAATCGACCGAGGTAAGGAACTCAGTACAATCCCCGACTCCGTTGAGACTCGCCCTACCGCAAGGACACTTCTTGCCCTAGTGGTTGGAATCCGTGTGCTAGGTCGCGGTGCGTTTGGGAAAACGGCTTTGCGACAAGTCGCCCAGCAGGCCACTAGTTTGATTTCATAGCCAAGAGAACACAAAATCAGAACGGGGGTTCTCAATCAGGAGTGTGGTCGAGCCCCGTCAGACATCTTGGAGAATTTGCCTCCTCATTTTTTTTTGCACTCAATTTGACTGATCGGTCAAAACAATCAGTCGGGAGATGACCGCCTTGAATTTTCACGAGAGTTAGACACCCCCAATGAGATCAGAGGCAGTTAGGGTCTCTGCACACGAACAACTATATTCCAATCCCTCCCTTACGAAAGAATTCGATCGTGAAACCGCTATTAGCCGTACTGAATCTACTCTCAGGTCTCATCCTTGTTAGGTTTACCGTTTCCAAATTTGCCGCATGGCCGGTGTCCGTTGCAGCATTTGTCGAGATGGCAAAACCACTCGGAATTGATCCTACCGTTTTTAGAATCGCAACTGGCTTTGTGATCGGCTACGCCGCTCTATCGTTTTTCGCAAATTCACTAATACTGCTCTTGAAAAAGGAAGGAAACGGGAAATGCAAATTGCTCTACACTTTCAATAGTCTCTACGCGATCGGCGCAATGACGGGGGCTTTAGTCTCCGAATTTTTTCTTAGGTCCGCTCCCAAGTGGCCACTCGTCTATATCGCGATCGGGATCGTGGTCATCGCTGCGACTAATCTTCTCTTGCGCGACCGCAAAACTTCACGAGGTTTACTCGGAACTGGCAGCGATGTGGCTTTGAAGGCTCAGAATCAGGCTTAACACGAATACTGCAATGGCATGACAGTCATCACTAGCAATGTCTCTGGACGCGGCATCACAATCAAGTTGAATTCTTCACGTCAATAGGAATCAAGAGATATGAACATGAAAGTCACTCTTCTCCCCATCACGATTGTTGCCGTTGCAATGAGCGTGACCACCGGATGCACAGAACGTGCAAAATCTCAAGGTGAGCAAACCGATTCGAAGCAATCAGGAGAAACACCGATGCTATCCAAACTTCTTGAAGAAAAAGCAGCAGCAAGCGTAACGCGAATTCCGGAAGACGTTCGCCAGAAGTACGCTCAGGGTATTGAAACAGTCCGAGCGACGAATATCGAGAAAACTGCCAAGCAGGTTGGTGACACGGCGATTGACGCCCAACTGTCAGGCTGGGACGGCAAGAGTGTGAAGCTCAGTGACCTTTGGCAGGACGGGCCGATCGTGATGATGTGGTACCGAGGCGGCTGGTGCCCGTATTGCAACATTCAACTTCGTGCCATGCAGCAGAGCCTAGACAAGATCGAGAATGCTGGAGCAAAGTTAGTCGTGCTCACACCGGAGCTGCCCGAGAAGGCCAAAGAAACCGCTGCGGCGAATGATCTCGATATCGTGGCATTGCACGACGAAGGCAACGCCCTGGCGCGAAAGTATGGGCTCGTATTTCAACTTCCCGAAACGATCATTCCGGCGTATCGGGACAAACTCAAGTTGCCTGAATACAACGGAAACGACGCGATGGAGTTGCCGCTGGCGGCGACATACGTGATCGATACGTCCGGCACGATTACCTACGCGTTCCTCGATGCGGACTACAAGAAACGAGCCGAGCCCGCCGACGTCATTGATGCCGTCAAGGCGGCCGCTCAAAAGTAGTCACGACTGCAAGTCTATGCAGTTATCGAACGCGTGGTCGGCCACGCGTTTCGACTTTCACGGCAACGCGACTGTCGACATAGCGATGGCGAATGCATCTGCAGTCGTACAGTTGCTGAGCGACGGTTAGATGAAGACGGCTGATCAAGGAAGGACGCTGTCAGCGTTCCACGTCTTCAAGCCTTCACGTCACTGATCTCACAAGATTCGCAGTCGGATTCGGGGCCGTGTGCAGCGTCAGTTTCATCTGTCGATACGTAAGCTCCTGCCAAGTTGAAATGCTACGGCAGCACTTACCTGCACATCAAGACACTTCACTTACAGGTAACGTTCGCACACGGGGTCCCATCGTCAACTCCAATCTCACGGAAAGACCATTCTGCAAACTCTTACCGCTCATCTGACGTGTTCTTTGACTGGGTTGTGGGCTCCGTGTTATCGAAGAATGGAAACAGTTTTTTGATTTCCGCGGTGCTTGGTTGGTGGCCGTACTCACAGATCTCAAACGCCTCGGCGTACTTCACCGCTTGGCCCTGTTCTTCACCGTACCAGCGAATCAACGCATCACGATAGTTTCTCGCTTCCCCTCCCGCTCGGATGTGCCACACCTGACGGACTTTGGCCAATCGCAGTTCCTGATGACGAGCTGGTGGTGCCTGGGCTGCTTTCTCGGCGTTGCCAAGCGCTCCCCCCTCGAACACCTGTGATTCCAGTTCAGCGATCGCTTTGACCTTGGTTTCGAAGACATCGTCAATCGCGACAGCAATATCGGCCTTGAACGGATAGGGCTTTTGGAACCGGTCACTGGCGTACAGAAAGACGGGGTTCTTCTCGAGAGCGGGAACATCCGGACAGAAGAACGGGACCGCCACCATGAACGCAGCGTCCTGCACGAGCACACCAACGTAGCGATGGTCGGGATGATAATCCCAGGGACGATGAGCGATGACAACATCCGCTTTCCACTCGCGAATCAATCGTGTGATTTTACGACGGTTCTCCAATGTCGGCATCAACTCGCCATCATGAATGTCCAGCACCTGCGATGTCGTGCCAAGGATTTCTGAGGCTTTGCGAACTTCTTCCGTTCGCCGTTTCGCCAGTGCCCCACCTGACATGGCCCAGTGCCCGATATCACCGTTGGTCACCGAAACCAGCTTGACGTGATGCCCGAGTCGCGCCCACTTCACGCCACAACCGCCTGCTCGATATTCCGCATCATCAGGATGAGCGCCGAAAACAATGATTCGCAATTTTCCATCGTCTTTCGGAACGTCGTCCGCAAACGTGGCTGAAGATGTCAGGGTGAGGGCGGTGATTAACCAGAATAGGAGCCGCATGTTCAGACTTTCAATGGTAAATAATTCGGTGAAACGACCTCAAGCACAAACCTGTGGTCAATCTCGACCAGTTGGTTGCCACTGAAGGCTAACACTTTGCAGCAGAGTTGCCCAGCGAAGGGACCAAGACGCAGATCGACAAAGTTGCCAGCCGGCTGCCCGGAAGCAGCGGCCGCGTCCGGTCGTCTTCAAGAGCGACGGAACAGCGTATGGTGGAGGCTCTGACAGAAACGGTTCGACCCCAGAGGGAACCGTATTCGATGATGGGGATACACTCTACGTTCTCGGCGATGCTGACATCGCCACGCACGCCCCTGGACGTCTCATGTTGTTTTGAGATACGAAGACGTCGTGTTTTCTGTTGATCGCCTCAACCGTCCTGACGTAGAGTAGACCGAATTGCGACACGATCGAGTCCACTGACGAAGACTGAACTCTCGCCCCCGTCAAGAAACCGGAAGAGACGCCTCCTCAGCTGGGTTGCGTTGGAATCGAGTTAGCACCACGATCCCGGCCAGTGCACCCGCATGGACAAACCATTCGCTCTGGTGACTCGGCCAATACGGGAGGTCGGAAAGGAATCGTCCGAGACAAATTTGCAAGGCGGTTCCGGCTGTTAGACATGCAGTCCAATTGGTGCAATGACAAACCATGGCGAGCAGTACTCGCAAAATGGAAGAGAATAGGATTGCGGAGACGGTCGCTTGCCAGCCCAACACGACGCCAACCAATGCGCACAGGCATAAGTATGTAGAGCGTGACAGATCATTCTCACTCCGGAACGGATTCATGAGGATTGCTAGTCCGCAGATTAAGGCTCCAGCCGAAAGACCAACCAAGCCGTCTAGCAATCCCCTTAGACTCAAGCCGATACTAAGGTCCCAACCGGGCGTGAATATCGTATCTTCAACGGTCCATTTCCATTGCCATTTGTCTAGCGATTCCCACGGCGGAGTGTGGAATGGCACAGGGTGCAGCGTTGGCCAAAGAATTGGCAGGACCAAGCCGATGAGCAAACAGCCAATTAAAGGACGAACTGGTATCGTCCTACGATCAGTCTCAATCAAAGCTGCAGTCATTAAGATACACAAGAGCCCACAATGATAGAGATAGATGCCGATCAAATCCCATTTTGCATACCAGATGATCCACAAGACACCGGCATAGTGGTTCGGCATTCGCCACGGCAGATTTGCGCCACCGGAGAGTAGTTCAATGTGTAACAGAGACAAAACCATTAAGCCAACGCTCGCCTCAACAAGCGGATACCGCGGCGAAATCTTGGCTTTGCAAGTGCGACAGCGTCCACGGAGCCTCAGCCAACCGATGAGCGGCAGGTTATCCCCTCTGCGAATGGGGGTGTCGCAGACCGGGCACCGCGACTTTGGTTTCGTGAGAGACATCCCGAATGGAAGCCGATAGACCACAACATTCATAAAACTTCCGACGCAACTCCCAACAATGAAAAACCAGACTGCGGTCACAATTTCAAGCAACCGAATTCCGGAATTCTGAGCCGGTGTCAATTCATCATACTCAATGACACCCACTGGTGCCGTACGTCCGTCGCGAGCAGTCCCGGAATCGGTATTCGCAAAAATTGATGCCCCACTCAGCCCACAGGCCATCACACACAAGAGCGAACAACCAACCCAGTTCGCCTTTGATCGAGACGATCGATACATAAGTTTTACCTAGACCACCTAGCGGGCTGTTGTGTTCTGGCCAGAATCGAGAACGACCTGCCCGATATGCTTTCTGGCGAAACGATATACGCACGGATCAGGAGTCAATCACTCGAGATCAGGCCGCATTGCCTCAAGCATTTGTAACGTTTGTGTTAGCGAGCAAACAGAAGATTAAACCACAGAACCGTTCTTCGCCACCAGGAAGCATGATCTCAAATGCCTAAACGCAGAATGAACAGGAACGTAGACAATCCTGCGAGAAGTCCAACAAAACAACGGCTTTGTGAGGCTGGATTCTGAGCCATTGCCAGCAAAGAAGCGGCCGTACATGTCGCAATGAAGACGCAAACTAGCCAAAGCCGCAACTGACGGTCAAACATATTCGCCCTTAATGATTCGTTCGAGGTTCGGTTGACTCACGAACAATACTAGACTGTTGAGCGAGCGTTTCACGGCAGTGTTGTCGAGGCGTGAACTCAATGTGCATCTGCGGTCGCCGTCGCTGTAATTCTTGAATGCCGTTGAGAGTTACACAGGTTCCGCGAAGATCGATTTCGGATAGCTCATCGTGATCGACCAAGATTTTCAAGCTGTTATCGGTAATCGGATTGCCGCGAAGATCGAGCATCCGAAGATTCGGAAGCTCCGCAAGCTCACGAATGCCGTTATCCCGAATACCACAGTTGACTAAGCCAATGGACTCAAGCTGGTGGTGCGTCGCAATTCGGCGACAGTCATCGTGGGTCAGTGAAAGACTTTCGATCGACAAATGCCGCAGTTGAAAATCGGCGAGACGTCGATGCACGATATGACCAGGTGAGCCGAAACCGATGAGATGCATAGAGTTCGTTTCTCGCCCTGTGCCTATCACTTCTAGGTCATGATAGCTCTCGGATGCTAGGACGTGGCAGCTAACAACATCGACAGCGACGAGTGATGCTAGCAACAGCCAAAGATAGACAGAATTCCAAATCATGGGGTGGCTCCTTGGTCATGAACTCGCGGGCGATAAAATCGCTCGACTTGACGCATGAGGTCCGGTTGTTCCGCCCGTAAACGATCAACAGCAATTTTCGCTGCCACTGCGTGTTTGGGCGGTTTGTGCTGCATTTCGGCAGGAACAGTACTTGCAACCAGTAAGTAGCGAGCGACGGCTCGGTGGAATATCTTGTTATCGTAACGTGGGTCATCCATCAATTTCACGATGCGTTCTTGCACACTCCAGTCTCGCCAACGAGCTAAATCGGCAATCACCATATCCGCAAGTTCGGGTCGTTCGAGTAGCAGTCGGACCGATTGCCGAAGTCGCGGCTTCGATATACGTCCTTTACCGTAAGTCCACATGAAGCGAACGGCCTGCAAGGCCCCATAGGTTTCGGTAAATGGTTCATTGCGATCTTTGAGTTTCCAATCTTCCAGCTTTGATAGCCCGGCATCGCCCGTAAGCAACAAGTACCCTCCCATAATGCCATCGATTCCAACGCGGATTTGGTCTTTCATAGGAGAATGACGAATGATCGCTGCTAACCTTTCTTCATCGGAGGTGTCGCCGCACAGTCCTAGCATCATTCCATAAACACCCCGCCGGTTAAGAAGATTACCTTCGTCCGACAACCACCCACGCAACCGCTCTTTTGGAAGGTCGGTTGCGATCGCAGCGATATCGTCATAGCGTGCGTTGCCGAATTCTGAAAACGCATCGACAGCGATTGTTTCATCCGCGTGTTCCAGAAACTGTACATAGTACTTCAATCGGATCGGCGTTGGTTCTCTGACCCCAGGTGCATCTTGCAAGTAGTCACAGACGGCTTTTGTAGCTGGAATCGGGTCGCCCCAACTCAAACGAGTCCGTTTCGCTCCGAACAACAGATAGGTTTGTCCTTTTGCTAGCGATTCCCTAGTATCGACACGAATGATCGCTCCTGACTTCACGTA
Source organism: Thalassoroseus pseudoceratinae (assembly GCF_011634775.1). Classification (NCBI taxonomy): domain Bacteria; kingdom Pseudomonadati; phylum Planctomycetota; class Planctomycetia; order Planctomycetales; family Planctomycetaceae; genus Thalassoroseus; species Thalassoroseus pseudoceratinae. The sequence continues at coordinate 19,514 of NZ_JAALXT010000010.1, forward strand.
ACGCATGCCTAGTAGGACTTGGTCGACCTTGAACAAAGCATGATCGTTTGTATCTGACGCTGAAGTCGATTCTGTTCGAAGAAAAGTCGCAAATCCGATAGCATCACTCTCAATCGCACGTTCCTTGAGCGTCAATTGCGGACCACCACAAAACGGACATGCCATAACATCAGCAACGCCTAGCATCTGACTGACGGCCAAGAGTGCGATCGCAGTGAATGTCGTCCAAGGGGTAGACATCTGATGCTCCTTCACAAGATCAATCGATCCGAATCCCTGGAACTCAATGCATTCCAAGGTTGCGGCATTTTTTCCGGGGGCAGGCCACCTGTGCGTCGCCTCAATGCAACTCAAGAATTGCCGTCGCTGAATCAATCCCTGTGGGAACAGCTGAAGGCTCATTGAAAACCAGCCACCCGACAAAAGCAAGAGTATCTTTATTGCAGTGCAATTGCAAGTAAAACAACGCGTTGTTTCAGCGGCGTCACGATGCCGATTCGGCTCAACCATTCTTCGGACACGTCCTGGCATGACAGGCCAAGCTCATGGAACCGCCCATGGCAGAAAACGAAGGGCGGTGTTCCTGCTGACCAGTCGCGGTGCTCTGCGGTTTTCTCGGTGCCGGTAAGACGACGCTGCTGAGCTTAATCCTGACCAACCGCAGATGCATGGGGGTCGCCGTGATCGCCGGCGACATGTGCAAGGTCGACATCGACGCGGCCATGGTCCGCCTCCGCAATAGAATGTCTGTTTTGTTGATCAGAACCGACCACGTTTCACCGGCAGACCGCTGTTCGATCAGTTTCGCGATGGCCGTCGTTTTCCCCGAGCCAAGACACCCGATGATCACATTTGTCGGAATTCCATTTCCATTGTTCGCAGTCATCTGCTGCTCACATTCTCTTGCCACTACGTCAGGATGGCTCGGTGACTCAATCTGAAGAGACTGATAGTTATCGATAGTAGTTGAAAGTGTGGCTATGCAATTGTTGGCGGCTTAGTGACGGCTCCAGTATCACTATCTCTCCAAACGTCTTACTGAGAATTTTGAAGTGAGTATCTCTTGTGCTGCCGGAAAACATTCCGATTGCTTGCTGGGACGATGAAGATAACAGTTTCCCCACGATGCGAAGAGCTCGTTCGCTTGAGGATTTGTCCAACTGGTAACGCCGAAGCACGGGCAGTCCTGCTGCGGACTGGAGCACTCACCAATGCAGACGATATCCCCACACTGGGAATTGCCAGATACCGGACCCTCTAGCCAATCCAGCGCGGACGAGAGCACCTTCGCTGCTTCGTCCTTCGATGTCGATTCTTTGATCAACATACGTTCCACGATCGCGTCCCGATATTCGTCGAGAACGACCGAATCGCTGGATACCAAACGCGATTTGGGCCGTCGGACTCGCTTGCGATTTCTGCAAATTGAATCGATTGTGAAGTTGGAACTTGGTTGGCGATCGAAGAATCAGTCACAATGAACACTGACATCGATTCGGATTGTTCGGAATCGTGGGTGTCATCATGATCAAAACACCTTGGTTTCACCGATGTCTAGATAGGACAGGCCCGTCGCGTCGTTCTGCTCAAAGGACAGCATCCAAATGCTCAAACGATCTGACTTGACCATGTTTTTCGTCGCGATCGCCGTTGTGTTCGGTGTCGTGCAGAAATCAGGTTTTTCTCAGGAGCAGCCTGCGCGGCGATACTGGAACACGAGCTTTTTGTTGCGTGACTCGGATGTGGCCAAGCTCAACCGTCGGTTGAACCTCATTGGAATCGGTTTGCCGTTCACGATCACGGGGAATGTGACCACTGAAATTCAGATCGGCGTTCCACTGGGTGCTCTCCGGAATACGAAGGCCTATCGGATTGACGGCGTGATCTCGTCCTCATCGCTGATCGTCTCTGGGGTCCGTCTAGAAGCACTGCGAGCCGACGTCAAATACCGTAACGGAGTTTTGGATTTGCAGCCGATTGCCTTTGCTCTCCCGGACCTTCCGGAAAATCCGAATGCGCCGCAAGCCGCGACTGGGCAATTTCGCGGTGCGATCCGATTGGAACTTGTGCCTTCGGGTGACATGTCGGCTGACCTGACTTTGACGACGATTCCGTTTCGACCAGTCACCGAACAAATCCCAAATCTACCAGCCGTTGAAACAGGAGCGTTAGATGGGCAACTCACGGCGTCGGTTCCTTTGGAAAAGCTCAGCGACCTCTCGGCGTGGAATCTTGATGGCAACTTGACGGTTTCTGATTTCAAGACGTTCGGGCAGACTCTGCGAAGTGCACGCGTCGATCTGGAAGCGGATAATGGAATTCTCCAAGTCACCGAATTGGACGGACGCATTGACGGCGCGACGATTGGTGGAACCGCTGAACTGAAGCTGACGGCTCCATTCGGCTATCAGGCGGATATCAAGGTTGCGTCGGAGAATATCGCGAACCTGGGAACTTCGAAACCGGCTGACGCGAACTACCGTGGCCAATTGGAACTGACCGGACATGCCGAGGGGACGCTGACCCCGTCAACGGTCGCAGCCAGCGGTCAGGCACGTTTGGTGGAAGCCGAATTTGCGGGCATCCCGATTGCGGTCGCCGGATTTGACTATCAACTGACCGATGCAGCGCTCGGCCTGAAGAATCTCACTTTGCAAAGTCTCGATGGTGAATTGACCGGGCAGGCCCAGTTGCCGCGAGTTGGCAACGATCCAAGCACGGTGAACTTGGAAACTCGAAAGCCGTTCTCACTTGCAAAGTTGTTGGATGGTGTCGGTTTGACCGATGTGCCGATTCGTGGTGGTCTCGACGGTTCGCTTCAGATTACCGCCGCACAAGCCCAACTCACACAGCCTTTGAAATGGCAAGCGTCTGCGGATGTCGCCGTTCGCGACGGCGTTGCGTTCGGTCTGACCATTGGCCCGGAACCGATCCAAGTTCGGCTAGCGAACGAGAAGCTCACACTGCAGAAAACCAAATTCAAACTCGGCGAAACTACATTTGCGGCGGGTGGACAAATTGGTGTGGCTGAACCGTATGCTTACTCGGCCAATGTTGTGCTCGATGCCGCAGACCTCGCGGACTTGAATCGGCTTGACGAGAAAATTCAAATTCCCTCGGTCATTCAAGGGGCGTTGACTGCAAAGATGACGGTCACGGGCGAGATGTCGCCGTTTTCTATCGACGGCGATGGCACGATCCAATCCAATGAGCTGACAATCGCCGGTGCGAGGATTGATTCCATCCAAGCCAAATTTGCCACCGACGGAACAACCGCGACTCTCCGCGAGATGGCTGTTCGACTCTACGATGGGAGCGTCACCGGCGAGGCGACCATTCCGATCCGACAGCCAAACGAGGAGTTGCCGAACGCAGATCAGGAAAACGACTTCCAACTCGCGGTGAAAACGATTGACTTGGGACGGCTGGTCACCGATCTGGCCAGTTCGGAGTTTGACGTGGCTGGCCAATTGAGTGGCAGGCTCAATGGCCAATACGAGGTCAACCCGCGAAAGGGATGGCCGATTCGGTTCACTTCGAACTGGGAGATTCCGGAAATCACATTGGGCGGAGTCTCCACAGGAAACGTCAGCGTCCAGGCCCGATTGGATGAGGAATCACTGCAGTATGAAGCCAACGGAGAACTCTTCGACGGCGAGTTGAAACTCGAAGGAACGTTCCCAGTCGAAGAGCAGAAAGGCGAACCGTCCACGCAACTTCCCAGCCAGCTGGAATGGAATCAAGTCTCCGTTGCTAGAATTGCAGAAGCTTTCGACGTGGAACCAACGAATGGTCGAACACGCGGGACCGTGGACGTCCAGCTGGCTTTCCGACACGCTGACACGTCAATCGGCATCGTTGGTAATGGACGTGTCCAAGTTGTCGATGTGCTTTGGGGTGGGCAACGTGTAACCGATCGTCTCGCAAGTGGCTTCAATCTGACGGAGACAGTATTCCGGGTTGAAGCCGATGGCGAATTCGCCGACGGGCATCTGCAAGCAGATATCGTTTGGAATTTGAACGACCAGCGGCTGACTCGTTCAGAGTTCAATTTATTGAATGCGAATATCAAGACGCTGTTGGCTTGGGCTCCGCCTGACGTCCGCAGTTTGTTCACCGGACGCGTTGATCTCCGCCGCGTCAACATTGAACCAGGACGTATTTGGCTGGCTGAGGCGGTCTTCTCGCTCACGCGAGGAAGTGTCGCCGACGTCGCGGTTTCTTCTTTGAGTATCCCGTTTCGCGCAACTTGGGCGGGCGTAGGTGAAAAGGCAGAGATCAACGTCCGTTCCTTCAGCGGAATCGTCGGTGGAGGGCGAGTCCGCGGGAACTTTTCGGCTCACATGGATGGGACCAATAACATCGACGGCCGAGTCGATTTTGAGAATGTCAATTTGAGTGCGATCAATGAAATCGGAACCCCAAACGGTGCGCTCAGTGGAAGTCAAATCAGTGGTGAGTTGACAATCACCGGAAGTCGGATCCGTTCATTGAGCGATATTACCGTCGCGATTGACGGCAGTTTCAGCCGCACGCGAGCGAGCCGATTGCCCTTTCTCGCTGGTCTTCTTCAGGCCATTCCGGGAGTCCGCGTCTCCCAACCCATCGAAGAGGGACACGTTTCTGCGCAGTTGCAGGGCGATGTCGTGTTGATCGATGAGCTCGCGGTTCGGACACCAAGTCTGGTCATTTACGCCAATGGCACCATCACACTTCGCCAGCGTCTCAATCTGGAATTGGTCGTCGCCACCGGGGACTTCGATCGACCACGTGGCGGTCTTCTCGGGTTGCTGTTGCTGCGGCGAATCGATGGCGGTGGCCGCTCCTCCGCAGGGCTGTTCTCCAGGTTTGGCCGACTTCTGACGGATCAATTGATCTCGTTTCACGTCCGGGGAACCATCGCACGCCCAGTTTTCAAGGTTCGTTCAATTCCGTTACTTCCGAAAGATGGCGTACAGTTCTTCATCCGCGGAAGCCGACGACGACGTTGATTGCCAGTCAAATTTGGATGGGAACGCAAATCCGATTGTAGCGATTGTGTCGATTATCCCGATGAATGATTCAGAACCGTGATTCGTCGCAACGGTTGAGTATTGGATCATTCCGGTGCGTATCGCACATATATGCAGCGGGCAAACTGCTCGAAAAACCTCGACAACGAACCGTTTTGTTCGCTACGTCATTCATTGAACTGCTCTATAATAGGCAGGATCAGCCATGCCGATACGGATTGTGCAACACGGACTGTGGCTTGTACTTTGCACAGTTTTGTTTTCAAGCGGCTGCGGGACGGGCCCCGGTGGTGCCTTCGCCTTGGTGCCCGACACGCACGTTCTAATCGAAGCAGCCGATACCATGCGACGCTGGGTCCACCAACCGGCTCCCGTTGCGCGCGAACTCAGCAAGACGGTGATTCCGGTCTATGTCGTCGAACCCGGCGACGTTCTGATCGTCGAAACCGCTTTTTTCGATTCACCGCTGAGATTGCCTCAAGACCAAACCGTTATGCCTGATGGCACCATCGATCTGGGACGTTTTGGACGCCCGGTCGTCGCTGGCATGAGCTTGGAAGAGATCGAGGCTCATCTTTTTGAATTGATCGAAGCGACTAAGCCAACCCATGATGGCGAACCGCTCACGACTGAGGAAATGCAGGTGAATGTTCGCCTTCTCGGACCGAACGGCGTGTACTTCTACGTTCTTGGTGAGGTCAACAATCCTGGTTCCTACACGTACACAGGACGCGAGACTGTGCTGGACGCGATTCTCGCTGCCGGGGGGATGAGCGACCGGGCGAGCAAAACCGACATCATTCTGAGCCGCCCGACAGCACCGGGGGAATGCCGTGTTGTGTTGCCGGTTTGCTACGAGCAAATCGTTCAACTGGGAGACACGACGACCAACTATCAAATCATGCCCGGCGACCGAATCTTCATCCCGACAGACCGAGCTTGCGATGGCTGCTTGAAATGTCTCGGACTCAAAAAAGACTGCAACGTCTGCAACACGCAGCAATGTGGGACGGCCGACTGTCCGCTGCCATTTGCTGCACCGGTCCACTATGAACGCCCCGTCTCACCGGCTTCCACGGAAATCGTTCATCCGACAGAAATCGCCCCCAAGCCTGCGGTCGATGTCCCGCCCATGCCAAACGAATAATTCATCAATTCGCATCGAAATGAATGCTAACCGTACTCGCAGCCGTCGGCCTGATCGAACAATGCATCGAATGAAGCTGTGAACTTCGTGTCCCGATCAGGCAGATTTTGAAGACTCTTGATTCGAGTCTTTGAGCCGTTTGAGCACATGAGTTTCCCGAGCCCGTGAGTCCCCCAAGTATCGAGCAAGAGCCGCTCGCAATTCGAACTTGCCGGAATCGAGGAGAGCTTGGTCGTCGTGAGCTAGCCACAATCGGTGTTGAGCGGATGGAATACAGACTCCTCAAATAGCGAAATCGTTTACGCGGGCTAGTCTGAGGAAGCGTCTTCAGACTCGCTTTTTGATCTTCGCTCGATCGTGACTGCCATGACGATCGGTGCGCTATTGTCTTCGCCCTTGACCAAATCGATCGTTGTGATGGCCCGGTCGCGTTTGGGTTCGATACTCAGGTAGCGGATCTGCTGGTTTCCGAGTGCGAATGCAAACTCGCTGCCCGGTACGTCGACTCGGCGGATGTAGTCTGCGAAATGGACCGCATTGATCAGTTTATGATCTTCCGTTGTGCCATCGTCGTAGGTCAGCCGAACGATCATCGAAACGGTCTTGCTGTCATCGAATGGATGGTTCCAGCCGCCAACGCCGCTGAGTAGATGGATTGCTGTTGCTGATGTTCCGCAAGGCAACGACACCGATTTGGGCATTTTGGGCGGCAGTGTGCCGTTTGGACCGTGCAGTAGCACGATGTTGGGTTGCGTTTTACCCTGAGGATCAGTCAACACGAACGGAACGCCTTTGAAGACTTTCGGTTTCCAATCCGGGAAGATCATTCGGTCCGGACCGGTATCCGTGTTGCCAAACAGCCCCTTCGTGCTGATGGCGGTCGCAACTTTGTCCAGCGGCAGCGGAATGTAGGGACCGGTATCGGTCATGAACTCCAACAAGTCCGTCAATTCCTTCTCAGAGATCTGCTTTTCAAATCCCTCTGGCATGACCGACTTACGCGACGCGATCAACTCCTCAATGTCTTCTCGTGGAACATCGATCTTTTTCGCCTTTGAATCGACAATTGTGATCGACGTCTTCGTTTCGCCGGCGAGCATTCCGTTGACGACTTTCCCGTCTACGGTCAGCACGTTGTAAAGTCGAAAGTTGCCTTCGACGTTGCGTGATGGGTCAATGATGTGCGTCAGCAGTTCTTCTTTCGGATGAACCGCCATGCCGGTCAGGTTGGGACCGATCTTCTGACCCATCTCGCCATGTTGGTGACAGGCAGCGCAAACTTTTTTGAAGACGGCTTTTCCGGCTTCGGCATCGCCTGTTGTCTCGGTCACGTGTAACAACGACTTCAAGACCTTGTCACGGTTGGCGTCCGGCAGACCGCCGCCCTTTGCGAGTAGTATTTCAGCCTGAGCCCGAAGACTTCGATCAGGGAACGATCTCAATGCCTGTTTTTGTTCCAGCGACAACTCGTTCAGGTCAAACTCTTTTGCTTCGGCTGCCGCCAGCAAAGACTTCACCCATGCCGGTTTGCCAAGAACGACACCGATAGCCGCGGACTTTGTACCGGGCGTCATGGATGGCATGTACTCGACAATCACTTTGCCGCCAGATTCCGCTTCGCTAAGACGTAGCGAAGCGAGAAGTTTTTCCGAAACATCTGGAGGAGTCTGTGGTGTGAGCAGTTCGACAACGGTCTCGACAGCATCCTTGTCGTTCGTACGAAAACCAATCAGGTCTCGTGCGGCGGCACCGCGTTCGTTAGCGGAGGCGTCCTTGTCCTCGATGATTGAGACCAAAGCTTCAACGATTTCGTCGGCATATTCGTCAAGGGCTTTGGTGCCTGATCGCGACGCGAGACGCAACAGCTTGCCTTTCAAGGTTCTGTCACCATTTTCAAACGCTTTCACAAATGCCGCGTCCAGCGACTTGTTCGACTTGATTCGGTAGTTCGTCGGCAAACCGGTGGCCAATCCGTCCAGAATCGTTACCGATAGCGTGGGGTGTGCCGTCGAAAGATTTGCGACGATACCTTGCAAACCACTAGCATCCGGTTTTTCACGAGCAAAGTGTTCTGCGATTCGACGTGTGATGCGATTGACGGCCTCGGACGGTGCGTCCTTGCGAGCAGTGACTCGTTGAAGGAAAGAACTCGCATGCTTTGCCGCTGCAGCCGTCAGGGCATCGATCAGGATTGGATCGTTTTCGCTCGATGCGAGTTCAGCCACAAGAACGCCGGCTTCCGCGGAAGCCGGCATGTCGGCGAGTGCCAGAATCGCCTGCAGCCGTACTTGCGGATTGCTGTCGCGGAACAATCCACGATGCTCCAGCAAAATCGCCAATCCGGCCTCGTCATGCGGAAGCACGGCAATCGCATTGCGACGAACCCCAGCCGACGGATGAGCGAGCGCAGTCCTCAGCCCCGTTGAAATGGAGCTCGACGCCTTATTCTGTGAGTCGAACCGGATGTATCCCAAACCACGGAGCGTGTGCAATGCGTGGATCGCACCGACATTCAATCCGATTTCGTCCACGGAATCATCTTTCAGCATCGCCAATAACGGTTCCAGCACATCGTCGGCATCGCGTTCAACCAGCAATCGCTGTGCCTGCAGCCGCCAGGGGAAAGATGGATGTTGTAGCTGGGCGACCAACTGTTGATTCGTGGCATCCGCAAGACTCGTGAAAGCATGGAGCTTATCCGATCCACCCTCAGTCGGAACGACGCGATAAACTCGGCCATGTTTTTTGTCTCGCAGGTCACTTTCATAAGCAGCGCCCTTGCCGGTTTCAAAACCATGAGGCGTCGGATTGTGTTGCACAATGTAGTTGTACCAATCGATCACCCAGACGGCCCCGTCCGGCCCGACTTCCGCCATAATCGGTGCGCTCCATTCATCGTTGCTGGCCAACAGATTCACCGGGCTGGTTGATGTGTAATCGGCTCCGTCCGGGCGTAGTACGAACGTCCCGATCAGGTGTCCTGTCGGACCACAAACGAAGGCGGTCTTGTTCCACCATTGCTGCGGAAACGTTCGTGCCGTGTACAACGCATGACCCGCCGCGGCCGTGTAGCCTCCGTGATGATCAACCTGACGGACGTTCTCGGTGATTGGATCGAATTTGTCGGAGTCGGCGATCGTGTGCAGTGTCGAAGGCGACAGGCCGCGAACGCCTTCGTAGTATCGATTCGGAATCGGTACGAATGTGCTCGGATTGCCATTGGCCGTCGAGCCGAAGATCAAGCCCTCTTCGCTGATTCCCAACCCCCAAGTGTTGTTGTCCGTCGACCGCACGAATTCTAGATCGGTGACTTTTGGGGGATCGGTCTGCGACAGCTTGAATCGCCAGAAGCCTTGACGGAACGATTGCGTCTGTTTCCCATCGAATTTTGGAGAGCTGTTGTTGTAACCCTGCATGGCCCAAATCCAGTTGTCGAGCCCGTAGCGAAAGTTGCTGACACCCCCATGCGTGTCACCAAGAGCCCAGCCAGTGATCAGAGTGGTTCTCTGATCGGCCACGTCGTCGCCGTTGGTGTCTTTCAGGAAGATCGTTTCCCGTCCGTTCTGCACGACGGCACCGCCGCGAACGATGACGATGGCGGCCGGGATGCTCAATCCGTCGGCAAACACGGTGAACTTGTCGGCGACATGGTCTCCGTCGGTATCTTCGCAGATGCGAATGCGGTCGCGGTTGCCACCAACTTCATTGGGATAATCAACCGTTTCGCACACCCACAGACGACCACGTTCATCCCATGTCATCGCAATCGGCTTGGCCTGAAAGTTTCGTTCGTCAGCGTAAAGGCGAACGGTCATGTTCTCCGGTGTGACGAAATGTTTGATCGATTCCTCAGGTGACAGAGGTTTCTGCATCAGCGTTTTAGGGTCGCCCTGCGTTCCCCATTGCCGGCTGGGTGTGTAGTTTGGGATCTTCGGGCCGACGTCAATGTACTCAAACTTTGCAACGTCTTTTCTAAGTGGCGTCATGGCAGGCGCGACGAACCGATTGACATCGCCAAAAGCGGGCACCTTTGACGGATCGTCACCACATGCCCATCGGATTCCGCGTTCCACAAGATTGTGAAAACCAGCATTGGAAAAAGTACGCTGATCGTGGCCCCACGCGGTGTAGAAAACACGGCCTTTGCCATGAGTCCGAATCCAAGTCCATGGCTCGCGTTTGCTGCCATCCGCCTGCTCACCTTCGACGCGGTACTCGAGGACGGTGCGATCCTTCTCGTTGTGCAGGTGATGAATGTACGTTTCGTCCCAACTGGTGAAGCTGCCGTAGTCTTTCATGATCGGGTGATCGGCGGCCGCGATCTGCGTTGTAAAAACACGACCACCATGCCGCTGAAACTGCGCTCCCATCAAGGCAACGATGTCCTTATTATTCCGCCAGCAGTAAGTTGCACAATGCAGCGGGATGAATCCTTTTCCACCGGCAACATAATCCAGCAACGCTTCCGCCTGAGAATCGGCGATCTCGTCAATGTTGGCATACAGCACGAGTCCGTCGAACTTCGCGAGCGTATCCGGATTGATGTCCGCCATGCGATCGGTGTATTTCAACTCGATTCCACGTTCAGCGAGTGCCGGTGCGAGTTCCTGAAACCGACGAGCCGGCTGGTGGTGACCATTGTCCCCCATGAATAGCAGGCTCAGGTCGTCTCCGACAGCATTTGCGGAGGAAACGGTCAAGAGAAGGACAGCAACGGAAGCGGCTATTCCAGCACCAATGATTGGATGTTCGTGTTTCATCGTATGACCATATTTTTTGTTGATTGAATGAGGAGCCGCTGCGGCTTTCCCGGTGCGAGGGCAAGGCTGCTTAGCCGAGCGTGAACTCCGGCAGACGAACGATTTCGCCGCCCTTTGTGGCCGACTCGTGCGCGCAGATTCCGACGCAGGTCCAGTTTGCACTTGTGACCGCATTCGGCTGCGGATCACGATCTTCCAGCAGAGCCGAAACAAACTCATGCACCAAGTGTGGATGCGAGCCGCCGTGACCACCTCCCTGAAGGAATGACAAGTGCTCGGCGTCGTGAATTTCGGCAGGCAGCGTGAATCTTTGGATTTCCTCGGGCAACAAGTGAGCGAAATCCGGAACCTCAATCTTTTCCGGAATCTCAGGTTCCGGCTTCTTTGCCGTGTGAATCACGTGTGGTTCGTTCTCCACCAGCGTCCATTCAAAACTCTTCTTGGTACCGTAGACATCAAAACTTTCGCGATACTGACGAGCAACGTCGTACAGACAGCGCCAGATGTGTGCCGTGAGATCGGAGTCTTTGACCTTGATGTGAGCCGACTGCAGCGCGAATGTGTTGCCGGACTTCTTGGCGATATCGTCTCGAACCGTCCCCGATCCGAAGCAACTCACGTATTCCGCCAGTCCGTCAACCAGTCCGAGGCAAGGGCTGACAACGTGCGTCGCATAGTGCATGGGAATCATTTCTTCCCAGTAGCTGGGCCAACCGTCCATGTCCTGCGGATGTGACGCTGCCAGATGCTGGATTTTCCCCAGTTCACCCTTGTCATACAGGTCTTTGATGAATAGGTACTCGCGGCTGTAGACGACGGTCTCGGCCATCATGTACTTCAGACCTGTTTCTTTGACTTTCTCGACGATTTGCCGACAATCGTCGATCGTCGTTGCCATCGGAACAGTACACATCACGTGCTTGCCCGCATCCAACGCTTTCAGTGACATCCAAGCGTGATCCGGAATCGGACTGTTGATATGGACGAAGTCGATATCCGAATCAGCAAGTACCTGATCGTAATCGGTGTATCGCTTCTCGATGCCGAATTGGTCGCCGGACTTGTTCAGTTCGGCTTCGTTGCGACGGCAGATCGCGGTGACATCTGCGTTTGGATGCGCCTTGTAGATGGGGATGAATTCAGCACCGAAGCCCAATCCAATCATGGCAGCATTGACAGTACGACTCACAGGATTCTTCCTTTCATTCGCAGCGCAGTCACGACACGCTGGGAAACAGCGTCGAGTAAGCGGCCAAAACCGACCGCGTGAACTGGGGCGGAGAGGACTCCGATTTTGCCTATTGTCGCATCCAACAGTTGTTCCGCCATGACATATTGCGCACAATAATTGAGATATTTTACCGACAAATCGCTGCGGTTGCACAGTGGTTCGTCTCAGTTGCTTCTGCATCCAACGATACGACTGAGTATTTTTTCGATGCCGCGACGAAGCGTTGCCCTACTAATTGAAACGTCGAATTCATACTCCCGTGGTGTGCTGGAGGGAATCACACAGTACGTTCGCCATCACGAAAGATGGTCCATCTTCCTGCCCGAACAGGAACGAGGCGGCAGACCACCGCAGTGGCTTGGACGGTGGAACGGTGATGGCATTATCGCGCGAATCGAAACCGACGAGATCGCCGCTTCGTTGCGAAAAACTAAGTTGCCGGTCGTCGATGTGAGTGCTGCTCGACACCTGCCGGATATTCCGTGGGTGGAAACCGACGATAATGCGATTGCCGAACTCGGTGTCCAGCATCTGCTTGACCGAGGCTTTCGGAATCTGGCCTATTGCGGCGATCCGGGTTTCAACTGGTCGAACTGGAGGCGAGACAAATTTCGATCGCTTGTGGAGTCGGCCGGAGTCGCTGTCAACGTTTACGATTCGTTGTCGCGCAATGACCCGAAGTACTCGTGGAACCGTGAGAAACGTGGCCTCGCAAAATGGCTCAGTGGCTTGCCTCGCCCGATCGGGGTCTTTGCCTGTTACGACATTCAAGCCCAAAAGCTGCTTGAAGTCTGCCGGGAACTGGACATCGCCGTACCTGAAGAAATCGCGGTGCTGGGAGTCGACAACGACCAGCTTCTGTGTGAACTTTCTGATCCACCGTTGTCGAGCATCATTTGCAATACGCAAAGGACAGGGTTCGAGGCAGCGACATTGCTGGACCGAATGATGAACGGCGAACAGATTGATTCTGCGCCGGTCCTTGTCGCTCCGCTGGGCATTCAAACTCGGCAGTCGACCGACATTCTGGCCATCGACGATCCCGACATCGCCACCGCCTTGCGATTCATTCGCGAACATGCGCTGGAAGGAATCAACGTGGCGGATGTCGTGCGACGCGTGGCGCTGTCACGACGAGTTCTGGAAAGTCGATTCAAAAAGATCCTTGGTCGGTCACCACATGAAGAACTGACACGTCTGAAGCTGGCACGGATCAAAGAGTTGTTGAGTGAAACCGATCTCTCGTTGTCCGAAATTGCGAGGCGGACCGGATTCGACCACGACGAGTACATGTGCGTGTTTTTTCGCAAGTTGGAAGGCATGCCACCGGGAAAGTACCGGAGCAAAGCGTTGTAATCTGGAGAATTCAGGCCCTCTTGACGGGATACCTAAGTCCGATCATTCGGAGAGCGGCGAGACGAACTGCGATAGCACTTTGAAGGTACGGCTCAATTGGTCGTGGTGAAGATTGTGACCCGCGTTGCCGATGTGTACGAGTGTGCCGTTCCGCATCGCACTGGCTACTTCCTGGTGGGCTTTGCGATCATCAGGAGATGCATCGGCTTTCAGTATCAACGCGGGAACGGAGATTTTCTCCAACGAGTCGCCGATTCGCATCGCTCCCGACATGACCGCAAACTGCTCACGTGAGTAAGCGCCGTGATACTGCTTCTTTGACAAAGCCCAGTACCCACAATCCACGAGGTCCCATTTGGGGTTGTCCCGGCGACACTTGGCGACCAGTTCGTCGAAGGAGTCGTTGTTCTGAGCAACGAGGTCCTCTGTTGAACCGAACATGCTGACGGTAAGATGTTTCGTTGGGGGAACTGAGCCGCTTTGAGTCGGCGTTCGGTTGAGCGTTTCTCCTGGTCGATCAATTCCAGTTCGCAGAGTTTCAGTAGGAACCTAATCTACATCCTTCGCAACCATCTTGTAGAGGAAGCTCTTGTAGCCGCATCGGATCACGCCCATCTGGCTCCCCTTGAGCGGCTGCTAAAAGTCATCACGTGTCCGTTTGAGGAGCAATCACGATTGGAACGCTACGCCCGACCGGCCTCTCGCGAGTTTACCGATTGCTACACGACCTTCTGCGGTACATGAGGACTTGGCTGTGCTGCCGAACTCAGTAGAAAGCGACCACATGCACCCGCAACCGCTATTCGTGGATTTGCGAACAAAGATGCGACCAATTTTGAAGTTCGTTCCAAACAGCCTCGGAACGGTTGGCTAGTTAGATCTCGCGGCAAACTTCTCCTGTGTGCAGTGGCATACGATCCGTTTTCGTGAGCAAGCCGTAGCAATCGGATTGAACTTCGTATCAGCATCGACCTAAGAATCATTGTACCGAGTATTTAGAGCACTGATCCATTCGTCGAGACCGGATTCAGTCTTTGACGAGACTTTGAATACTGGTAGTCCAGGACGAACCGAGTGAACACTTTGAAGCGCGATGTCTTCTCGAAACTCCACTGCCGTTGCTAAGTCTGTCTTGGTGATGATTGCAGCATCCGCGGTGTTGAAAATCGTGGGATACTTTAGCGGCTTATCTTCGCCTTCGGTGACTGAGAATAGCACTAGTCGATAGTCTTCGCCGAGATCGTAAGTTGCTGGGCAAACGAGATTCCCAACATTCTCTATCAAGAGAACGTCCAGATCGTCGAGATCCCACCCGTCGATGGCATTCTCGACCATGTCGGCCTCTAAATGGCAGACTGTGCCCGTTACGATTTGACGGACGGGAACACCGGAGCGAGCAAGACGGGTAGCGTCGTTTTCTGTTGCGAGATCACCCACAAGGGCGGCCACTTTGAACTTACTTGAGAGTCGTTTGAGGACTTTCTCAAGGAACAATGTTTTTCCACTTCCCGGGCTCGAGACCAAGCTCACAACATAGACGCCATGAGTATGGAACCGTTGACGCAATGCTCGGGCCTTTTCGTCATTCTTCTTGAGGATCTTGGTCCGTACTTCAACGAGCCTAGTTTGTGTGTTCATGTCTCAACCTGTAAAGCGATAATGTCCAATTCATGGCCGCGGATGATCCGTTCAATCCAATTCCCGCATTGAAGACATTGATGCAATTGAATCGACGCGATCTCAGTTTCCCGTTGGCAGTTTCCGCAGTAGCCAACTGCCTCGACGGCTTCGATATCCAATTTGACTTCACTCATTGACGTTGCCTTGCGAGCCAATTCCCAAGCCGATTGCAGGGCCTCGCATACGACTCCAGACAGTTCACCAACCTGGATTTGGACGGCGACAACGTGCACATTTCGCTGATGTGCTAGTTCTTGAACCTGATCAATCAGTTGGAGTGCGATAGACAACTCGTGCATTGGTCTTCAGTCTCCAATGACACCTAACAGATTCTGGGGAGCTGTTCACCTGCTGGCATCGTGACAATACGTTCGCCGCCAATGACAGACTTCATCACCACTATTCCAGGATGATCAGTCGTGACCTCACCGAGAATTGCGGCGTTCGCGCCAAGTGGGTGTTCGCGCATTGTATTTAACAACCGGTCAGTTTGGTCGGGTGGGACAACAGCAATCAGCTTGCCTTCATTGGCGACGTAGAGTGGGTCCATCCCAAGCATCTCACAAGCGGCACGAACTTCTGGACGCACGGGAAGTGCTGTTTCCTCAATCTTAACTCCAAGGTTGACTGCTGACACCAACTCATTGAGGACCGCTGCCACACCACCGCGAGTCGGGTCGCGCATCCAGTGAATGCCAGGGCAAGCTGCGAGCATGGCTCGCGTCAAGCTGTTCAAAGATGCGTTGTCGCTTTTTAGAACGGTGGTGAACTCTAATCCTTCTCGAACCGACATGATCGACATGCCATGATCACCGACAGTGCCAGAGACTAATATGCAGTCGCCTGGCTGAACATGTCGAATCGAAAGCGACCGACCGGCCGGTACGATTCCGATTCCCGATGTCGTGATGAACACGCCATCGCCTTTACCGCGATCGACGACCTTAGTATCGCCCGTCACCATTTGCACACCTGCGGCTTCGCAGGCAGTCTTCATTGAAATGACGATACGAGCCAAGTCGGTCAGTGGCAGTCCTTCTTCGAGAATGAACGCTGCCGAAAGAAACTTCGGTTCCGCGCCGCCGACAGCCAAGTCGTTGACCGTACCGTGCACCGCAAGTTGACCAATATCCCCTCCCGGAAAAAAAAGCGGACGAACGACAAATGAATCCGTCGTAAATGCAAGTCGAGCAGCATCGAATGGGGAGCTTGATTTCGACTCGGTCCAACGATTGAGTTGGATTGTTGCCTGATCCTCTAGTGCTGATAGGAGATTGTTGTCGAACGCTGGCAAAAATAATTGTTTGATCAGATCATTGGTGAGTTTTCCGCCGCTTCCATGACCGAGTTGGATGTGGTCGGCCAGAGTGTTAGGCAACGGACAAGAGAGTTCATCGAAATCCATTGGTGTCGCGATCATGTTTGTTGCACTTGGCGATTGGATAATTCTGCGTTGGAGGGACTCAGTCGCCGTCGATAGTTGTAGTATGCGGCACACGCCCCTTCAGACGAGACCATCGTTGCTCCCTGCGGGCTAGCTGGCGTACATGCCGTTCCGAAAATGGGACAATCGTATGGCTTTTTCCCCCCTTGAAGGATTGCCCCACTGATGCACTGGCTCGATTCACTCGTATCAATCCTCGCAAGTGAAAAACGTTGTTCCGCATCGAAATCGGCATACATTGCGGACAGACGGTAGCCGCTCCGAGGGATTGTTCCGATCCCCCGCCACATGCGATCGGTCACTTCAAAGACTTCTTGCAGAAGTTTCTGAGATGCTGGGTTGCCGATGGTTGGCACTGCCCGCGCGTATTGGTTCTCCACGCCGATTTCGTGATTCTCCAACATCCGCACGCAGCGATAGATTCCTTCGAGCAAGTCGAGCGGTTCAAACCCTGTCACGACAATCGGGACGTGAAACTGGCGGGCGAGGTCACGGTATTCCTGGCAGCCCATCACGCTGCAAACGTGACCTGCTCCCAGGAAGCCTTGGACGCGGTTGTTCGGAGACTGGAGAACGGCGGTCATCGCTGGTGGCACGAGCACGTGTGAAACCAAGACCGCGAAATTGTCGAGTCCCCTTCGCTTGGCTTGCCACAGAGCCATTGCATTGGCGGGAGCTGTTGTTTCAAACCCAACTGCGAAGAATACCACAGTGCGGGCCGGATTTCGTGCGGCGATCTTAAGACAATCGAGCGGCGAATAAATGATCCGCACGTCGCCCCCGTTCGCCTTGACGGCCAGCAAATCCGACCGACTCCCCGGCACACGAAGCATGTCACCGAAGGAGCAGAATGTGACATCCGGCCGAGACGCAATGTCGACCGCCTTGTCAATGAGTTCCAATGGTGTCACACAGACAGGGCATCCGGGGCCGTGGACGAGTTCTATTTCCGGTGGCAGGAGTTGGTCAATTCCGTATCTCACGATGCTGTGAGTCTGGCCGCCACAGACTTCCATGATGGTCCACGGTTGCGAAATCGTATTGTGAATTGCCCGCAACAGATTCTGGGCCGCCACCGGGTCGCGATATTCGTCTTGATACTTCATGGCTGCATACCATCCAATTCGTCGAGTTCGCTCATCTGGTCTAAGAATTTGAAGACCTCTTGAGCCTCGGTTTCATCGACGATGGAAAGGGCGAATCCCACATGTACGATGACGTAATTGCCAACGGAAACCTCGGGTAAATAGGCCAAGCACACTTCCTTCCGCACCCCATCAAAATCGACTCTGCCCATTAGCACGTCGTGTTCCGTATAGAGCTCGATTACAAGTCCGGGAATGCCGAGACACATAGAATTATGGTTGTCCTAAGAGTTGGGAATTGTTCAAACATCGCTCAGGACAAACCCGAAAGTTTTGGAGTCGAGCAGCAGCGACCGTGAGTTGCCCGAGACTCAAGCCGCCGTCACCGGGTGGCACTTGAGAATGCCGATACACATCAAAACCAGCATTTATGAGACGCTCGGCCGATTCTTCGGTGAGCAATGCATTGAGAAAGACGCCCCCGCTCAACACAACCCGATTGAGCTGACACTGTTTCCGCAATTGTCGACAAACGCTGACAATGATCTCGGCGACAGTGGAATGGAACCGTCTTGCGATTATTGACGGCTGAACGTCGTTCTGATTGTCGTCAATGATACCACGGATCAACGGCCGCGTGTCGACGGTTGCCGGTCTTTGATCGATGATCTCAACGCCATATTCATAGCATCCGCAATCTGGCTGATCGCTTGCCAAGTCTTCCAACGCCATCGCTGCTTGCCCTTCGAATCGATTTCGCTCGCCCACACCACAAATTGCCGCGACAGCATCGATGAGTCGTCCCATACTCGATGTCATCGGCGAGTTAAGATTCTTGCGAATCATTGTCTCCACAATGCGGAGAACTGACGGTTGGACAGTTGGAAAGAAGGATTCTGCGGGACATTCACAGCCCGCGTCCATTGCATGCGACAACGCCATCCGCCACGGTTCGCGAACGGCCGCATCTCCCCCTGGGAGAGTAACATGACGAAGATGAGCAGCCCGCTCGAAATTGTTGTAGTCACCGATAAAGAATTCGCCCCCCCAAATCGCTCCATCGGTTCCGTAGCCGGTACCGTCGAAGATCACTCCGATGACCGGTTCCGAGAGACCGTTTTCCGCCATACAGGCAGCCATGTGGGCATGGTGATGTTGCACGCCAATCAGTTTCTCCGGGGAAAATCGTTTCGCCGCGAAGCGTGTCGACGCGTATTCGGGATGCAGATCGTGAGCGATCCACTCTGGCTGCACATCGAATAGCTGCTGGTAAAGCAAGACATCCCGCTGGAATGTCTGGTACGCGTCAAGGTAATCGAGATCACCAAGATGGTGGCTAAGAACTCCCTGATCCCCGCAACCGAGAGCGAAGGTGTTTTTCAGTTTTCCGCCAACGGCCAGAATTGGAGGTGCCCATTGAACCGGCAGCGGAATCGGTTTGGGGGCGTAGCCACGTGATCGACGAACTGGCAGTTCGACGCCAGACACAACTTTGACGACGGAATCGTCACAACGAACATGAATTGGACGATTATGCACCAAGAACACGTCTGCAATACCGGCGAGTCGAGTGATTGCGTCTGCGTCTTGGGTGACGATTGGTTCATTGGATCGATTACCGCTTGTCATCACCAGGGCATTGATTTGGCTCATCAACAGATGATGCAGCGGGGTGTATGGAAGCATCACCCCAAGCCGCGAATTTCCCAATGCCACGGAATCGGCAACGGCGTTCGCTTGTTGTCGTCTTTGGAGCAGCACAATCGGCCGGGCAGGGGATTTCAACAAGACTTGCTCGTGCTGACTAACATGGCAGAGCACCTTGGCAACGGCCAGGTTAGCGGCCATTACGGCCAGCGGCTTTTCTTCACGGGACTTTCGCGTTCGGAGGTTTTGAACCGTGGCCTCGTTCGATGCATCGCAAACGAGGTGGTAACCACCAAGACCTTTGACCGCACCGATCTTACCTGCTTTGATCGCTTTTACGAATATCAAGAGCGGATCATGACATTCGATTGATTTCCCACGGACGTCTCGCAGTGACAATCGAGGTCCACATACTGGGCAGGCAATCGGCTGCGCGTGGAACCGGCGATTCCTTGGGTCCGTATACTCTGCGTGGCAATCGGGACACATCGAGAAACGAGACATCGTGGTGCGACAGCGATCGTAGGGAGCCGATTGTGTGATTGTCAGTCGCGGCCCACAGTTCGTGCAGTTTAAAAACGGATATCGAAAACGGCGATCGGCCGGATCAAACAACTCGCGGAGACAGTCGTCACAGGTTGCCACATCAGCGGAGATCAAAACGACGCCGGGACCATTTGTTTGGCTGTGCTCGATCCGAAAATCCTTTTGACCAATCGGCGGACATTGCTCACGACTGACGGACAAGATTCGCGTCAACGGTGGCGGCTGATTGACCAATTCGTCAAAGAAGCCGTCCAACCGATTCGTTTCTCCCTCGACCTCGATCTTCACGACACCGGAATCGTTCAGAACACGCCCGCTGAGGCCAAAACGCGATGCGAGCGCGTGCACAAACGGCCGAAAACCGACCCCTTGGACAATTCCTCGTACGATGATTTCGTGCCGCTGCATGTTCGCGTTCACCCGCATGGCGGTTAATCATCCTTCTTTGCGATTACAGAGAGTGAATATCCCAAGTCTGTAAGATTTTCGCATAACTCGCACGTTCATAGGCGCCAGGATCCGGAACGCGGCCCAGACTCAAACTGCCACGGGCTTGGGCGAGCGAATCGTACTCATGTTCCTCCAACCACCGTGCCGTTTCCTCTCGAATCGTTGTGAGATAACCTGGCCCGTGCCGAAGCAACGCAGACGCCATCTGGCAAATGCTTGCCCCAGCCATCACACTCTTGAGGACATCAACGGCCGTGTGGACACCGCCAGTGACCGCCATCGGAGTTTGAATCTGACCATATAGAATTGCGAGCCATCGCAATCTCAACAGTAGCTCTGAAGAATCCGACAGGTGAACGACACGTTCAACGTTGAGCTCTTCGATATTGAAATCCGGTTGGTAAAATCGATTGAAGATGACGAGACCATCCACGCCAATTTCGTCGATCTGTCGAGCAAATGCAGCGAGTGATGAATAGAACGGCGAAAGCTTGACAGCCAAGGGTATGGTCACGGCTTCACGTACCGAACGAATGACGTCGAGTGCTTGTGATTCCAGTTGTGCCACCGAGGCGTTAGTCTCGTTTCCATCCAACGTGACCCGTGTTGCCGACTTCATTGATGTCCCTCAATCTCGCTAAGGTTTTTGGAGTCGTGCAACAATCGCGTGATTTGGTGAGCCACAACTTCGACACGTTCTCGAGCGCGCGGAGATAGCGAATCGCCGTGCTCGAACCGTTCACCTCGCACACTGACCAACCACGCTTGTGGTGCGTGTCCAAAGACAACTTCCGCCAACCCCAACAGCATGGATGGATGGCAAAAGTGCGTGGCTCGTGAACCGTCAGTGTGGGGCGATAAGCGTGCGATCATGACGGCGTTTGAGCCCGGATCGAGTGGCTCCGTCTCGTAACAAGCATCGACGAATATTGCGTATTCGACGGTGGCGAGTTCCGCCGCAAACTCGGGCAGCAATTGATGAGCTGTCCGGACCAGTACGTTCGGCGGTGCCAAAGATTCCACTCGCCGAGCAACCGCCGGACCAAGTGCATCATCGCTCCGCCATTCGTTGCCGTAGCCAATCACCAGTAATTTTGCAGGGTTGGATGTCACGCCAATCACCGCTGTCTTTCGTCAATGATTTGCCCGTCGGACCGAACCATCTCGACGTGCAATGGCATCTGACCGATTGCATGTGTCGAGCAACTCAAGCATGGATCGAATGCGCGGATTCCCGCCTCAATTCGGTTCAACACTCCCTCAGGAATCTCGGGACCACTGATGTATTCCCGCGCGATTTGCGTGACCGTTTGATTCATCGCGAGGTTGTTCTGGCCAGTCGCAATGACCAAGTTTGCCTTGCGAATGAGACCGTTTTCATCAATTTGATAGTGATGAAACAATGTGCCACGGGGAGCTTCACTACACCCCACGCCTTCGAGTCGGTTCACGCCGGCATCGGCTCGCAAGTCTTTCGATTTCAGATCGGGGTCGTCCAGCATTTTCTCGATGCGTTCCACACAAGCGAGCACTTCAATGAGCCGAGCCTGATGAAAGAAAAACGAGGCATTGACCGCTCCCGCGCCGAGTTGTCGAAACTCGTCAAGTTCCTTGTTCGCCAACGGTGTCCCCATTGAATCACAGACATTCAGGCGGGCGAGCGGCCCGACGCGATACATGCCGTCGCGATATCCCAATGGTCGATAATATGGTGACTTCAAGTACGACCAAGGTTCGACCGCTTCGCCGATGTAGTCGAAGAACTTTCTTGGATCGAGACCATCGGCGACGATCTTCCGCTCACTGTCCACAAAACGCACGGTCCCTTCACCGTGCTCCCAAAGACCGCCCACTCCAACAAGTCCCATGTGCAGCGACGGAAAATTCCCAAAGGACTGGGCTTCTTGACGAAACTTCTCGACGAGCCCCTTGAACAACTCCAACGCTTGCACAGTTACGTCACGAGATTCCGGAATCCGATCGCGAATCCAACGCAGGTCCTCGTCATCCAGCGAAGACCGCACACCACCGGGAACACACCAAGCGGGATGAATTTTCTTCCCGCCAAGCCGTTCGATGATCTCCTGCCCAAATTGCCGTAAGCGAATACCGCTGCGAGCCAACTCGGGATGTTCGGCGATCAATCCGAAGACGTTGCGTCGGACGGGATCACTGTCGAACCCCAGCAGGAAGTCCGGAGCACTGAGATGGAAAAAACTTAGCGCATGCGACTGTAGAATCTGCGCCAAATTGTTGAGACGGCGTAGTTTCTTGGCAGGTAGCGGCACTTCGACAGCGAGAAGTTCATCACCCGCTCGCGACGATGCCAACAAATGACTCACGGGACAAATCCCACAAACTCGAGCCGTGATCGCTGGCATCTCCCAAAAAGGACGGCCTTCGTACATCCGTTCGAATCCGCGAAACTCCGTCACATGAAACCGAGCGTGATCGACTTGGTCGGCATCGTCCAAGTAGATGGAGATTTTGGCGTGACCTTCGATTCGAGTCACCGGATCGATCAGAATTCGTTTCGCCATGAGCCGCACTACTAACTTGAGTTGTTATCCAAATTGAATGTCTTGACCTTCAAGCTTCGGGAGTCGACCATCACGGATTGCTTCGAGGCTTTTGCGAATGCGATCTGCCGGTGGCGGACAACCGGGAATGTACGCGTCGACATGCACAACGCGATGCAATGGTTCCACACGGTCCAACAGCGGCGGTAAGATATCGGGCTCGTCGGGCAGTCTTGGGTTGACATCTGCCAGCTCGATGTAGCTGCGTTCCAGGATAGTCAGTGGATCCCCCAAGGGATTGCGAAGGGCGGTCACGTTTCCGGTCACTGCGCAATCACCGAACGAAATGAGCCACTTGGACCGCTCACGCACAAGCCGAATGAATTCCAAGTTGTCTTCGTTGGCAACCGCTCCTTCCACCAAGACCGCATCGACGTGTTCCGGATACTCTTTGATGTCAACCAGCGGTGTAAACACCACGTCTGCGAACATCGCCAACTCAAAAAGCCATTCGTCTAAATCAAGAAAAGACATATGACAGCCCGAACATCCCCCAAGCCAAACCGTCGCCAATTTGATGCGGTCGCCATTCCTGCCGGTCATTTCTCACCTCGTTTCTACATAGACATCGCATGGGCCAACTGCAATGACATATCAATGACTAAAGCTCCCACAGTTGGTTCTCCCGTGCGTTGATGAGGAAATCGAGCTTGGCACGATTGTGATCCAACTCGGATGCCGTCGAACCTTTCTGAAAGATGGCTCCCGTCGGGCACGCCATGAAACATTTCCCGCACGAGGTGCAAGTTGGCGACTCGCCCCACGGTTGATTCATGTCGGTGATCATCTTCAAATTTGCTCCCCGACCGGAAATATCCCACGTGTGAGCACCTTCTAACTCATCGCACACTCGGACACAGCGGGTACACAGAATGCATCGATTGTGGTCCACACCAAATCGCTCATGAGACACATCAACTTCCCGTTGCGGGTAGGTGTATTCCAGTCGTTCGTGATCCACTCCCATCTCGACGGCGGCATCTTGCAGCTCGCAATTGTTGTTGGCCACACAAATCGAGCAGGTATGGTTGCCCTCCGCCAACAGCAACTCGACAATCATCTTGCGGTACTCGCGAAGTTGATCGGTCTCGGTGCGGATAGTCATGCCTTCGTTGACATTCAGGAAACACGCAGGCTGAAGCTGACGTGCCCCTTCGACCTCCACAAGACACATCCGACAACCGCCATGAGCCGTCAATCCCTCGACGTAACAGAGCGTTGGGATATCGATTCCCACCGACCTTGCCGCCTGGAGAATGGTTTCGCCGGAGGAGGCACTCACCAGCTGATCGTTGATAGTCAGCGTGACGACACTCATTGGCACGTCGCTCCATTGCTGTTTGCCTTCGCTGTCGTACTGTCGATGAGTCGAGACTCGTACTCATCCCGGAAGTAACGCAGCGTGCTCACCGTAGGATTCGGCGCTGTTTGACCGAGTCCGCACAAGCTCGTTCGACTCACCATGTCGCACAGTTTTTCCAGCCGTTCTAAGTCGGCTCGGTTTGCGGAGCCGTCGACGATTCGGCTAAGCAGTTGTTTCATCTGCACGGTTCCCGCACGACAGGGAATGCACTTGCCGCACGATTCGTCCATGCAGAATTCCATGAAGTAACGGGCGACGTCGACCATATCCGTCTGGTCGTCCATGACGATCATGCCACCAGACCCCATAATCGAGCCGATCTTGCCAAGCGATTCATAGTCGACCGGCGAATCAAGATGTTCTTGTGGAATGCAGCCCCCAGACGGACCGCCGGTTTGAACGGCTTTGATTTGTCCTCCGTTCGGAACCCCACCGCCAATTTCCTCGACAATTGTTCGCAACGGCGTCCCCAATGGAACTTCGACCAACCCGTTGTGGACCACGTTCCCAGTGAGACAGAACACTTTGGTACCAGTGGACTGCGGCGTCCCAATTTCGGCGAACCACTCGGCACCGTTGCGAATGATGTCGGGGACGTTGGCAAACGTTTCCACGTTGTTCAGCAACGTCGGCATTCCCCACAGGCCATGTTCCGCGGGATAGGGGGGACGCGGCGTCGGTGTGCCACGCTGCCCCATGATCGAAGCCATCAAGGCCGTTTCTTCACCACAGACGAAGGCTCCCGCTCCGATACGGACATCGATTCGGAAGTCAAACGGCGACGAAAAAACACCCGTGCCCAGCAACCCCATTCGCCCAGCTTGCTTAATGGCCTTGTTGAGTCGTTCGATCGCAAGCGTGTACTCACCACGAACATAGATGTAACCTTGGTTTGCTCCAATCGCGAAACCCGCAATCGCCATGCCCTCCAACACCCGATGAGGATCGCTCTCCAGAACACTGCGATTCATGAACGCGCCTGGGTCACCTTCGTCGGCATTGCAGACAACAAACCGCCGTTCGCCGGAATTCTTGGCGACGGTCGCCCATTTCACACCCGTCGGGTAACCAGCACCACCTCGGCCGCGTAGTCCACTGCGAGTTACGGTTTCAATGACGTCACTCGGTGCAAGCTCGAAGAGTGCTTGATGCAGTGCTCGATACCCGCCAGTGGCGATGTAACTCTCGATGCGTTCTGGGTCGATGCATCCACAATTCTTCAAAATCAGGGACGTCTGCTTGGCAAAGAACGGGTCTTCACGCTCGAAGGTTTCCGCCTCACCTTGCCCACCATTCAGCGTGGCCACAATGGAAGACGCATTGTCCGTTGTCACACGACAATACAACGGCCCGTCAATGTCCACACCAACCAATGGCCCCTGACTGCAAAGCCGCATGCATCCCACGCCGACGACGTTCACACGGTCAGCCATTCCGGAGTCTTCGACTGCTGTGCGGAGCGTGCTCAGAACATCATTGGAATTCGCCGACAAACACCCTGCCGCAATGCAGCACCTGATTTCACACGGCTTCCGGTCCGCGGCTTCCTTCGTGACGATGTTTTCAAGCTCCGTCAGATCCAATGGTCCAACCTTTCACTTGACTGCGGATATCCTCGTTGGTCTGATGACCGACAATTTCCTCGTCATAAACGACGACCGGAGCGTTACCGCATGCTCCAATGCAACGCGCGGTCAGCAGCGACACGCCTCCATCACCCGTGGTTTCACCGGGACTGATGCCAATCTCGTCGCGAACACACTCCAGCAACTCGTCTGCACCTTTGACAAAACACGCCGTCCCCGTGCATACCACACACGAATGCCGCCCTTTGGGTTTCAATGTGAAGAAATGGTAAAACGTCGCTACTCCGTAAACGCGACTCGGAGGCAACTTGAGTCGTTTGGAGACGAAGTAGAGTAAGTCGTCCTCAAGATACCCAAACAACTCTTGAGCCTTATGCAATACTTCAATCAATGCATCATGCCGATACTGGTGACGTTTCATCGCCACTTCAAGCAACTTGAAACGCTTGTCACCACTCGGATGGCCAGCAGTCTGTTTCGATGTCTGTTGATTTACCATCGGCTACCCTGTGATTCGTCGGAATCGACTAGTTATTGACGTGACCTAAGCGCATAGAAAAAGCCCCTCCACGTACGGGGAACGTGGTAGGAGCTTTCATAGCTCGGTCATGTATTACCAATCGGTAGCAATACAAGACGACCACCTCACGCTACCGTGGCGAAACCGAAGTGTAAAGTCAATTAACGATAAAGATTTGAAAAAGTTCTACGTCACGACTGGCCGTCAACAACTGAGGCACAATCTCATCGAATGAACTCGCCACAACAAATCTCCGGTACCAGCATCACAGTCAATGTGACACAATTATCTAACTTATATTCGAACTTTCATGTAGTCCTACGAAACTAGTCTTCTTTAGATCGCCGACGCACGATCCAGACCGAGCATGATGCATGAGTCAGCACTCGCTGCGATGTGCTACCTAAAAACAATTTCGCCATCGTATTCCGTCCGCGATCACCGGTGACGACTAGTTGAGCTTGTACCTGCTCAATGTAGTCCAAAATTTGATCAGCCGGTGAGTCGTTTGAGAAAATCTCAGTCTTTACTTCGGCTCCGGTTTCTTGGAGTTTCAACTTTGCTGCCTGAAGTTCTTGCTGCGCATGTTCGCGGTTTTGCTCCCAGATTTCCCGCGCCTTGAACAACGATTTTTCCCGATGCTCAAATGGAGGTGCGGTCACAGTCAGCACGGTGATCTCGACGCCTGGCCCCCACTGAATCGCGGCTAAAGTCTCCAACGCATTCCGAGCGGAAGCAGAACCATCATCGGCAACGACGATTCGAAACGAACTCTCTGGTGTTGTCGGTGGTGATGGGTGAACAACGAGCACCGAACACGGTGCTCGTTTGGCGACGTGAGTCGAGACGCTTCCCAGCAAAAAACGGCGACTTCGTGAAAGGTTGCGAGCTCCAAGGATAATCAGGTCGGTACCGTTTTCGGCGGCCGCTTGTAGGATTTCGTCCGCCGGGTCACCAATCGCAACGCGGGAAGATACATCAGCGTTCATACAAGCAAATTGTTCTGCTTCCGCTCCAATCCAGTGTTCCGCCTCAGTCTTAAGTTCAGCGGTGTACTCACTAAGGCTCAGTCCGTAGTCAAACTGCCAACTCCCTGAAAATGGGATATGCACAACATTGAGAAGATCTATTTTCAACGGTGAGGGAAAGTGGAAACGTGCCACAAGGGACTCAGCTTGTTGAGAAGGAACAGAACCATCAGTTGCCAATAGAATCCTCATGGCAAAATCCCTCCAGTCTAGGACTCGATAATAGTAACGTGTAGGGCTCGCAGAATGCCCTACCAAAGAAAGTCGCAGAACTTACGTGCGTTTAGAAACAAACCGAAGGTTCACCAGTTGGCGAAGGTCCGGCGGAAAGTGGTCTAAGTTGTGTTAATCCAACCAAAGCTCATAGTAGCGTTCCAGCGATTTGAGTAAGTCACGTTGACTAACAATTCTCAGCAGTCTTCCGTCTTTGACCACCGGCATATGCCGGTGTTGGGAATTTGCAAAGAATGACGCAAGTGCGCATACATCGTCTTCCGGAGAAACGCACATTGGATGTCTCCGCGTAATTGATTCAGCTGTTCATTGCTGGGACGGGATTCCCAAGAACATGTCATTTGACAGGTGTTCCAAGCAATCCTTTTCAGAAATGAAACCGACCCGTTGTTTCCCGCCGTTGCACTCATGCACGACCGGCCCATTGGAAATCTTGTGCTCTAGCAACATGCGAACAACCTTCAACAAAGACATATCACAAGTTGCCGTGCATGGATGATAATTCATCAACTCACTGGCCTTTGGGACGGAAATGTTCGCGTCCGACTTGGTTCAACTCCTGTGCACGAGAGGTTTCATAACTCCTAGGAGGTGGAAAAGACCTTTACAATTAGGAGGTGGAAAAGACCTTTACAATCCTTCCACATCTCGATGGGTTTGAACCTCGTAGTCGAAAAATCGAGATATGTTGATGACTGTCGGACCTTGCTACACCATGGGTACACAATTGATCACCCCTTGGAAATCAAGGTCGCGCGTACCCATTTGTGGCATTCGATACAACTAAGCGTTGTTCGTGTCCATGCCAAGGCAGCTCCGTCGAGATTCTTCTTACTTGCGGCATTCAACAGATCCTTCACGGCACCACGAAGTTCGGCACTGTGTTGACGATACATCACATCAGTCGAAACACGCCAGCTCTCCGCGGCACTCAGCTCCTGAAGTTTTGACGCGCCAGAGATAATCTTCCGGAAGTCCTCCGTACATAGCCCGTCCAAGATCTGGCTGGAAGCGTCTAACTTCCCCCGCATGAATTTTGCGAGGTCATTATTCGACGCTTTGGATTCTTGTTGTTCACGGCTCTTGATCGGTTGCCCCTTTCTGTTTTGCTCATCCTCAGCAAACGACTTGGACAACACGAAGCTGCCGATCCCCATCATGGTAAATACAATAATTGAAGATAAAACACGATAATAACGGGTCATAGAATCGCCTTTATAACCGACGTTTTCGATTGAACACCTAAAGATTGCTAGGCAATACATGTTGGATTTGGTTATCCCGCGGAAGGCTAGTCACCTCCGCACCGCGGATGTGCTCATGGCAGCGGATACAGGTCATCAACATCCGGACATGCGCGAGTGCAGCTCCATCGATATTCTTTTCGCTCGCTGCTTTGCTTAGCTGGTCGGTTGTGGAGCGGAACTCACGGCTATATTGATCGTACTTCGAACTACGAATGACCTGCCAATCAGTCGCCAAGCTCATTGTCTTAAGTTCCCGCGCCGCTTCAGACAATTGCTTAAAGTCCTCGACTACTAGACCTTCCAGCACATGGCTTGAAAGCTTTAACTTTTGTCGCATGAATTGCTGCACGGGCTTTATGACAGGAACTTCAGCCTGCACATCGCGCCCTTGCCGGCTATCGACGAACCAAAATCCGCCGATTGCAAAGGCAATCAAAGGAATGCTATATCGCATCTAATCGACTTTCTTGACTTGAGATATACTATTGCTTTACCGAAGTTGACAATCAATGTATGATCTATCAGTTGTCGATTGCTGTTAACGTTTCGAGATCTGAATACTGTGTTTCGGCAGAGCATTCGCAGGCTTCTTCCATGTGTGTATCGCAGCAAACGGGCTGTATGGAATCCGACTCTCGACAGACGACATTTCCGCACTTCTGACAGTGATAAAGAATCGAGTTCTGCGGTTTCGCAGCCATATAGGGCTCTCCATAGTCTTCCTTCCTTGAAGAACACCAAGGAGGCATATTCGTTTGTGGGGTCGTCAACTCCAGTTTTTCTGAAACCGTTTGGAAGGTTTGCATTGCGAGATGAGCCCATAGACTGGCGCGACCTGAAAAGACACTTAAGAGATTCTGCAAAGCCGGGGCTTCTTGGGAGTGATCGACGACAGTCGGCAACGGAGTGCGTCCCGGCTCAACATCATCGATCGACATTGCTTGAACAGTACTTCCTGCCCAACTCAAAGCCTGGTGTTCCTCCCGTCGAACTGAAGGGAAGAAACGCTCTACTTGTTCCCAGATCCGTTCAACTTCAGCAGGCACGACCTGTGTGTCGTCGCCATTTCCGACTGGCAACCATCGATTCAGTCCCAATATTGAGTTTGGCCGATGTGGAATATGACTGAACCCATCCGCATCGACAATACAAAATGGGCGCTGACAGAGTTCGGGGCGTAGTGCCAACAAATGAGCTTTCAGAACAACGAACTCGACGTCCGTCTGTCGCCCTGCGGTATGGGTGTGGAAACCGGGAACCAAGGCTCCCCCCTTTGCATTCCCCGCCAGAATGACGAGGCGAGCAAAAATCTGTTCCCCGCGAATCGTCTCTACTCCCAGAATTCGATCATCGTGTTGGATCAGTCGAGCGACCGGGGTGTCTGTCCGAATCTCGGCTCCGGCTTGTTGCGACGCTACTACTAGACGATGCAGTAACACATCAGTACGAATCGCTCGATCTGGTAGTTGATACGCGTGTGCCGTTCGCGGAATCGACAGATTCGGAAACTGCTTGGCCAGACCTTCGTAAGCTAGTTTCTGATACGAGATCTCGGCGGCTTCCCAAGCTTTCGTCCAACGGCTCGGGTCAGTGCCTACGTCAGCCGTCAAATACACCATCGTGCCACTATTGGGCTCGACGCACTCTGGGCAAAACGTCATTGTCTTTTGGAACGACTCGGAGCACTTCCTCGCTAGCTCGATTTGCGTGGGTGCGAACCATGCCCCGCTGTGGAGCCACCCTTGATTTCGTGTCGTTGCTCCAAAGCCCAACCGCGAGGCCTCAAGCAGCGTGACTGGCAGGCCCGCTTCCGCAAGCTGAGTCGCGATTGACAATCCTGAGATTCCTCCGCCGACGATCACAATCCGGTTTGAGGTTGTTGATTGAGCGCTCATTGTCGACTCCTTCGATGGGCTACGAAATCGAGAGGTGACAAACAAAAAAAGCCCCTTTCGCAGTGCAACTGCGAAAGGGGCGACCATTGCCCGAAATGTTGATCCTCCCGTTTCCGAGAGAATAAGAAGTCGTTGCCGATCGTAGGCAACAATTCTGATTCTATAATTCTGCCGCAGGTTGTCAATCTGGATCTGACAAGTATTGTTGAGCCTCAATCAAGTATTCGTACGCAAGACAGTTGCAAATTTGACGTCGATGACTCGACGCGAAATTCGTCTCACTTTCCGATCGCACCCTTCGGTGGTATAATCGTGCTGGTTGCTTACGACTGGTGGCCGAAGCCTTTGGCGATGAACGCCCGACCGACATTGATGATGTTTCGGTCCGGGCATTTTTTATGTCAATACTTCCAGGTCCTGCGAATCGCGCCGATGAATCATGACACTCTTTTTCAGCGCTATCAGAGTTTACAAGCGTATGTTGGTTGGTCGGAAGCCGATAGGGCTCGAATTGCGAGTGTCGCCGATGACCTTCGGCAAGATTTAGACTTGCTCGTCGACGACTTCTATCAGGAAGTTGAAAAGCATCCCGCTGCACGGAGAGTTATCACAGGGGATGTGGCACAAATTGCAAGACTGAAGAGATCGTTGACGCAATGGCTACTGGAGTTGCTGGCTGGTGTTTACGATGCCCAGTATGTCGCTCGCCGATGGCAAGTCGGGTATCGGCACGTCGAGATCGGCCTCGACCAGATTTACACTAATGTCGCTTTGTCACGACTACGCAGCGGTTTGCACGAGCGTATCGAGAACCTTGTAGCACAAGGTTGCTTGAGTGCTAAAGAATCACATGCTGTCAGCAAATCTCTGAGCAAACTCTTAGATCTCGATTTGGCGATTATCGAAGAAGCATACCAGGCGGAGTGTGTTCGTCGTCAGCAGCAGGTTGAAAAACTCGCGACCATCGGGCAGGTCGCCGGAGGTGTAGCCCATGAGTTGCGGAACCCACTGAACGTGATCAAGACTTCGATTTATTATTTGCTCCACGCGCGGAACGCTACAGAGGAGAAACGACTCGAACATCTCAACCGTATCGACAAGCAAGTCAGCATTGCCAACGGGGTGATTTCTGCATTGTCGAGTTTCGCGAAGCTGCCAGTCCCTTCGCTGGAATCGGTGGCTCTCGATCATTGGATCCCAACCGTGTTGGAAACGATTGAAATCCCCGAGTCGATTGAAGTCACTGTCGATTTTACATCCCCGATACCAGCAGTTTGGATGGATCCAAAGCAGATGCCGATCGTTCTGCGAAACCTTATCCAGAATGCATGTGACGCCATGCCGGATGGGGGACCATTGCATATTCGAACCACAACCAACGCTGGCCAAGTTTGTCTAGAGGTGATCGACAAAGGTCTGGGGATTTCCAACGAAGACTTGCCTCGGATAATGGAGCCGCTATTTACCACCAAGGCACGAGGCATTGGGTTGGGCTTAGCGATATCAAAAGCCATTGTGGAGAAAAATAACGCGGAGCTTCATGCCGCAAGCCAACCGGGAAGCGGGACGACGATGATCGTTCGTTTTCCTGTAGCACGACCAACCGAAACACGTGAAGACTCGCATTAAACGACTCTGTCAAATTTCGAGAGGTTCACTATAAATGGACATGACGAGCCGTCGCATACTTGTGGTCGATGATGATCCTGATAACTGCCACAATCTGTTCGATGTACTGACGGATTTTGGGCACGAAGTGGATATTGCTCATGACGGTCCAGCCGCATTAAAACTGGTCGAAAGCAAACCGTACGAAATCGCATTGCTAGACTTCAAGATGCCGGGGATGGACGGGCTAACTTTGTATCGCGAGATTCGCAAACTGCGTGCGGGCACAGTCGCGATGATTGTCACGGCGTACGCAACTCCCGAAACTCAACAGGAAGCATTGGAAGCCGGGACCTGGCGTGTGCTTGCCAAGCCCTTGGATTTTGGCCAGTTGTTAGCGCATGTCGAGACAGCTCTCAAGCAGCCTTTAGTGCTCGTCGTTGACGACGATCATAGTCTTTGCGAAAACCTATGGCAGTTGCTCCGAGATCGCGGCTACCGCGTGACTTTGGCTCACGATTGTGTCGATGCGACTCGCCGGCTATCAGAGCAAACCGAGTATCAAGTCGTGCTTGTCGATTTGCAATTGCCATGCGGCGATGGTCGTGACGTGTTAGAAGAAGTACGAAAGTCGAATCCAAAAGCAGGAACGATTCTCATTACCGGGAATCACTTCGAGTCAGTTCCAAAAGATCAGCAGGTCGTGTTGGAAGAGGCAGACGCCGTCTGCTTTAAACCGTTTGATGTCGCGTACCTTTTGGAAACGATTCAGCGGTTGGCTGAAGTACAGGAGGAATTGTAATGTCAAATGCTCCCGCACCGCTGCAGGTCTTCATTATTGAGGACGATCTCGACACTTGCAGCAACCTTTGTGATATCTTGGAGCTAGATGACAATCGGGTTTTCACCGCGCGTTCTGGTCAAGCTGCAATTGATTCTCCCGAGTTGGCGCTGTCGGCTGTCATTCTAGTAGATCGGAAACTTCCAGACACCTCAGCCGAGGAACTGATTCCCCAACTTCAAAAGAAGGCACCAGGGGCGGACGTATTGATTGTGACGGGGCACGCCGATTTCGACAGCGCTGTGGCTGCTCTTCGAAGAGGCGCTGTAGACTATTTGATTAAACCAATCGATCCCGATGTGTTACGCCTCAGTTTGCGGCGAATTGCCCGACATCGCGAGGCTGAATCTCAATTGCGGGAGGAACGCGAATTCGCGCGGAATGTCATCGAGACTGCACAGGCGGCAGTCCTGGTATTGGACACCGCCGGTCGGATCGTGCGGTTCAATCCGTTTCTCGAATCTTTGACAGGCTATTCGTTTGCCGAAGTCAAAGAACGGGATTGGTTCGAAACCTGTCTGCCCGAGTCCGATCGCGTTCACATTCGCCAGGTTTTCCAAGATGCTGTGGCCGGGCAAACAATCAAAGGCCATGTCAATGCCGTATTGACACGGGAGGGACGGGAACGGTCGGTGGCTTGGTGGGCAACAACTCAGAAAGACTCACAAGGAATGACTGTTGGCGTCCTTGCCATCGGACACGATGTGACTGAGTTGGAGGAAGCTCAACGACGGGCAGTGCAGTCAGAACGACTGGCGGCGATTGGTAAGGCGATGACCGGTCTGATTCACGAGAGTCGCAATGCCTTGCAGCGAAGTCAAGCCGGGTTGGAAATGCTGGCGAGGCGGTTGGTCGATAACCCCGAACTGCTGGATTTAACACAGCGAATTCAAAAAGCTCAAGATGATTTGCATCAACTCTACGAGGAAGTCCGTGAGTACGCGGCTCCGATTCGGTTGCGACGACAGGAAAGCAATCTCGCGAAGTTGCTGCATGATGTCTGGGACGAGTTAGCAACTCAGCATCAGTCGCGAAGTGCGTCCTTGCGAATCCGAACGATCTCTGCGGATACCGTGTTGCCGATCGACCGATTTGGCATTCGCCAAGTGTTTCGAAACATTCTAGAAAACTCGCTTGCTGCGTGTGCCGACCCGGTCGAGATTGTCGCTGATTTTGCCGCGGCCATGAAAGAGCCCACCCCAAGTTTGCGAATTACAATCCAAGACAACGGCCCAGGTTTGACACCTGAAGCCCGAGAGCGCATCTTTGAGGAGTTCTATACCACGAAAACGCGGGGCACAGGTCTCGGCATGGCTATTTGTCAACGAGTCGTTGAAGCGCACGGCGGACGCATCCAAGCCGGTGAGGGACCAGGTGCGGAACTGATCATCACATTGCCACACGTATATCCTGTGCATCAAGAGGTGTCTGCATGACCGATCCTCTGAAGATCGTCGTGGCAGACGATGAGCCGGAAATGCGGGAGTATTTGCAGGAGACAATCTCCCTACTTGGGCATGAGGTCATTGGTGCCGCCGCAACCGGCCGCGAGTTACTCATATGCTGCCGAGATTCGCCGCCAGACTTGGTGATTACCGATATCAAAATGCCCGACATGGACGGCATTCAAGCGGCCAACGAGTTGCGAAACATTCGACCGCTGCCAGTGATTTTGGTCTCTGCATATCATGAACCGGAACTAATCGAGCGGGCCTTGAATGATCATGTGCTTGCATTTCTGGTGAAACCCATCAAACAAGCGGATTTGGAAACCGCAATTGCACTCGCTGTTCGACGATTTCAAGAATTTTGTGCGTTGCAGCAACAGGCCGATGACTTGCGACAGGCTCTAGAAGATCGCAAGCTTGTCGAGCGGGCCAAGGGCATCCTCATGAAACGTGCCGCAATGAGCGAAGCGGACGCCTTCCGCCGGTTGCAGCGACTCGCGAGCGACAAGAACACGAAAATGGTGGAGATTGCCCGCACCATCGTGGTCGCGGAAGAGGCTTTCGGTGGGTGAGCCTCAAGATGAAATCTTTAGAACTTTTGCACCCTGCACCGCGCCCATTTTCATTTCCCGTAACGCTTGATTGGCGTCTTCAAGTCGATAAGTTTGGACTGTCGGCTGACGCGCCGATAATCTGCACGCAGGCCGAAAACTACGGTCTACCGAGCAGGGCGGCTTGACGATTCGAAGCCTGTGCAAACAGTTCATTTTGTCGAGGAAGCTAGGCGTACCAGAGAGGTTGAGTTGTTGCGAGTTGAGCCAATTTGACGAACCGTTTGATTTCCAACGAAAACGGGTCTCAGCCTAGGTGAACTTCCTCAAACGGGAACTGAGATTGTCTGTGACCTGCATCACGGGTGCCCTTGGATCGCGGGTTGCTCCTGAGAGGAGTTATACGGCCGCGTTGACACACGGTTTTTAGTTTGTCGCATCAAGATGAGAGTCAGTCTCAATTGACGCGGCGTTCGTAAAACAGCATTGTGCAGATATTGGCAGTGACTCGATCGGTGCGTACAATCGAACTTAAAGAGTCCGTAAAAATCGTGTTCACCTATCACCCCAACATGCACGCATTGCCTCAAAAATTCAAGCTGATTCAACGTCATGCGGCAACGTTGATGCTCGTCATGATGGTCTATCAGTTGGGGGCTTGTCCGTGTGGGTGTCTTGAGCACAGCGCTTGGGCCGAACTGCTGGGCACCGAGTCGGCGAATCACAGTGATGACGTCGCGGTCGGTGTGGATGGACGAAGCAGTGCCGTTGTCAGTGACGCCACACATGACTGCACGGGCGAAGCGCGAGTTCAGTATCTCAACAACAATCGCGTTCCAACTTTGCAAGGACCGTTGGCCGACGGCGTGTTTGTCGTGTTGATTGCAGTTGCAGTCTTGTCGCTGAATTCATTCGCTGCAAAGACGCATCGTTCTCGTACCGGTTCGAAGTTGGCGTTCGCTGCTGCGCTGGGACGTCCTGCGCTTCAGATCTACCTCGTTTAAAGAATCTCGGCAACCGTCGTGATATGCGTCGCACTTCCTGCGACTGACATGTCTTTCATCGTTCGGTCCATCCTGGCTGAGATTTTCAAATGACTGGTTCCGTATTCCTGCGCGCCGGTGGGCGTGTCATTGTTGCGTCGATCTTTCTGTCCTGCCTGTTCGCCGGTGGTACCGCCACAGGTTTGTGGCTTTATCCACAGGTCTTTCCGGCCACTGCTGTTCACGACGATCATGATCCTCATGAAGAGGAAGAACATGATCATGAAGAGCAAGACCACGTCGCGTTGACGAAACAAGCGTTTGAGAATCTCAATCTGCGACTTGGCCGACCAATCCATGGAGACTACTGGAAGTCGATTTTGGTGCCAGGGAAAGTCGTTGAGATCCCTGGTCGAAGCGATCTCGCTGTTTCGACTCCTGTGGCTGGTGTGATTGAATCCGTGACAGTGACCCCCGGGGAAAGCATCCCGATGGAGTCGCCACTTTTCGAGATTCGTCTGACGGATGAAGCTCTGTTGTCGGCGCAGGCAAAGTACCTTGAAACACTCACGCAACAAGAGGTCGCTCAGCAGGAAATCGAACGGCTGACGCCATTAATCGACTCGGGTGTCGTCGCGGGAGCAAAGAAGCGAGAACTGGAATACGAGGTCAAGCAACTCGTCGCCAAGCAAGTCACTACATTGCAAGAGCTGCGTGGGCGTGGCATGCCTGAATCGCAAATCAATGAACTTCGCCGTGGACGGACCTTGGCGTCCACACTGGCTGTTTTCGCTCCGAAGTTCGTCCGCGAAACACACGACAGAAAAGACACGCCGAATGGATATTCCATCGAAAACCTGTTGGTTCATCCTGGTAAGGCAGTGACGCGTGGTGAGTCTCTTTGCACAGTTGCGTACCACCAAAAACTATATGTCGAAGGAATGGCATTCGAAGCTGATCTTTCCGTGCTAAAACGAATCGCTCGGGAAGGGTGGCAGATCGATGCGGAAACGGTCGTCGATTCCCACACACACTCTCATGCGACGCCAGTTCAGTTAGATCTGCTCCGCGTTGACAATCATGTCGATGACGCCACGCAAACGGTGCGTTTCTTTCTCGAACTTCCAAACCAGGTGACGGAGACATTGACCGAAGACGGCCGCCAGTTTGAGCAATGGAGGTTCCGCCCCGGTCAACGACTGCACTTGCGACTGCCTGTCGAACGTTGGGAGAACCAGATCACCCTGCCGATTGATGCCGTTGTGATTGATGGACCGAACGTCTTCGTGTTTGCGGAGCACCATCACGATGACGATCCCGAAGTCGCAGAGAAGGGCTTGGAAGAGCATCCTCATGATCCCCTGCACGATTCTGACCATGACGTTTTTATCGAACTGGAATCCGTGCCAGTCCACTTGTTGCACCGCGATGACAAAACAGCTGTGATCGCCGATGACGGACAACTGCACGACGACGAACGGATTGCACTGAATAGTGCGTACAAGCTGTATCTCGCATTGAAGATGCAGGCCGGTGGTGGCGGTGGACATCACCATGATCACTGAGTGTCGCCCGTTTCTTGGATTCCCGTATCTCGTCAACCCAAGCACAAAACGCCATGCTCAACTCCATCATTCAATTCGCACTCCGAAATCGTCTGATCATACTTTGCGGAGCGATTGCGGTTCTTGTTGTCGGCAGTTTGGTGACCGCGACGCTGCCAATCGATGTGTTGCCTAATCTGACTCGGCCTCGCGTCGTCATCGTCACAGAGTGTGAAGGACTCGCCCCCGAGGAGGTCGAGCAACGCGTGACGTTTCCACTCGAAGCGACCATTAATGGTGCCGCCGGTGTAATCGCTGTTCGCAGTTCATCTGATATTGGCCTGTCTGTGATCAACGTCGAATTCGACTGGGGGACCGACGTGCAAACGGCAAGGCAGATCGTTCAGGAACGGATGTCGTTGGTGTCAGAACAACTGCCGCCGAACGTGATGCCTCAAATGGGACCGCGTTCTTCGTTGTTGGGGCAAATAGTCCTCGTTGGTTTGTGGAGCCAAGACGGCACGACCTCGCCGATGGAATTACGGACAATGGCCGATTGGGTTATCCGCCAACGTCTTCGCAAGATCGCCGGCGTGTCGCAGGTGATCACAATGGGCGGAGATCGAAAGCAATACCACGTGCTCGTTGACCGGCACAAATTGCATCACTTCGATGTGAGCCTCTCCGATGTGGAACAGGCCTTGCGAGCTAGCAACGGCAATGTCACCGGTGGATTCATGGGGCGAGACGGTCGAGAGTTCCTGATCCGTGGTCTCGGGCGGTTCGAGTCTGGTGACGAAATTCGAAAAACAGTCGTCTGCGACGATGGTGAACGCCCGCTGTTGCTCGGGCAAGTTGCAACGATCAAAGAAGTCGCGCAAACGAAGCGCGGCGATGCTTCCGTCAACGGACGTTCGGCGGTTGTTCTGACGATTCAGAAACAACCGGGAGCCGACACACGGTTGGTTACCGAATCGATTCGTGAAGCTCTGGTTGAGCTGAAACCGTCACTTCCTCCCGATGTTCGGCTGCAAACAACTTACGAACAACGCGAATTCATCGACCATAGCGTTCATAACGTTATCGAAGCACTTCGAGACGGAGCCGTTCTTGTTGTCATCGTTTTGTTTCTGTTCCTGTTCAACTTTCGAACGACGTTGATCACACTGACTGCCATCCCTCTTTCTATTCTCGTCACTGCACTCGTCTTTCGCTGGCTTGGACTTTCCATTAACGTGATGACGCTTGGAGGACTAGCAGTTGCGCTTGGCGAATTAGTCGACGACGCTATTGTCGATGTCGAAAACATCTTCCGACGCCTCAAGCAAAATGCAAACTCTGAGTCACCGGAATCGGTCATCAAGGTAATCTTCAATGCGAGCGTCGAGGTCCGAAACGCGATTATCATTAGCACCATTCTTGTTGTGATCGTCTTCGCACCGCTATTTGCGTTAACTGGAATGGAAGGCCGATTGTTCACGCCACTCGGGATTGCCTACATCGTTTCCATCTGTGCCTCGACGGTTGTTTCTTTGACTGTCACGCCGGTTCTGTCGTACTACCTGTTGCCGAACGCGAAGGTAACGACGCAAGATAAAGACGGCGTCATCCTGCGAGTACTGAAGGCACTTTTCCGCCCGGTGATTCGGTTCAGCATGAAACCTGCTGGGCTGATGTGTTCACTAACGATTCTTGGTGCGAGCTGCGTTGTCGGAGGGGTGATTGCCTACACGATGGGCCGGGATTTCCTTCCGCCATTTGACGAAGGAGCTGCTCAAGTCAATCTGTTCGCTCCCCCCGGAACATCATTGAATGTTAGTCGCGAACTTAGCCGAATGGCTGACCGGAACTTGCAGAAACTCGTTGCAACCGAGGACAATCCCCGGGCTCCGCTTCGCTGGTTCACCTGCCGCACGGGCCGCGCTGAACAAGACGAACATGTGATGGGCGTCAACATTTCGGAATACGTCATTACGCTCAATCCTGATAGCGGCCTCTCGCGAGAAGAAGTTATTGAGGTATTGCATGAAGCGGTCGAGCATGTTCCCGGAGTTGAAACAGAAGTCGAGCAACCGATCGCACACTTGATCAGTCACATGCTCTCGGGAGTGACGGCTCAAATCGCCATCAAACTCTACGGTGACGATCTCGAAGTGCTGCGGGAAGAAGCCGAACACATCAAAGAAGCGATCAAAACAGTCAATGGGATCGCACCCCCAATTGTGGAACAACAGCAACCGACTCCGCAGTTTCGTGTCGATCTCAATCACGACATGCTTGCGTACTACGGTGCTACGTCTCAATTCGTCAATCACTTTATCGAGACTGCGATTCACGGGCAGGAGGTTTCACAGATGATCGATGGCCAACGCGCGTTCGGCATCCTGCTGCGTCTGGAAGAATCCCAGCGACGAGACCTCGACAATCTTCATCGAACCCCAATGGAGTTGCCTAGTGGGAAGGTGATCCCCTTGAGCGCTGTTGCGAAAGTCTACGAAGCGGTCGGACCGAACACGATCAACCGAGATGATGGTCGACGACGGATCGTCATTCGCGTCAACACTATGGGACGCGATGTGGGAAGCGCGGTCGGCGAAATCAAAGCGAAAATCGCGAGTGACATTCAATTGCCGGAAGGATACTTCGTGACCTACGCCGGACAATTCGAGGCACAACAGCACGCGAACTCACGCATCTTTTGGCTCAGTGGTATCGCACTGATTGCGGTTGTTGTGGTTCTATATTCAACCTACAACTCATTCAATATTGTGCTTCAGTTGCTCATCGCCGTGCCGGCGGCATTTGTCGGTGGGATCATTGCGTTGTTTTTGACCGATCAAACATTCTCGGTCGCGGCTATGGTAGGTTTTGTTTCGCTTGGCGGAATTGCGGCACGTAATGGCTTGTTGTTGATTTCAAGCTACCTAGAACAAATGGAAGACCAACCGCTCAGTGAAGACATCATTATTCACGGTAGCCTTGACCGTCTGGCTCCGGTGTTAATGACCGCGCTGACGACAGGACTTGGACTCGTTCCACTCGTCATCGGAGGCCACCTCCCGGGCAAGGAAATCTTGTT
Organism: Thalassoroseus pseudoceratinae; assembly: GCF_011634775.1. Taxonomy (NCBI): domain Bacteria; kingdom Pseudomonadati; phylum Planctomycetota; class Planctomycetia; order Planctomycetales; family Planctomycetaceae; genus Thalassoroseus; species Thalassoroseus pseudoceratinae. The sequence goes on from NZ_JAALXT010000010.1 coordinate 60,378, forward strand.
TCCTGTTGCCACTGTGATTCTCGGCGGTCTCGTTACTGCGACTATTGCAGAGTTCCTAATTCGCCCTGGATTGTTCTGGCTGTGTCATCCAGAACGCAATGCCCACACCGCGAATTCGCTTGCCAAGATCGACTAATTGTATGTCGTTCCATTTCACCTCTTATCTCCTCAAGCGAATAATATAAGCAATGCGTTGCTTAGTCTTCTGTATCCTCGCACTCACATTCGTTTCAATCGCTAGTTCTTAGCTCGACATTTGCCAATTCAGACAGCCATAGTCAGGCGTTTGAGTAGGTAACCTCTGAAGTCGTGGGGGAGTTTATTGACAGCCCCGACATATTGGGGTTGCTCAAAAACTCATTCATTCCAGATGAGCCTTCGGACTTTCGAAAGAACAGTACTAAAGATGGGCTACGTTTTCTCATACCATGGCCAACTCGGAACTGTGACTGAATGCGTGGTTTGATGTCGGTGACAGATCAGACTCACGAGACGATACAAACTCATGAGCCACGGTGAGAACCGAGTCCTAGTCTGGCCTTGCATTCCCAGAACGTGCCTTCAATCGCCCACCTTGAAACATAGGATTCTACAATGGTCGAACCGGACTAACTTGGATCGCTACTCGGACTAACTTGGATCGCTACTCGGACTAACTTGGATCGCTACTATAGAAATACTCGGAGCGATGTGTGTCTTCAATGTCTTCGACACATACGAACGATACCGTACTAGACCAATGCTTGGTTTGAACCAGTGGCCTTGCCCTCGAACGAGTTTTGCCTAACGCTGGTCACCGCCGTACCAAGCCACATACATGGGTTTTGCGGCTACCTTTTCGGGCTTGGACTGCCGCTCTCCTTTGACGCGAGGCCGACCGGTGCCGGAATACTTGGGCGGCGGGTGATACGAATTCGCGTTGCCAGAGAACCGACCTACGAACGTCAATTGAGTGTGATACGCGTGAGCGAACCGAGTCATCTCGTGTGTGGAGTACTGTCCACCACCAGTCAAAACAAAGCGGCGCTCGGGAAACCATCCCAACAAGCGTCGGGTGAGAATGCGAGCCAATTCGCCCGCAGTGTGGTGCTTGCGTCCGAGACGCTCGCTGACTTCCGGCGGAGTATACAGTGCGAACAATACTGGTAAGGCCCAAGGCCGATTCGGCCAGGGGAAGCGGATCGTGACCGCTAGCACCACCCACTTGTGTCCCCATTCCACTTGGTCAAGCTGTGAGAACTTCGGACCGCATCACGATGCTTGGCTTTACCCCAGACTTGGCGACCGGGATGTTCCGTCGTTATGTCATCGACGACGAGTCCGATCGGTTCGTCCGGCAGTGCCAGCTCGATGACGACCCGAGCTAATATCTGGCCAACGGACCACGTCGACCAGGCGGGCCTGGAAAACAAGCGATTGTCGGTGCTAAAATGACCCATCAATAAACCAGGGGCCACCATCAAAGTGGCCGTCAGCGTGCGATGTCCGATGGTGATGATGGTTGTCTGAGTCAATGTTAGCCGTCGGCTGGGTGAACGCAGGCAAAAATCTCACCATCAGATCCTCAGCCACTTGGGGACCTCGATTCATTGCGGACTCCGTTTAGAAAAGGTCCAGTCGTGATAACTCAACCTTCTCCCGGAGTCCGCATTTTTGCAATCAAACCCCATCCATATTGGCAAGAGTCGAGCTGAGCCAGAGGTTTTCCTTTGGTGGCCGCCGACGCAACCGAAGGCTCCATGCCCTACTGGGGGGACCGCCGAGGTCACTCACCAATCCCAATCAACCGAAAAGTGCTCATATGCGATCCATTGCTTTTGTTTTGACCGCCCTCTTCGCGATCGTCTTCTCTCACGCTCAGCCTGTCTATGCGGAGCAGCCGAATTTGATCTATATCATGTGCGACGACTTGGGCTACGGTGACTTGGGCTGCTTCGGACAGCAACGCATCAAGACGCCGCATCTGGACAAACTCGCCGACGAGGGAATGCGGCTCACCAATTACTACGCGGGCAACACGGTCTGTCGACCGTCGCGTCTTGTGCTTTGGACGGGGTTGCATGCCGGGCACACGGCCATCAACTCGAACGCTGCCTACGTGCTAGCGCCCGAGGATGTCACCGTTGCCGAGCGACTCAAGGCCGTGGGCTACGCGACCGGTGGCGTTGGCAAGTGGGCATTAGGAAAGGTCGGGACGAGCGGACATCCGAATCAACAGGGCTTTGATTTCTGGATGGGTTACCTTGATCAGGGTGAGGCCCACAACTACTACCCGACCCATCTCTGGCGCAACATGGAGAAAGTGCCGCTCGACGGCAACGTGCTCATCGACGACCCGAAGGCCCGTGGTCGTGTTGCCCGCCTGGACGCCCGCCAGACCTACTCACACGACGTCATGACGAATGAAGCGTTTGGCTTCGTCCGCGCCAACGCGCGGAACCCCTTTTTACTTCACATTCACTGGACGATCCCCCATGCCAACAACGAGGGGGGACGTGTCCAGAACAAGAACGGGATGGAAGTTCCCGACTACGGCATTTACAAGGACGAGAAGTGGCCCAACGTCGAAAAGGGGCAGGCCGCGATGATCACTCGCATGGACGGCGATGTGGGCCGGCTTGTCGCACTACTCAAGGAGTTGGGCATCGAAAACAAGACGCTTATCGTGTTCACGTCCGACAATGGCCCCCACTCCGAGGGTGGGCACAAGCACGAGTATTTCGACGCCAACGGTCCGCTACGCGGCTATAAACGTGATCTCTACGAAGGTGGAATCCGCGTCCCGACCATCGCCTGGTGGCCGGGGGTCATTCGGGCCGGTTCGACTTGTGCGGAACCGCTCGCCTTCTACGATTGGGTCCCCACCGCTTGCGAACTTGCGGGTGCCCCGCTTCCTCACAAAACCGATGGCGTCTCTTTCGTGCCAGCCCTCACCGGTCAGGGCGAGCAAGAAAGCCACGACTACCTCTATTGGAAGTATGGCAAGAAGGAGGCCGTCCGCAAGGGGCAATGGAAGGGCGTCCGCCTCGCCCCCAACAAGCCGTTGGAACTCTATGATCTCGATAGCGACCTCGGCGAAGCGAACAATATCGCGTCCAAGCACCCAGACGTGGTGAATCAGTTGGAGGCCGCGATCGCCGAGGCGAGCAGGTAACGCCGGTCAGCGGCATGTTGATTTGTATGTAACGTCGTAGGAGCATTCGCCGTTTGAACGCCCCAATGGACTGAATCTTCGTGGATCCGTACAGGATGACGAACAGCGGGACCGCAATTCTCGGGTCACCGCGCACCGCGACCACGAAGCGGCCTCGTCGTTATTCCTGCTCGAACGCAAACGCCAAGCTAGCCTATCTGGAGTAGACCACAACACGGCTAAGCATCACTTTAATTATTCAATAGTGAAGCACTCGCGCGATACATGTCCACGTGGTTCGGTGAGTGTGGTGGACTGAGACTCGAGGGCGGTTACACGAATGCAAAGGGCGCGGATAGTAGCCTCCAAGATCGAATCAGTTGCTATTGGAGAAATGCCACGAGAGTTTCGTGGTATCCGCAACCAACGTCAAAGTGAAGATCGGTAGATAAGAACCGAACGGACCGACTCAGGTCGCGGTCAGGCACTGATGAAGAAGTTGTACAGACGAAACGTATCGAAAATCGAATCAGCCTGAGCGAAATGAGGACGCAGCGCGAAATGGACTTCATCGCAACGCTTAGTGGCTCACTGCAGAAATGACAAAAGCGGCTCACCGAGGAGCCGCTCTAAGTCTTTATCTAGAAGAGGTTTACAGTCGCGAGGCGACTGAATTTGAACCAGCAACCTCTACGTCCCGAACGCAGCAGTGAAATCGAAAGTTTTTTCATATCAATGACTTACGAAAAGGCGTGATACATATTCTGCTCCCAGGTCGATAACAATCGTATCACCGATTGTGTCACCGGACCATGCCCTGACGATCAGCAAGAAGGTGACGACGCCTGAGACGTTCACGATTGATGAAATCAAATCATTGCCGCCAAAGCACGCCGTTGTCCGCATGGCCGTGATCAAGAGTTCAATCGGTCGCCGTGAGATGTTGGCCTATGGCGGTCTACAAGACGGCCCCTTGCCGATGGGGATATAATCACCGTAGAAGATTATCCCCAACTCCACGAGGCTGTGATGCGTTCCATTGGACACTTTCTACTTTTCGTCGTCTTGATTTGCTCCTGTGTTTCCCAAGTTCGGGGGCAGGATGGCATGTGGAATCAATGGCGTGGCCCCAACCGAGATGGCATCGTACCGGGTGACAACTGGCCGGACTCGCTCTCGGAAGACGTTCTCACTCGAAGCTGGCGGATCGAGCTTCCTCCGAGTTACTCCGGCCCGGTCGTCTCGGATGCTACGGTGTTCGTAACCGGGACGGCGGACGCCAAAACCGAAGTCGTCTATGCCCTCGACCGCGGAACGGGGAACACACTGTGGCAGGTGGAGTGGGACGGTGCGATGTCGGTGCCGTTTTTTGCCGCTTCAAACGGGAGTTGGATTCGCGCCACTCCCGCTTTTGATGGCGAGAACCTGTTCGTCGCCGGAATGCGCGACGTGTTGGTTTCGCTCGATGCCAAGACCGGCAAAGAGCAATGGCGTGTCGATTTCGTGAAGCAACTCGGTACACGCCTGCCGGCATTCGGTTTTGCAAGTTCTCCATTGGTCGACGGCGATTCCCTATACGTCCAAGCCGGGGCCTCATTCATCAAACTCGATAAAGAAACCGGCGAGATTCTCTGGCGATCTCTGGAAGATGATGGCGGCATGGGCGGCAGTGCTTTTTCCTCGCCGATCGTGACCGAACTAGCAGGGCAGCGACAGTTGGTTGTGCAGACACGGCAGAAACTCGCCGGTGTTGACCCGGAGAGTGGCAGCGTCCTCTGGGAACATGTAGTTCCCAGTTTCCGAGGGATGAACATCCTCACGCCGACGCAGTTTAAGGACGGCATCTTTACGAGTTCGTATCAGAACAAGTCTTGGCTCTACACCGCCGACAAGCCTAATGGGAAGTTCGAGATTACGGAGACGTGGAGCAACAATGCCAAAGGCTATATGTCGACGCCCGTCATCATTGGAAGCCATGCTTATCTACACTTGCAGAATCAGCGATTCACTTGCATCGACCTCGAAACCGGTGAGCGAACCTGGACGTCGAAACCATTCGGCAAATATTGCAGCCTAGTCGCTCAAAAGGATCGAATCCTGGCGTTGGATCAACGTGGGGCTTTGCTCTTGCTCAAGGCCACCCCGGAAAAGTTTGAGTTACTCGACGAGCGAACCGTCAGTGAAGACGATACGTGGGCTCATATCGCTGTGAGCGGCAATGACGTGTTTATCCGCGAGCTCAATGCCCTGACGGCGTGGAGTTGGAAGCGGAAGGGCAATTAGATTTGAGTCGGGCATTGGCTTGACCTGTAAAATGTCGACTTTGTGCCAACGCGTTCTAAGCACAGTGACAAATCATCGCGTCAACCGGCATTCAATCGCCAGATCGTGAAGTTCAGTACGCTGACAAAGCTGACACAAACCAAGTCCGGCACCATCAACCAGCCAGCGATTTTCCAGCGTCAGAAAAAGGCCGTTGTGCTTTATTCTGAATGCCGTTGTTCCAACGGGTCTGGATGGCGTTCAGTGGGTCCAGTCAAAGCATTCGTTGCTACTTGTATCGCCGGTCGAACGACGATCACTTCGACGATCATTAAGAACAAAACCCCGGACCTGGCATTTCCAAGTCCGGGGCGAGCGATGATGTTTTACATCACGTCGGTGACGATGCCGGAACCGACGGTGCGGCCGCCTTCACGAATGGCGAACCGCGTTCCCGTGGCCACCGCGATCGGTTTGTCCAAACCGACTTGGATGGGCACGGTGTCGCCGGGCAGACACATTTCCGCCCCGCTGAGCAGTTGCACTTGCCCGGTCACGTCGGTCGTGCGGAAGTAAAACTGCGGCTGATAACCGTTGAAGAACGGCGTGTGACGGCCGCCTTCTTCCTTCGTCAACGCGTACACCTCCGCCTGAAACTGTTGACGTGGTTCGATGCTGCCGGGAGCGGCGATGACTTGGCCGCGATAGACCTGATCATGCCGCACACCTCGCAACAACAGCCCCACATTCTGTCCAGCCACACCGACATCGAGCACGCGGCGGAACATCTCCACGCTCGTGCAGACGGTGCGGATCGGTTCGGTCAGGCCGAGGATTTCGACCTTCTCTCCCGCCCGAATCTGACCTTGCTCGATCTTGCCAGTGACGACCGTGCCGCGACCGACGACCTGATGCACACCTTCAATCGCCATTAGAAACGGCTTATCCACATCCCGCTGGGGATCAGGGATCGCCGTGTCCAACGCTTCGAGAAGTTCGCGAATGCAACCGGCAAATGCCGGTGCATCAGGATGCTTCAACGCTCCTTTCGCATTGCCACGGATGAACGGCACCGCATCACCGTCGTAACCGTAGCGGCTGAGCAGTTCGCGGGTTTCCATCTCCACCAGTTCGATGATTTCGGGATCGTCGACCAGATCGCACTTGTTGACGAACACCACCAAATGCGGCACACCGACCTGCTGTGCGAGCAGGATGTGTTCCCGCGTTTGCGGCATCGGTCCGTCGACGGCCGAGGTGAGCAGAATCGCCCCATCCATCTGGGCGGCTCCGGTAATCATGTTCTTGATGTAGTCGGCGTGACCCGGACAATCGATGTGGGCGTAATGCCGGCGTTCGGTTTCGTACTCGACGTGGCTGGTAATGATCGTCACCGTTTTCGTCTCGTCGCGAACCGTGCCGCCCTTGGCGATGTCGCCGTAGGCTTTGGCTTCAGCGAGACCTTGCTGAGCTTGCACCGCGAGCAGGGCCGCCGTCAGCGTGGTCTTGCCGTGATCGATGTGACCGATCGTGCCGACATTCACATGGGTTTTCGTCACCATTGCTCCGCATCTCCTTTCGAGAGAGTGTGCGGCGGAATCTGCCCAACCGAAAAGGTGAGCAGCCTCACCGGCCTTTTCGCGCCCCGTGCGACACCAGGACAGTCCCCACCGCAAAAACATCGCATCACAAATAGAAAAAGCCCGCCGAACCATTAGGCTCGGCGGGCTGGGTGAATGTTGATTCGCAACCGCTCTCAACTCACACCGACCCCGCCTCGCGCTGACGATTCCGAAGAAGCAGCCGAGTTGGACAACGACGATGACGATGAGTTGAACGAGCTATTGAACATCGCAGGGTTTCCAGCAACAGATCTTGAATCTCCCGACAGACACCGGGGGAGTGCTCCAGGTTCGTGTAAAAACCAAATCCAACGTGTGATGCAATACCGAGGTTTTTTCAACGGATTATGATGGACTCCCATCCGGCAGTCGAGCCGACAACGCTTGAACCGAAGCAACAACGACGTCGCTCGCGGTTCCCCTTTTCCGACTCAGTCAATCCACGATCCGACGAAGTTTGGCACAGAGCCGCCTTACCGTTCGGTACTGGGAAACTCCCGTTCCCCCGGCGTTTGGTGGAGGATGTACTCCGCACCGGCAGTCGGATCGTGTCTAGGCACTCGACGAAGTGTGGCCAGAGAACCCGTCCGTCAATATTTGACGTAGCGGACTGGGCGGGACTTGAACCCGCAAGACCTTGCGGTCGTTTGCCATGGACTCCAAACCGGCAGTCGAGTGTGTGTTGGACGGCAACGAAGATTGGTCAGAGATTGCTCCCAACGAGCAGGCCCGCGTTACCCTCAAGAGCGGGCAATGAGAATGGAACTCACATGGACTCCAAGCCGGCAAATGGGTTTGTATTGCGACCTTCCAACGAAGCAATGATCCAGACGTTTTATCTTTGCAAGATGGAATCCGAATCGGCAGTTGGTTGGTCAGAGACGCCGGTGGGAATCGAACCCACTTCGATCGGGTTGCAGCCGATTGCCTGGCCGTCTGGCTCCAGCGTCGTAACGGTGTCGCCCACTCCATGGACGACGCCGTCAGTTTTTCATCTGCTTCTTGAGTCGTTTCGCGTGGCGCTCGTAATCCTCAAACCGAATCTTCACAATCCGTTCGCGGTCAGCTGTTCGCACGACAAGACCTTCTGGCTTTCCACCCGCGTCTTCATCGAGTGCCACGAGTGTCGTCGTAATCTTTGACTGGAGCCAATCATGCGTCTCTCCAATCGCAGTCGGTATGAAATCGACCCCAGTCACACGAGGAGTTAACTTAAGTTGCATCGCTTCCGTAAACTCAGTCAAAGCTGCTTCTGACAGAAAATCTTGACCGCCATTCTCACGCCACGACGAGATCACTGCCAACTCACTATCGAGTCGGCTGATGGGAACTCGATTCACGTCGAAAACCCGAAAACCAAACTCACGGCGACTGGTATACTGCTTCGCGGCGGCTGTCGTCTTGCCTCCGTACGTTTCCAAGTAGATTGTCGTAATCGCATCTTGGGGACTCTGGTAGGCTGAACTGATGCGATCTGCCGCAGGTTTCAGTGTTTCGACAATACCCAACGCCGGGTTGTGAACCAGATCGCCCTTGGCGTGAAGCAACTCTTCACGACTCCCAATCAAGTAGCATTCATCTGGCATGATGATAATGCGGCTATTCGTGCCATCGACTTTCTCGGTTGCAATCAGCGGATGGCCATCGAACGAGACAGTCTCATTCAGCAAACTCCCTCGATCGCCTAGGGAATGATACGTTGGGATCGACGGGTACTTTGTCGTGCTATTCAGCTTGCGAAGGTCGAGGTCTCTGGTCAGCCGCATCGGTTGGTTTCCTGACTTTGCAATGACGTGAAAAGTGTCCCAGCCAGGAATCGAACCTGGTCTACGAGCTTCGCCGGCTCGCGTGCGAATCCAGCACACTCCCGGGACGTGTTGATATCAAAATACCTCGCCAGGGAGTCGAACCCCGTCTTGTGGTTCCGAAGACCACCGTGCGTCCCTCACACTCGCAAGGCATGTTTTGAGTAGCCCGTCCAGGAGTCGAACCTGGTCCAACAGCTTCGGAAGCTGTCATGCGATCCGGCACAACCACGGGCTGAGTTGTTCCGAATCAAACAAAGAGCCGACGACTGGACTCGCACCAGTATCAACCCGTTTACAAGACGGGTGCCTTTCTATGTCGAGGCACGTTGGCACTCAGGAAATCTTCTAGCGAGGTCCTCCTAACAAGAGTTTCTCATTCTTCTCATCCCAGATTCCGTGAAGTGTTCCGGTTTTCCAAGGTTCAAACCATAGTTCGGTGTCACCGTATTTGAAAATACTGGGAGTCTTATACTTTCGCGATGTGTTCCCCATCGCATCCGGTTCGCCGAGTGCCTCAATGACTTGGTCGCGTGTCATTCCTAACGACACCGTTGTGGTGAGATTTTTTGTTTCCATATTTCGCGAACTACGATAGAGAGTCTATAAAATGGGTATCCGTTGGGAGTTGAACCCAAACCTTCTGCTTCACAGGCAGATGTGCCTACCGCATACACCACGGACACCATCAAGTTCTCAACGGAAGGAGCGGGATTTGAACCCGCAAGGCACCTTGAAGATGCTCAACCGGCTTCCAACCGGACCCCATCGCCTATGGGGGTGGTCCTTCCGTTTTTCTGTTTCAAACATTTCTCGTTTCATTCAGCAGCCCGACCAGGATTTGAACCTGGAACGCCGGGTTAGAAGCCCGGTATGATTTCCCTTTCACCATCGAGCCATCCATCAAACAGAAAAGCGGAAGGCAAGGGATTCGAACCCTCATTCCCCGAGGGGAAACCGCGTTAGCAGTGCGGCCCGGCCAACCGTATCCGGCTACCTTCCATCGTGTCAGTGGACTCACCGGGACTCGAACCCGGATTGCCGCCATGCCATAGCGGCGTCCTGCCTTTAGACCATGAGCCCGTTGCAGTCGGAGATGAGAAAAATAGCGGGTCCGGGAGTCGCACCCGGCTGTTCAGGCTTATGAGACCCGAATGAGCACTCGCTCACCCGCGATATACCGAGAGGCTCGGCGAAGTGACTAGGGGGAGATTCGAACTCCCACACCGCAATCGGTACAGTGTTCTGAGCACTGCGTGTCTACCATTCCACCACCTAGTCTCACTATTATCAAAAAACGTGATAGCAGCCCGTAAGGGATTCGACCCCATATCACTAGGCTGAGAACCTAGCATCCTGACCGTTAGACGAACGGGCCATGTTGTCAGTGCGTCGGGACGGAGTCGAACCGCCACAGCAAATATGCGGATGGGTTACAGCCACTTGAGCTCGCCGATGCCCAGCCGACGCGTGTCATTTAGACGAATGGTAGTCGAGTAGCACGCGAGGGAATCGAACCCCCATCCACGGACTTTTGAAATCCGTCGCTCTGCCTGATTGGCGTATCGTGCCAAGTTGAAAAGCGTCCCCGATGGGATTTGAACCCATGATCTCCTGCGTGACAGGCAGGCGAGCACTCCGCTACTCCACGAGGACGTCTGATTTATGGTTGGTTCAAGTATCGTCTATTGGCAAAGCCATCGCTCAAGCATCGTGCAATCTCAGCACACCGAACCCGGTCGCCCTGCAAGCCCATGGTGTTTGTCTCAATCTGTGAAAGGTGATTGATTAGCTTTGCTTCGTCGACTCCGTTTGTGAGGAGTTGAGCAATCATGGGAGCATAGGAATCATATTCGTCGCCAACGAAGGCTGACACTCCAATCGGGTCCCAGTCTCGCAAAACAGATTCAATCCATGTGGTAACTTGACGCAGTTCTTTTTGATTCATGAATCCCTCATACACCGCACTGACTTCAAAGTGGCTCAGGTGGGATTTGAACCCACAGCATCCCTGGTTCTAAGCCAAGGTGGTCTGCCAGTTGCCTACCGAGCCGTGTTGTGTTGGCAATAGTCCTGGAGGGACTCGAACCCCCGATCGACTCTTTGTAAGAGAGCTGCCTTCGCCGCTGGGCCACAGGACTGTTGATCCCATTCTACTAGAGACTACCAAACCCATCAGGTTCGCTAGTTTATTAGCACGCCCCCAAGGACTTGAACCCTGACTAACTGGTTTGGAATCAGTCGTGCTGCCATTACACCAGAGGCGTGTGTAGTGTTCTCAGCGGAAGCCGTGAGACTCGAACTCACAAGCAGTTTGCACCGCCACCTGTTTTCAAGACAGGCTCCTCAACCAACCGGATGACTTCCGATTCTTCAGTTGCGGGGGCAGGAATCGAACCTGCAAACTCGTCGTTCAAAGCGACGGATTTCTACCAACAGAAACTACCCCGCACGAGCAGCGGAAAGGGAGGGAGTCGAACCCTCAAGGCGTGTCTAACACTCGACCGCTTTCGAAACGGTTGCCATCACCCGTTGGCTTGCCTTTCCCTTGGACTTTCAGCTCCGGTGGCAGGAGTCGAACCTGCACTCGTCGGTTTAACAGACCGCCGCCTTACCATTAGGCCACACCGGAAAATCAGTCAGGATGGCTGGATTTGAACCAGCGATCTCGTGCTCCCAAGGCACGCGGAATACCAGGCTTTCCTACACCCTGAAGGTTCAGTCTCTTGAATATGTCATAATCTATTCGTCATAATGCACTAATGCAAAACGAGAGTTGGGGTTCGTTACTTTCAAACTATTTCGGCAATCGCGATCCATCTCAGGTTGAAGTTGAGTGGAAGTCTCTCAAGGCGAACCATGCCGTTGGTGACAAAGTCACTGGGGTCGTGGTCGCCAAAGCTCCGTATGGGGCGTGGCTCGATGTACATGGATTTCCGGCATTGCTTGAAATCATCTGCATCGACGGCTTGACGCCAGAAAGGTATCAAGCTGGGGATTGGTGCCCGATCGGTTCCCACGTCTCCGGTTTCATTGGCGGATTTAGGGACGATGTCCATCAAATCGGCATTTACCAAGTTCGCCCAGGACAAACCAAGGACGATCAGTAGAGCACCCAGCGGGAGTCGAACCCGCACTTTCGCCATGGCAAGGCGATAGGCTACCGCTACATTATGGGTGCTGATGTTTTGTCCGTTCATTGACGGACGATTCGTCGAGTTGCCAATGATCAGCAGAGCACCGGGCGGGAATCGAACCCACGTCGCCGCGTTACGAAGGCGGAATCTTGCCGCTAGACGACCAGTGCGTGTTGTTGTCTTCATCAGCCCAAGGCTGAACAAGCGGGATCGGACGGACTTGAACCGTCACCAATCCGGTTAAGAGCCGGACATGCTGCCGCTAACACTTCGATCCCGTGGGATGTTTGTTTCTTGTGAATGTTTTTAGTGAAGTCGGAGGGACTCGAACCCCCACCGTGCAAGTTAAAAGCTTGCTGTGCTGCCATTACACCACGACTTCCCAATGAGTCGTGATGTGCGTTTCCATCGTTGTCGCTCTAACATTCCTATAACTCCGATGATTTGCCCGAGAAGGAATCGAACCTTCGTTTCCGCCTTATCAGAGCGGCGTCCTCAACCATTGAACGACCGGGCTGATTGTGATTCCTGTGGGAAGTTGTTTCGATCGTCAAAGCGACCCGTGTGGGAGTCGAACCCAACCTGCTCGGCTTGAAAGACCGATGACCTCACCCGAAGTCGAACGGGCCGTGTTTTTCTAGCGATATGATTTGCACAGCGGGCTGGGAGGCGCTCGAATCCTCGTCTGCGGTTCTTCAGACCGCCGCTAGACCATCTCAGCTACCAGCCCTAATCGTTAGACTAGGGACACAAAAAAAGCCCGATGTTCTTTGTGACACCGAGCCTCGCAAAACGCTAGAGGAATCTCGGGTCACAATCCGGAGTAAGGCATCGACAACGCAATCGCCTGGCTGATCACGATGGATTGCCGATCACGTTCGTTGCCGTTGTGACTGTAGGATTGGATTGCGAACATCAAAGGCTTTCGTTGCTGTTGTGTTTGCGTCGTGTCTGAAAGAGTAGAGTCTCAAATACACATAATGGTTCGCAATGTTTTTCACGTAATCTGAAATACGCTGGAAGTCACAGATTTTTTCAGTTGGTTTTTCAACTCGTTGAGAATGCATTGCGTCGGTGTGTCACGATGAGATGCGGACGAGTCACGTATCTGAGCGTGAGATGCGAACATTCAGATGATTGTCGAGATATTGTGTCTGGTGAAACAACGCGGGCATTGCGGTATGGTGGAGACTCCACCGTTGCCAGTGCAGACGGTCCAACAGAAGGTTTTTCTTGATGTCAGTCTCCCGATGCCTTGTTCCAATGTTTCTGGCGGTGTTTCCGATCGAATCGCAAGCCCTTGCGGAGCCGTTGCCGCTGATGGGCGTTCAACAGATCGTGGCTCATCGCGGTTCGAGTGTCGATCGTCCTGAGTGCACATTGCCTGCGGTCCGCCGAGCGATTGCAGCCAGAGCGACAGCGGTCGAAGTCGATGTTCGTACCACGCAAGACGGGCATCTGGTGATTCTGCACGATGCCACGCTGGATCGCACCACGAATGGAAAGGGACCGTTGAGAGAGCATACGCTCGCCGAAGTTCGCCAGTTGGATGCCGGAAGTTGGTTCGATGCCGAGTATGCCGGCGAGCGTGTTCCGACCTTGCAGGAGACGTTGATCGCCTGTCGCGACAAGATCGATGTTTTGCTAGACCTAAAAGAGCAGGGGAGAGATTTTGCGATCGCCGTCGTTGCTGAGGTGAAGCAGCATGGAGCGCCGGAGCGGACGATTGTGGGTGTTCGTAGTGTCGAACAGGCTCGGCTGTTTCGTCAGCTGTTGCCTGATGCTCGGCAACTCGGGCTGATTCCCAACCCAAAGGCCATCGAACCATTCGCAGAAGCTGGGGTTGAGACGATCCGCCTGTGGCCACGGTGGCTTGATGACGACAACACGCTCGTCGAGCGGGTACGAAACACCGGAGCGGCCTTGCATTTGAATGGCACGACCGGCAAACGGGAGGAAGTTCTGTCATTGCTGGAACATTCTCCGGCTTCGCTCTCCAGTGACGATCCCGGTCAGCTTCTGAAGACCCTGGCAAAGTTGCATTTAGACCGGGACAAGCAGTAAGACCATGTGCCGGTGATTTGGAGCGGTGAAAGTCCCGACAAACTCGCCACCCAAAAAAACACACGACCCGTCGCGGAGCATGATGAGGACCAGAATGGACTACAAAACGTCAAGACGGACATTTCTATTTGTCGCCGGTGTCGGTGCCGTGTCTGCGGCCTCAGGCGTCATTGCAAGTCCACCGTCCCCGCAACCGCTTAATGAACCGCCTGCGGGTTCCCGGCTGGCCTTTGAGGAAGACTGGGCTGGAGGAAAAATCGACTCGAAGAAGTGGTATGTGCTGCGGAAGAAGTGGGGCGATGGCAATCACGGCGTTGTCCCGGAGAACGTGCGGATTGAAACCGATACCGTGGCAGGACGTCGACAGAACGTGCTCGTCTGTGAGGCACATGGTGACCACTACGACGGCCCCGTTACGGGATTATGGGGTAAGAAAGATCGCGTCGGTGGAGTGATCGTCTCGAAACCGTTCTTTGCCTCAGGCCGGTTCGAGGTTGTGATGAAGATCGGCTCGCGGATACCCTCCAATGGAGGACCGGAAAACCCGGCACATCCCAAAGGTTGTGTGCCGGCGATCTGGACCTACGGCTACCGCTGGGTCGACGGTGATGCCCAGCGGAAAGACGAGTTCGTGTCCACGAAGCCGCTCTACAACCCACACATGCCCGCCTACGGACTCGCTGCCAATGAGTATTGGTCCGAGCTGGATTTCCCTGAGTTCGGCAAAGACGGTGATTTCCGGCAAGCTCTCTACAATACGTTTTGCCAGAATCGCCACGATCCCAATCTGTTCGAAGCGGCCATCGCGACCGATGGCCGCTATCACACCTTCACAACCGAATGGCGAACTCAACTCCAACTACTCGATGGCATTACCGATCAGCAGGTCGCCAAACATTTGGGGTATTGGTGGGTACAGAGCAAGTCCGTGCCGTTCGCAGACTACTTGGGCAACCCGCTGAAGCGACTAGGCAAAGATCGCTACGCTGTCTATCAGGGTAAGAGCGTAACGCATTGGATTGATGGCAAGCCAGTCGGAACGCACAACAAGTACGTCCCCGCGATGGCGGCTCAACTCAATCTGGGCGTCTGGCTGCCGAAGTGGGCCGGGCCGGCTCCGTGGAAAACCGCGCAGGTTTCGTTTGCGTCGGTAAAAGTTTGGCAGTACGACGATCCTGGCGACGTCCGCGGCGTATTGGTGGACGACATCACCGACAACTTCCGCCCGGACGGCACGGAACTTCGGTGAAGATCACTTCGCGGTCCGGCTTCGCAACGGGGCGTTTGCCGATCAAGTCGGAATGATGCCATCCTCGTTTCACCAGCCCCTTGTGTACTCGATCGCCATGACTTCGCGGGCGGCGTCGCCACCCTAATGCCGGACTTTGCCCCCCACAGTTCCGGGCCGCAGTGCGTATGCGAGGCATTGAGCAGGATTGACTCCGGCGACAACCTGAACAGTTCCCGACACGCCACGACGACATCCTCGCGAACCCCTTGGGACACGCCAATCAAGTCTAATGCGACGATCGCTAACTGTGTGCCGGGGTCGTCTTCGAGAACCAGTACCTTCACGAACAAATCCTGAGCCGTCACCGTGGATGGCTTGTCCCGCGTCGCATAACCGGCCATCCACAGCGGCCGACCTTGCGTATCGCATGTCGCATCATGATTGAATCCTAGACAGCATTCAAAAATGCTTTTGAGATTGGGCCGAGATTTTGGGAAGGCGTGGAACGGTTCAAATCGGGGCAGCGGATTTCCCGATCAGCGGTTGCCTGAAGAGGTCGGTCGCGACTTGGCTTTCTTCCGAATCTCTTGCCGTTGCTTGTCGAGGCGTGCGGGCCAGCGGAATGTTGGCGCGGTCTGCGGATCGTAGCCTTGCAAGTGGCCGTTGAGTCGGGTGGCCGGTTTGGTGTAGGTGAGCTTCGTCTCGCCGAAGACTTCTTCACAGAGCTTCGCCAATCGTGGATCGTATTCACGAAGTTCCTTCCGGGTGTCGACGTGGTTGTGATCGTGGTCGGGCGGACGGTTGTTGTCGAACCACGACTGCACCCCCTCGGCAAAGTATTCGTGGTGATTCGTCGAAGCGTACTTGCCGGCCCACAGGCCCTCTTTCATTGCGGCATCGTAGGCGGCTTTGACGCGAGTGTCGAAACTCGGATCGACGGCGGCCAAGCCACGAAGGTGAATGTTGTGGGCGAACTCGTGAATCAGAATGCTCTCGGTTTGGTAGGGATCGCCGGGATAAGCTAGCAGATTTTCCTCGCCGCACGAACACAGCGGGTCCGTCGCCGAACCGCCCAAACCGCGAGCGCGAGCGTCCCAGTAATCCTTCGGTTTCATGTGAGCGTATTCGGGAACGTCGGTCGTGAACTCGTCATGAGCAATCACCACCAACCGCGAACCGCCGTTGATCATCGCATCTCGAACATCGGGCCGCTTCGCTAGCAAGAGATCAGCCAAATACGCTGCCTCTTTCAAAGCGTAATCGTTCACTTGGTCCGATGAGACAATCGGAAAGCCATTCGCACTGACATACTTTTGATAAAACTTTGGCAGCTTCAACTCGGCGGGCGGTGCCGTGACAGGATACGATGTCGATTCCTGATTGGTCGTCTTCTCAGCATCCTGGACAGCGGTCTGGAAGGCCTTGCGAATCCAATCGCCACGGGTCTTCAACTGCCGAGTATTTTGGAGCGGAAATAACGACTGCCAACGCTGCTTGAGTGCATCGTCCAAGGGTGCGTTCAGTTCCACCTTGTGTCCAGGATTCGCTTGGAAGTATTGCCCGTGAATCTTCTCGCCACGTTGACCGGGTTTGGCTGGCATGGGGGCCAGACCATGCAAACCGCCGAGCGTGCCCCACCATTGGACCGCCGCGAAATCGGGATGTCCCGGCAGCACATCACTCGCATAGATTGTAGCGGAACCATCGGTATGAAGCCGCCGCTGAAGTTTTGCGACGTCGACCTTCTGCACGGCAAGATCGGTTTCGATCGCCATGGACGCGGCATGGCCCGCGGCTTGGCCCAAAGACATCCAGATCGGTTCCAGTCGCAAGGCACAAAAGCCGACGTGGGTCGCCGAGACCGCCACCGGCACGAGCAAGTTGTCCACATCCTTGGGTAGCAGCGTGCCGTAGGGAATCTGATACGGCGGAACCGGGTTGTAAAACTCGCCAGTGTGATGGCCGCCGAATCGTGGCCCTTCGTGGGCGGTGCCGTGACAGTTGTTGCCATAGTCGCCCATGGCGATGGCATCCCGATGCAACACCGCTCGAGCATCGCCCGGAGCGTGTTCGCTGTCTTGCTGACGAAAGACGTGAACGCCCACCATTCGTCTCGCCTCTCGCACGTACAACTGCGGGGGCAGGTGATCCGTTTCGGCGAACTCATCACGACACCACCCCCACTGCTGAGCTTCGTTGCGGAACTTCTCAGGCACGGCCGCATCGTGTTGCAGGAAATACAGCAACCCAACTTGATCCCGTCGATGTTCAGCAAATACTTCGGCTCGGGCCGCCGCATCGCCGTCCGGCCATTGCAGGTTCTTTCCTGGCAACGAAAGCCGCACTAGTCCTCCGGAAACGTCATTGATGTCGTATTTCCCATTCGGCAGCGGCGGCGTCTGGGCTTTGAACAGGCACCCCCTTGGATACCCGAAGACAGTCTTGATGCGACCCGATTTCAGAATCGGCAGCACACCAAGAAAGTCTTCACGGCGATAACCAGCCGGAGCTTCCGGAGCAACTCGGTTGGCGGGATCGCGGGTCATGATGAACCGGAAGTTGTACGCCTGAAGCTGAACGTCACCGTCTTCCGGAGCTAGCGATTCCTGGAACTCGTCGCGACCTTCCCGACCGCACCGCCAAGGCACACCAGATTTCGCCAGCAGATCACCTTCATACGTCGCATCGATGAAGACTCGCCCGGTGAAAGTCACCTTGGCACCATCGGGATCGAGGAACGTAGCTGATTGGATGTGTCGCGTTCCGTTCTTCTTGCGAACCTGCACGGAATCCAATGTCATCTGTCTTGAGACCGTAATGGATTCCCATTCGGCCAGCATCTGCTGGAACACCGCCAAGTTAACGTGGGGTTCCGCGAACGTGCCCCGAAACGAATCCCGCACCTGCTGGGAATCGCGACCGTATTTTTTGGCGTAGTAGGCTTCGACCCGCTGACTGAAATCGAGATACGTCCCGGTCAAACTTTCAAACGAATGGAAATCCGTGTGTGACAACCCACTCGTCACCAATCCGCCAATGCGTGCGGTCGGCTCCACCAAACGGACCCGCTGACCACTATCCGCCGCAGCAATCGCTGCCGCGATTCCGCTCGGTGTCGCCCCATAGATCACCACGTCCGCATCCCGTGACTCCGTAGCGGATGCCACGGATGAAGATGCCAAGAAGCCAACTAAGTGGAATAGGATCGCAACTCGCATAGCACGCACTTCATTTGTCATTGTTTGAGGTTGGAACACCTAAAGAATCGAACAGTCCCCCTAATCGGAGGTCCTTTACCGCCAACGTTCCTGTCGATGGACCAGATTCTACCGATCTCGGCCCGAGTTTGCGCCCGCGTTGCATCACTGGCCGAGCCCATTCCCAAAGAACACCGTACACTTCGCGCTAACAGCGAGTGAAAGTGACGTCTCGACTTATGAGAAACGGCCGGGGTTCGAGGCAGGAACACCGAGGCTGTGAAAAGAAATCATCGTCCCTCTTGCTCGGGGACTCACGCTTCTCCCATGTCGCGAGTCGACGTGACTCGCAAACCGTTCACTCTTGAGGAGACGTGGAATGCCCCCCAAAACCAAAGCCATGAAAGAAAAAGCCGTGCTCTGGCAGTTCAACGATCAAGAACCCGGAAACTGTGCCACCGTAGCCTATTTGCAGATGCTAACAGAGCGACGTGACCAACAAATCGGTCACCTCGAAGCGTTGCAAGAGTTAATCGACGAATCCTAATGTGTGCCGAACTCCCGTTCGGCATGACAAGCGATGGTCATTTATGTTCTCCAACTCGCGTCCTCAATGTCCGAGAATGGATTGACCAACTTGGTCGTGAAGAAGAGATTTGACGAGTAATGGAATGACTGGAAGCGGATCGAGTCTGAGCACGTCGTTCAAATCAAGAACCGTATTTGAAATATCTTCAAAGGACTCACGCCCCGATGTAACAACTCCGCCAATGGACCGGCCAAGGCGACCAGCACCGCCTCCTCATGCAGTTCACGCTCGGTGAACTGGTTTAGCGGCCATTCGACGCGGACATCGGCATAGCGTTCGGGACCGCCGTCCCAATCCGGGTCGATGGTCACCGACTGCACGCAGGCTCCGACAAAGATCGCCATGCCGGGTCGTACTATACAGTCCGATGCCTTTCGAAGAAGCGTTGTTGAAACGAGGTGTTGACGACTGCAACATTCTTGATTTGTGGCAACGAGATATCAGGTATCTGCGTCCGCTTGATTCACTGGATGATCGCTTTCGCAACCGTCCCGGCAACGTCGGTGAGACGCATTTCTCGGCCGGCGTGAAGGAACGTGAGTCGTTCGTGGTCGAGTCCGAGTAAGTGAAGGATCGTTGCGTGCCAATCGTGGATGTGCATGTGATCGGTGACGGCTTCGTAGCCATGCTCGTCGGTGGCTCCGTAACTGACGCCGCCTTTGACACCGCCCCCGGCCATCCACATCGTAAAGCCTTTGTGGTTGTGGTCGCGTCCCGTGCCGGAATCGGAGTACGGTGTGCGACCAAACTCGCCACCCCAAACGACGAGCGTGTCTTTGAGCAGGTCGCGACGTTTGAGGTCGGCCAGGAGTCCCGCGATCGGTTTATCGGTCTCAGCACAGTTTGACGCCAACGCCGTTTGAATGTTGCTATGCTGGTCCCAACTGCCGTGGCCGAGTTCAATAAACCGAACACCGGCTTCGGCAAGTCGCCGTGCGAGCAAGCATTGTCGTCCGAACCCATCCGTGGGGTCTTCATCGATTCCGTAGAGCGCAAGTGTTTCGGCTGTTTCGTCGGATAGATTCATCACTTGCGGGACAGCATCCTGCATGCGAAACGCCAACTCGAAGTTTTCGATCGCTCCTTCGACGATCGGATTGTGGATGTCACGAGAGAGTTTCTCGCGGTCGAGTGCCGCGATTAGCTCAAGTTGTCGCTGCTGTTCACCACGCGATAGGCGGTTGTTGACAGCGTTTGCAATCCCGTTGGGGTTTACCTCCCCACGCCGCATGCGATCGATTCTCCGGTTTCTTTGGCTGCTGTCCTGAACCGTGAACTTCGTTCCCTGATAGGCAGCCGGAAGAAAGGCACTTCCGTAGTTTTGGGCACCGCCCGTTGAACTTGGCGGATTGATCGAGATGAAACCGGGAAGATTTTGATTCTCGGTCCCGAGTCCGTACAAGCTCCATGCTCCGAGTGAGGGTCGGACGAACTGCGCGTGCCCTGTATGAAGTTGAAGCATTGCTTGAGCGTGAGCGGGTTGATCACAATGCATCGACCGCAACAGACAGAGAGAATCAGCGTGCTCAGCCAAGCGAGGAAACAGTTCGGAAATCCACAGACCGGCGTCGCCGTGTTGCTTGAACTTCCACGGCGACCGGCACCAGGGGGAACCGTAGGACGACGGCCGACCGTGATCATGGACTAGTCGAGGTTTGTAGTCGAAAGTATCAACATGCGATGGCCCCCCTCGCATACAAAGAAAGATCACTCGTTTCGCGAGCGGCTCAAAATGCGGTTGCCGGACTGCCAAACTTGAGCGTGTCGCCGACTGCTCAGCCGCTGCAAGCCCCGCGAAGGCCAAGTAACCAAAACCCGCTGAGAGTGTTCTCAACGCATCTCGACGAGAGACGGCCGGGATCCGTCGCGTGCAGAAATCACGATTCATGAGTTATCCTACCGGTTCAATCCAGGGTGCGGAACTCGGCTGTACTCATCAAAGCCTGACAGTATGCCGAAAGCGGAGTCGATGAGGCCGGCGTCTGCTCGATGACTGACTCCGTTCGACCACGTCCGAAACGGCCTCGGCGACGGGAGTTTTCTGTGAATCGACCACTGTCACCACGAGGCGATGACGAGAGAAAAGTTTCACCGATTTTGACTTCTCTTGCAGTTGGCTCTCGACCGAACAACAACAGGTACGCTTCCTGAATCCGTTGGTCTTTCGGTAGTTCATTGAGTTTGCCTGCCAATGCATCTGCTTGAGTTTGCACGAACTCGTTGTTCAACAGGTACAACGCTTGCAGCAGGCTTGAGGTTGTTTGACGAGTCCCAGTGACGAAGCTGGAGTCGGGAGCGTCGAAGAGTTCCAGCATTTCTGGGAGGACACTTCGCACGCGGGGCAGGTAAACCGAACGAGTGTCCGCATCGATCGCCCGCAGCACGGGTTCGAAGACATTCTGACCGACGTTGCCTTCGCCCACTTCCCGAAGATAGGTTCCGAGCGGTCGCGACATTTCCAGCTTGCCCGAGGCGAACAGCATGGCATCCCGAATCGCTTCACCTTCGAGCCGATGCTTATTCATTCGCCATAGGAACCGGTTGTCCGGATCAGTTGCGAAGTTCTTTTCGTTGTAGCTGGATGAGAGTTGGAAAGTCCGCGAGAGAGCGATTTCACGAACGAGTGATTTGACGGACCAGCCATTCTCGATGAGTCGCAGAGCGAGATAATCAAGAAGTTCAGGGTGAGTCGGACGGTCCCCGGCGACACCAAAATCGTCAGTCGTGCGGACCAGCCCACGACCAAACATCCAATGCCAGATTCGATTGGCCATCACGCGGGCGGTCAGCGGGTTCTTGTCCGAGGCGATCCAGTTCGCAAGTTCGATTCGCCCACTCCCGGAGATATTCGACGGGAACCGATGCCGACCTGACGGGGTGAGCACCTGTAGTAATCCGCGAGGCACAATCTGAGCGGGTTTGTCGAGTTCGCCGCGTAACAGCAATCGAGTCATCAGCGGTTGATCCCGATCCTGAACGCCCATCGCGAAAACGCGTGGCTTGCCACGGTTTGAATACGCTTGGAGGGCTGCTTCGGTTTCATCACGTTGCGACCGGAGACGACGCAGCGTCCCACGAAACACATTCTCGCCACCGCGGATTTTTCGCATCGCCTCTTCGACGGCGTTGGCAGCTTGATCCCGTTCCGCCACCAAGGCCGCATATTCCCCGGCATCGAGATCTGGGGTTCCGGGGGGCGGTCCCATTCCGGTCAGATCGAGAAGTGTCGTTGCTTGCCGAGCTTGCGCTTTCAGTAAACCGTAGTGCGTCTCGGTGGAACGAAAAATCCCCGCCAATGCATAGTAATCTGCCTGCGGA
Source organism: Thalassoroseus pseudoceratinae (assembly GCF_011634775.1). Lineage (NCBI taxonomy): Bacteria > Pseudomonadati > Planctomycetota > Planctomycetia > Planctomycetales > Planctomycetaceae > Thalassoroseus > Thalassoroseus pseudoceratinae. The sequence continues at coordinate 82,736 of NZ_JAALXT010000010.1, forward strand.
ATGGGATCGAACTTGTGATCGTGACAGCGGGCACACGCGACGGTGGTGGCGAGAAACGCACGAGTTGTCGCATCGATTTGTTCGTCAACGAGGTCCGCGAAGAACTGTTGTTGATCTTCTTCTCCAACAAGTTTCACGCCGTTCGTGAGAAAGCCGGTCGCAATGACCTGCTCCGCCCATTCCGCATCGTCAGCGATCGGCAACAGGTCCCCCGCGATCTGCTCGCGAACGAACTCGTCGAAGGGTTTGTCGTTGTTGAACGCATCGATCACATAATCTCTGTAGCGCCAAGCGTGCTGATAGAGGTTGTTCTGATCGCCCCCTGTCGATTCGGCATAGCGAGCAACGTCTAACCAATGACGTCCCCAACGCTCGCCATATTGAGGCGAAGCCAGCAGTTCGTCGATCAATGCCAAAAGCACTTCTTGACGTTGCAGAAAACTTTCGGTCCTCTCGATGGCATCCGTCCACGTCCGGCTCTCATCTGGCGTCATCGGTAGACCCGTGAGCACGAAACTGAGTCGTCGAACCAACGTTGCTGCATCGGCATCCGCAACGGGAGTTAGTTGCTGGCGATCAAGTTCCGCGATGATGTATCGGTCAACCTCGGTTTGTGCCCAAACGTCACCCTCATTCGCGTTCGGTTCTCGATGAACCGGCGACTGATACGCCCAATGATTGCGGCCAGCATCAATGTCGATTTGGGAAGTCACAGCGGGACTGGGTTTGATCACACGCGGGTCCGGGGCTCCCATTTCAATCCAGCGACGGATGTCGTGGACGGTCGATGCTGGCAGCTTTCCCGATGGGGGCATCTGCGAAACATCGTCTCGATACAACAGGACTTGATAGAGCAAGCTATCATCAGGCTTTCGCGGAACCAACGCTGAGCCGGAGTCGCCGCCGCGAAACAAGGACTCACTTGTATCGACCTTCAAGCCTCCCTTCGCCTTGCCAGCCTGAGTCGAATGACACCCATAACAGTGCTTCAGGAAGATCGGACGAATCTTGGATTCAAAAAACTTCACTCCCTCGGAGTTGGCAGGTTGTGCAAACGCCCAAGTCGGGAATGTGACGATAGACATCAGAAAGGCGAGCCACGAAAACTGGTTCACATTCAGTCTCCCTGTTTCTTCATCGGAGGTCTTTTAGGACGGATTGCGATGACCGACACGCCCGCGGCTGTCGTTGCGGTTTGATTGATGTCGGCTTGCGGCGTGATCACGTTCACTTCTGTTATGACCCGATTCGCGGTCACGATGCGTGCCGGCAACGGCTGAGTCATTTTCAGAAAAATGTCATTCCGCAAACCACCGGCCAACTCACCGAGTGCGCGAAACTCGAACGTCCGGCGTTCCTTCATCGCCGTCGTGATTTTCGCAGTCACCGGCACCGAAACGGCGACCATTTGTGCTGCCACGTTTCGCGACCCTCTCCGTGAACCGCGTCGCCCTTGCATTCCCGATGGGGATCGACCAGCTTGATCGACGGAGACCAGAAGTCGATTCCCACTCACGCGATGAATCGTCACAAAGGTTTCTTCCGCATTGGTGGTGCTGGTTATGGCCAGTACCATCAACAAGCTTGCGTATTTCATGGAGTCGCCTCGCATCTTTGCGGAACCATAGGCCGAATGATTGCCTCAGTGGTATTCGTACCGAGCCGTTCGCATTGCCCGCGAGATTCGAGAAAAAAAACAGAATTAGAGAAAATCTTGGGGTAATCGCGACGGGACGGTACGACCACATTGACGAGGCACGGCAATCGGAAGGAGACCGATGACAAGTGATGATTCAGAAAGTTCATCCACCGACGAGTTCGTCAAACAACTCGCGAAGCATCGGCATGCGCTCTTTGCGTTCATCCTGAAACAGGTCGTCAACCCAGCCGACGCCGAAGATATCTTTCAGAAAACAACGGTTGTGCTCTGGCGAAAGATGGATCAGTTTGAAGCGGAGGGAAGTTTTTTCCACTGGGCGTGTGGAATCGCCTTCAATGAAGTCCGCAACTTTCTCAAAACACAGCGACGCAGCCGACTTCATTTCGATGCCGATCTAATGGCTTTGATCGCAGCCGAATCCGAGGAAGAACACTCACTCTCTGAATCTCGCCGGGTGGCCTTGGCGGTTTGTCTGGCTCAACTCCACGATCGACAACAAAAACTACTTCGGCTTTGCTATCTGGGCACTGAGACGATTTCGGAAGTTGCGGAATCGTTGGGCCAGCGTCGTGAAGTGATCTACAAGCAGCTCGCTCGATTGAAGCAAAAGCTGTCGGCGTGTATTCGCCAGCGGTTAGCTGCGGAGGGGGTGAAGTCATGAATCACGATCGACTTTCCGAACTCATCGAGAACGCCATTCAGGACGAGATCACTCCTAGCGAGCACGAAGAGCTTCAGTCGATCCTGAAACGCGATCCGGAATCTCGCCGTCTCTATCGAGAAAGAATGGACATCGAAGCCGCCTTGCGAACGTGGGCCGAAGAAGGCAGCGAAGCGGACCACGTTCGCACCAACTCCGTCGGCTCCCTATTGAATCGTGAACCGCGTTTGAGGTCCGTTGCCGTCGTTCTTTCGAGCCTAGCTTGTCTTGTTGTTGCAGCAGTGTGGTACGTGACTAGTCACGGAGACCGTCCATTTCCAAATGGTCAGCCGGGACCGCTGGTCAACGCTTCCGATGATGGACGGTTCTTCGGAAGTCTCCGCTTGAGCAATGATGGCCGATGGGCAGAGATCGAGAGGTCGAAACAACAACGATTCCGTGAAGATCATGTCACTCTCGAAACAGGGGTCGCCGAGCTCCTGTTTGATTCCGGCACGAACCTCGTTCTCGAAGCCCCATGTGAACTAGCGGTGCTTTCAGCAGATGCGGCTCGCTTGATTCGTGGGAGTGTGTACGTCAATGTCACCGATCGCTCGAACGGGTTCGTTCTGGAGACACCCGAAACCACGATTTACGATGAGGGAACTGAGTACGCGGTGGCTCTCGAAGAATCGGCGACTGAGGTGCATGTGTTTGAGGGAAGCGTTTTCTGTGTTTCCGATGAGGGGCCGTCGGCAAGCGAAAACTTGGTTGAGGCCGGTGAAGCCTACCGCTTTGATCGCCGAACTCCCGGACCGCCCGGTCGTGTTCCGTTTGGTCAACGAAAGTTTGTCAGACAACTGGATGCCGAAATCCAACAGACCGCAGGCGACGAGCTCCTCGCCTATGATGGTTTCGAGAACATTGCCGGGCGAATCAGACGTGGCCGAAGCGGCTTCGGTTGGGACGGTGGTTGGACAGCAATCGGCCGCAAACGAGGCCCCCTCGCCGAAGTTGTTCCAGCACCATCCGGCACCGTCTTTGAAGTCGATCGCAACGAACGAATGTGCCTCAAACTGTCCGACTCCAATCTCCGTCGAAAGTTCAATACGTCAAGAGAGTTGAACGCTAGTCAACCAATCTATATTAGTTTCTTATTGGATCGGAATGAGATTGTCGCTGAACAAGACTCGTTCGCTTCTTTTCGAATTTCCATGGAACCGAAATCGGTTTCTCATCGACGACGTTTTCCCATTGTCACTTTCGGAATCTCTTCCGAAGGGTTTCCCTATGTCAACTGTGCTGGAAACATCGAGCAAACAGCGATCCATCTCCCCCAGAACAGTACGCTACTCATTGTTCTCAAGATGTCCTTCGACGATGAAACAAGCAGTGTCGCTGCCAGAATCTACCAGCAGGATGAAACGGTCAACACATCCGAACCAGACGCTTGGACGCTTCAATGTGACTCGCCAGTTCCGTTCCAGGAGTTAGAATCAATCCGACTTTCGAGTAATGGAGTAGGGGATTGGCTGGTTGACGAGCTGCGCATTTCGACCAGCTGGTTTGCCGCAGTCAATGGCAACTCAGCAAGGCAGTCGAGGAAGAAATGAGACATCGAAACACTCCTGGCAACCCAAAGACCATTCCATAGGTCTCCTACAATCATCACTCGCCACCTCCGCAATCAGTCATCCTCTCTAAAGTGATGCGGCTGCCGTGCCTTCCAGCGTTTCGCCATCGCACAGTGCTTTCCACTCCGGTTCGGGACTGTCGACCCACTCCATGCACGAAGCGGGGATCGTCCGCGTCATCCGGTCACGCTTCGATTTCGCCCGAACCCCCATATGCAAAATCTTACTCACGTGAGCCGTGTAGTAGCTGCGATTTTGGAAATGCTGTGGCCAAGTCACCCGATCGCCAATCGCCAATCGCCTTCTGCGGACTGAAGTAACCGAGAACGCCGGTGTCGCATAGATAGTAGCCTGACAATAAACACGCTCACGAAGGTCTACAGGATGCGTCCTGGCAATAGGACCGCATGAAACGCGGTGCTCATCGCGGCCAAGCGGTCGATGTTGGGCCCGAAACAGACGGTGTTGCCGGAGCAGGAGCGCATGTTCGAGGCGAGATCATCTCAGATGAAACAAGACGCGTTGCGCTAGTGTTTTGAGCGTCGTCCACAAATATCATTTGGCCACGGGCCCTGTGAGTTATCACAACCACAATCGAGCAGACGAAGGCGATTGAGTGAGTCATCGCTGTTCCGGCAGCCTGCACAGGTTGATTTCCAAGTCGGCAAAATGAAGGGAATGGAGAAGAAACCGCAGCATCTCATCCAGCTTTTGTTGCGGTTCTATGGCTGTCGTTGCATTGTTAGGAGAGATCGTCAAGCAGGCTGAGAAGCGGCCAACCGAGAGTGAGCATCAGCAGGACGATCAATGCTAACGGAATGCCGTAAAGGATCAACCAACGGCTTCCGCGGGAGTGCGTCATCGTCAACGCGACGACGGCCGCAATGGCGATGAGGACAAAAGTCGGTCCCATGAACCGCAAAACGAAAACCGTCAATGGACTGATTTCGACATCGAAGTCCTCGAATAGCCTACGAAAACGCGGCAGCCCCCCGAAAACAGCGACCGCCAATCCCAACCACATCACCGCCCCAAACGCATACCGAAATATGCTGAGGTATCGAGGAACGGCTTCGTCGCCGATTTCATCCGAGGAATCGGCACTTTGATTCGTCACCATGTTTGGGCACCCGACTTTGACAGAGACGCATTGATATAATCCTCAGGGAGTGGTCCGCAAGAATCAAGGACACGGAAGTGACACGAACGAATCTGCGTCTTATTTTGCCGGGAAGCGTTGGACATCGTCACAGATATGGCTCCCCGCGAGAATGTGTTCGAGACCGCATCGAGGAGAAAGAGTCGCCAAAGTCACCACGTGCGCTACAATCTTCCATTCGCATCATCCCCGAGGCGAGCGATGACAGGTGTCAAAAAATCTTGCGGAGGTCTTGATTGATATCGGCCCGAAAAAACATCTCCGGATCATACTTCCCAATCCATTTTGTGAGCTCCTCGTGTCGCTCGTGGTCGAGATCAGCGATTGCCTTCAGGAAATCTTCGTAGTCCCCAATGCCACCAACATTTTCCGGTGGACAGGCACGCTCCCCGTCGGTGCACCGGGGATAGGTGGTTTTAGGTACTGCGGCATGAGTTTCTTCCAGCTTGATCGCATATTGCCAGCCGTCGCTGAAATCATATTCGTAGATGAACGTCGCACGCTGTCCGGCTGGTGTAATGACATCGCTGAGTTGCACGCCCCGTTCGTCCATCATGTCAATTCCCATGGCCCGGTCCATTGGGTCCGGGATGCCGTATCGCCGTGGTCCGATTTGAAAGCGGTGCAGATGGCAATCGAACCAGCCCATGGCGACTTGAATGATGTCGTGGGCGGCGCTTTTTGTCGTTGCGTTTATGCGTCCATGCATCCGATTCGTGTCTTAATCGATCTTCTGTACTAAAAGCCGTTCCATGGCAAGTGGCTCTGACGGAGAAATCGCAGTTACATATTTTCTGGGGTAACCGTCATCGAATCGCTGCTATCTCTGGGTCATACTGGGGTTTCTGCAGTTTCTTGAGGCGTGAATGGACGGATCAACCAGTTTGGACGAGTACATTCGGCGTGTCGTCGATGGAGATCTCAACGCTTTCGCGGAGATTGTCCGCGTTTACCAGAGGCCGGTCCGCGCGTGGATTGTGTCTCGATGTCCGCCGGGCAGTGATGCGGACGATGTGGCTCAGAAGACATTTGTCGTGGCGTTTCATCGAATTCAAGAGTTTGAAGTCGGAACTGATTTTCGTGCTTGGCTGTTCACGATTGCTCGCTTTCAGCTGATGGCCGAATGCACGCGATTGAAGCGTTTGGCGGATTACCACAGCCGGTATGTGCCACATGCACTCAGTCAGGAACTAGATCGCCGTGCGGCAGAGGCCGCGGAGGAGCCGTCACGTTTGACACATCTGCGCGAATGCCTGAAGCAAATTGAGGACAACGCACGCGAGGTTCTCGATTGGCGTTACACCAGTGAGCTCCCGCTGGCCGAGATCGCCCAGCGGACGAATCGAAGTGTTGGGGCCATCATGAAACACTTGTATGTTCTGCGACAGAAGCTGCACGAATGCATCGAACAGAAACTCGCTGAGGAGGCAGGCTAGTGTCTCAGCAATTTGAAGAACTATGGACGCTGTTTCTGGAAGGTGAACTCGACCAAGTTGGGTTGGCCTCGTTGCAACAATTGTTGGACACTGATTCTGAGCTGCTTCAGCGGGCAGGCGACCTGTACGAAGAGCATCGTCTGCTTGGGTTTGCGTTACAACCCTTTGACGACGAGCGATTCGTCGAAGCTGCAGTTGCGACAGTTGAAAACGACGGCCAGCAATTCGTCGGCGACGTCATCTCGGAACTTCAAGGAAGGCCATCCAACGTTGCTGCAAGGAAAGAGGCGACGGGTTGGCAGCGTTTTTTTCTCGCTGTCGCGGTCGCAGTTTTCATCCTTGTTAGCGGACTGACTTGGTACTTTGTCAATCAGATTGACGATCCGGCGAGTCGTAGTCTTGTCACGGAGCCAATTGCAAAAACCGAAATGCCAGTCCGTTACGTCGCGACCATGCTGCTTGAGGACAAATGTGAATGGAGTTCAAGCGAATCGCCTACCGAGGGGCAACGTCTCTCAGCGCGATCCCTCGATCTGAAAGCGGGCATTGCAGTAATTCGGTTTGATGGCGGCGCTGAGCTTGTGATGACAGGGGAAACCTCTCTGCGACTCCATTCCGCCGGTAGTGCTGGATTGTTGTTTGGCGATGTCGTCGTCAGGGCGGAGGCAGGTGCGGAAGGGTTTGTTCTCAAGACGCCAACTTGCGAAGTGATCGATCTTGGAACTGAATTCGCGGTCAAAGTGAATCGCGTCGGCGACACGGAAGTGCATGTGCTCGATGGGCAAGTCAGCTATCGCCCAATCGAAGCTGCCGATGAACTCGTCAGGATATTGCAGGCCGGTGAGGGGATCGCTATCGACAAGGACGGTCGCCCACGCGCCGTTCCGATGAATCCGCCACGGTTTCAAGAGTTCATCCGGCGGGTCAATCCACGCACACGTTCTGACCTGCTGACTGCCTATGAAGGATTCAACTATTCGCCTGGGATTTTGCCATTGAAAGAAAGCGATGTGGGAATCGGCTGGACCGGACCATGGCGAAAGCGTGTGGCTTCCGAGCGGACGAGGCCTTACGACGCCCCTTCTCCTGATCACCTTGAAATTGTTCACGGCCAAATGAATGTCCCCTGGCCAGTGCCAGGCGGTCGGCTGGGAGCATTGAAGCTAACCGGCGGGCGGGTCTACTACGTGCGTCGGCTGAAGACGGCAATTGAACTCGGTCGCGAAGACGTGACGTTCCTGAGCATGATGGTTCGCGAAATGGAACGCGCCGATAGGGACAGCGACACCAAGGAACGTTTGCGTTTGACGTTTCGTTCTTCACAGGACTACGACGGTGAATTGGTGAGTTTCGGACGTGACGCAAAGTTCCGTCCTGTCGTTAGCACAGGTGGCGGGGTTTGGCACACCAGCCCGATGACATTGCCGACAGGGCAAACAACGCTTTGGATCGGCAAAATCATCTCACACAAGAACGGAGACGATGAAATCAGTTTTCGAGTTTACGGCGAAGAAGACGCTTTGGAGTACGCCGAACCCTCAACCTGGCACGTCGTGACTCGCGACGTGGATCTCGATGCTCGGTTGGATCTGGTCTTGCTCAGCAGCGAGGGAACGACGGATCGTATCATCGACGAACTACGAATCGGGCCAACATGGCGAAGTGTAACTCCGATCATGGGAAACGAAGAATGACTAACGTGAACTGGCAACTCATCACAAGACCAAACGTCATGACGAATCGAAAATCGAAGACATCGCACTACCGAGTGTTACTACGATCCTTGGCGTCATGTGCCCATCGTCTTGCGATTCTCGTGCTTGCCTTGTCAGCTCCCGCTTTCGCAGCGGACAAGCCCAACATTCTGTTTATCGCCGTTGATGATCTGCGTCCAGAACTTGGCTGCTACGGTAACAAAGCGATCACACCGAATATCGATCGGCTGCGCGGGAGAAGCAGTGAACTCGTAACACATGACTGGCCACCGTGTCATTCCAAGTGAGTTCCTTTCAAACGAAATGAACAACGTGATTCCGCAACCAACACAATCGAAACCAAAAGCGTCCGCTACCCCTAGAGGCGGATAACTACCGTTGCTCATACTCTAAAGTTTCCAGGTAACCGAGTGGCCGGAAGTGCTATGGAATTAGGAAGCACATCCGCCAACGCGTGCAAACGCTCTGGCACGGCTCAGGAGACTTGATCGTGAAAACAACCGTTGCTCTTTCGTTTATGAGCATCTTGCTTACGGCTCCGCTACGGGGCGAAGTCCCGTCGAAGATCGCTGAGTTTGTTGAGAAGCATTGCCTCGACTGCCACACGGGAGAGGATTCCGAGCGAGGGTTTGACTTGGAATCGCTGTCGTTCCGGCTAGACGATGTCGATGTCCTTGCCGATTGGGTCAAGGCGGTTGACCGCGTTCAACGAGGCGAAATGCCACCGGAAGACTATGGCGAACCGGAATCAAATGAGATCGAAGAGTTTATAGACTATCTGCGGCCTCGATTGATTGATGCGGAGCGAAAGCGATACGCAATCGAGGGCCGCACGACCGTGCGGCGGCTCAGCCGCGAAGAACATATTAACGCCCTTAAAGATGTTCTCCATTTGCCTAAATTGACTGCGGGGGAGAAACTGCCTCCCGATGGGCTGTCGGATGGCTTTGGCAAGTCGTCCTCGGCCCTGCCGTTCTCACACATCCAGATCGATCGTTACCTGGAAGTTGCGGACGAAGCCGTTCGCGCTGCCATGGCTCCCGGACTCAAGAAACCTGCCAAGCAAACGCGACACGTCTGGATTTCGGACATCAAAGGCGAGACTTTCAAGCAGACATTCGGGAATGCGAATGGCCAGCCGACGTTAATCCTCAGCAAACAGTCCCCGTTTCTATATCAGAACCTCAAGAGCGGTAGTGGAATGCCGATTCGGGGTCGAAGCGTTGACGACACGTTCGAAAACTGGCCCGGCAACTTCGCGAAAAGGACGCCGGGTTTTGTGCTTGATAAGGCTCCTTACATCGATGCAGTTGGGGTCCTCAGTCACGGTACACAAACGATCGGCCGCGACTTCAAAGCAACCCACGATGGGTGGTATCGCATCCGAGTCGGTGCTTTCACGTTTCGGGCAAATCACGGGAAAGTCGAACCGACAACACGCACCGAAGTCGTCGCGTTTTATAGCGACACTCGACTGCTGGGACATGTTGATGTTACTCCGCAAGCGGAGGTGCACGAGATCGAAGCCTGGCTGAACGCCGGCGAAACGGTCAGCGTGACTGCGGCGTCTCTGCCTTTATGGAGGATTGAACCGAGGGACAAGAAAACAGGCTTGAGATATCCCGTCGTCGATGTTCCGGCAGTGGCGTTTCAAGGGTTTGAAATGGAAGGTCCACTCTTTGATTCCTGGCCGCCGCCGAGCCACCGGCGGCTGTTCGGCGATCTTCCGATGCGGCCAGTGGATACGCTGGACGATTCGGGTCTCGATTACGAAGTCGTTTCAAAGAACCCAGAGGTCGACGCGAAACGGTTGCTCACGTCATTCATGGCGGACGCCTATCGACGTGAGATCGCACCAGACGATTTCACTATTCCGATGGCGACATTTCGACGGCGACTGGCCGAGGATGCATCTTTTCAGGAAGCGATGCTTTCTGCCTACACGGCGGTGCTGAGTTCGCCGCATTTCGTTCTGGTGCCAATGGATCCCGGGCCGCTGCCACCTCACAGACTGGCGGACCGCCTGGCGTTGTTCCTGTGGAATTCACCATCCGACGCGGAGTTGAAAAGGCAGGTGGCTGCGGCTTCTCAGACCGAGCTTCCGAAAATCGTCGACGCGATGATTGATGACGCTCGTGCCACACGGTTCGTCAATCACTTTACCGATCACTGGCTCGACCTGAAAAATATCGGGACGACCGAGCCTGATGAGAATCTTTACAGCGGATTCTCACCGTGGCTGAAGGAATCGATGCTCAAGGAAACACGAGCCTTCGTACTGGCGATGCTGCGCGACAATCTTCCCGCGAGTAGCGTTTTCGATTCCGATATCGTCTTTGCTAACGGCGCACTGGCAGAACTCTACGGAATCGACGATATCAGCAGCGGCGAAGTCCAGCGAGTCAAGCTGCCCAAAGACTCCCTGCGTGGTGGACTGGTCACTCAGGCCAGCCTGTTGAAGGTCAGTGCCAACGGTACGACGACGTCGCCGGTCGTGCGCGGCGTGTATGTCATGGACCGCCTGCTGGGCGATCCGCCTCCGCCGCCACCGGAAGCCGTTCCGGCCGTCGAACCGGATCTGAGCGGCGCAACTACGATCCGCGAATTACTGGCCGCTCATCGCGAGGACGCGGCGTGCGCTGCCTGCCACAAGAAGATCGATCCACCCGGCTTTGCACTTGAAGCGTTCGATGTCATGGGGCGTTTCCGGGAGCGATATCACTCGCTGGAAAAGGGAGAATCTGTGAAGGGGCTGAATCGTCGAGCCAAGCCAATTCAATTCAAGCTCGGGCTTCCAGTGGATGCCGCCGGCGAACTGGCGGGTCAGCCATTCATGAATATCGAAGACTTTCGACACCTTGTGCTGAAGGACAAACGCGCGATCGCTCGCAACGTCCTGCAGCGACTGACTATTTATGCAACGGGTGCTCCGATCGGCATCTCTGACAGAAATATTATCGAAGGCATCCTCGACCAGACTGCGGCGGATGGCTTTCGACTGCGTTCCATGATTCACGGACTGATCCAGAGTCCTTTATTTCGCAACAAGTAGAACACAATTGCATAAATCCTAACGAGGCTCCAAGTATGAAGACTATTCATTTTTCTTCCGGCAAACACATACGGCGGCGATCGATACTGAAGGCAGCGGGCGTCTCATTGGCGCTGCCGTGGCTGGATGCCATGCACCCTGCATTCGCGAAAGAGGAAACGAAAGCCCCTCCTCGGAGGATGATCGCGATCAACGTCGACTTGGGTTTTATGTCCGATCGTTTTTTTCCAAAGCAGCCCGGCCGCGACTATGAATTCACTGAGTATCTGAAAGAACTTGCTGAGTTTCGAAATGACTTCACTGTCTTCTCCGGACTGCATCATCCAGGAACGGGAGGCCAACACAATTCCGATCGCTGTTTCCTGACGGCTGCAACGCATCCAACTCGACCGGGATTCAAAAATACGATCTCGCTTGATCAACGGATGGCTGATGAGATCGGCTTCCAAACTCGTTGGCCATCGCTGGCGTTGCGTGTCGGTCCGGGATCGAATTCGTTGTCTTACACAGCCGATGGTGTTCGTGTGCCCGCCATCGAACGTCCCAGCGACGTTTACAAGGCGTTGTTCGTGCAAGGCAGCCCCGAGCAGGTTCGCCAGCAGGTGCAGCGTTTGCGGAACGGCCAGAGTCTGATGGATCAGTTCGCCAGCGAGATTCGAAGGTTGAAGAAGGATGTTGGGGGTTCTGACCGCCAGCGTCTGGATCAGTACTTCAATTCGTTGCGTGAACTTGAAACGCGTTTGGAAGCTCAGGAAGCGTGGGCGAACACTCCGAAGACTTCCGTCGATGCTCCAGTTCCGAAAGACAACACGTCACCCGGCGGGCTTATTCCGAAGTCCCGCATGTTGTACGACATGGCACGATTGGCATTGGAAACCGACTCCACGCGTGTCATTACGATCCTGGTCAACGAAACCTTCAATCCAAAAGTCGACCTGCCCGGTGTCGACGTCCCTCACCATGCCCTGACTCATCAGGCGTCACAGAAGGGCGATGAGCTCGCCATTATCGAACGTGCGCAAATGAAGTGTCTGGCTGGTTTGCTGGCCGGCCTTCGAACCGCCGAGGAAAACGGCCGCACGCTGTTGGACAGTACGATGGTTCTGCACGGCAGTAACATTGGCGATGCCGCCCGGCATGATGGCTACAATCTGCCGGTGTTGCTGGCTGGTGGCGGCTTCAGACATGGATCACACCTGGCGTTCGATCGAAAGAACAACGAGCCGCTGGCAAATGTGTTTGTCAGCATGCTGCAGCGGATGGGGATCGAGGACGAAAAATTCGCCAGCAGCACTGGAACGATTCGCGGATTGGAGTTGGGATGAAACCTCTCAAACTTCGTACGAAGAGGGATGCTGATGAATTCGCTGATCAACCGCCGCACTGCAATTCGCGGGCTAAGTGCCATCGCAGGCTGCGTCACAATGCCGTCCTTGTCAATTTTCGCTGCTGAACCCGTTGAGCGAACGGGGATGGGACTGGTCATTTACGATTGCAACATTCGTCGTCGCTGGATGCGAGAGAAAAATCGTGAGTTCGATCTGTTCGAGCCGTTGACGTTTCTCAAGCATTGCCATTTGCTCGGTGCGGGCGGAATACAGGCCAATCTTGGCGTGATGACCGCCGACAAAATCCATCAACTGCGTGATTATGCCGAGCAGCACAAACTGTTTATCGATGCCATCGTCAAACCACCAAAGAACAATGACGACCTGCCCCGCTTCGAGGCCGAAATCAAGACGGCTCGCGACGTTGGTGTTCAGGCCGCTCGAACGACAATCATTCCAGGCAGGCGGTACGAACGATTCAAGACGCTTGATGAGTTTCGCAAGTTTGAAAAACGTGGTCAGCAGATGCTCGAACGCGCCGCGCCAGTGGTCGAAAAGCATCGCGTGCCGTTTGCAGTCGAGAATCACAAAGACCAGCGGCTCGACGAGCGGGTCGCGTTGTTTAGGCATTTGGACAACGAGTTCATTGGAGCCTGTGTTGATACCGGCAACAGCTTCGCTCTGCTCGACGGAGCCTATGAGCCGATTGAAGCACTCGCCCCATACGTCTTCACCGTGCATCTGAAAGACCAGGCACTGCAGCCTTACAACGACGGTTTCCTGCTGGGAGACATTCCACTGGGCCAGGGCAGCTTCGACCTGAAGAAGATGGTGGCGATCATCAGAAATGCAAAGCCGAACGTCCGCTTTGCGCTGGAGCTGATCACGCGCGACCCGCTCAAAGTTCCGTGTCTGACGGACGGATTTTATTCAACGATGCCCACTTCGCGAGCCCTCGATCTGGCCCGCACATTGCGGTTCGTTCGCGACCATCCCGCAAAAATCCTTCAGCAGGTGAGCACGCTGTCTCCTGCGAAACAGGTTGAGCTTGAGGATGCCAACGTCCGTGCGAGCATTCAGTACGCCGGCTCCGAGCTAGGGCTGTAACGGCAACTACCCGACCGACACCATTCACTCTGCTCGGCTACAAGCAACAAAGAAAATCAGGATGTCAAACGAGTCAGAACAGCTCGCCCTCGTGACAACCGGAAATGATTGTGATGCCCCCATACATGATGCTTGGCTGAGGAACTCAAACTGATGTCCGGACAAACGACGATTTCCAGACGTGACATTCTTCGTCATGGAACAGCTGCGATCAGCAGCTTTGCCTTCGGAACAGCCATTACGTCCCGCTGGGCACGTGCTAATCCGTTGGGAGCGAATGACCGGATAAACGTCGGGGTGATCGGCACCGGCGTTCGTGGCAAGTATCTGATCGGCAATCTTCCCGAAACAGCGCAAGTAACAGCCATTTGTGATTGTGCAAGTTCAAGGATGGCTGACACGCTTGAACCAAAGAAGGAGTTCGCGGAAGTCCTCGCCGGCTTTCGTGATGATCATGCTGCGCACTGCAGGACGTATCAGGATTATCGGCGAATGCTCGATCAGGAGCAGCTTGATGCCGTGATCATCGCAACGCCCGATCATCATCATGTACCGGCCGCGATGCTCGCGCTCGAGGCTGGGCTGGACATTTATCTGGAAAAACCGCTTTCATTGACGATTCGCGAAGGCCGCTTGCTGGCCGACATGGTGAAGAAGACAGGATGCGTGCTTCAGGTCGGCAGTCAACAACGGACAATGGAAGTGAATCGCTTTGCCTGCGAGTTGATCCGCGATGGAGGACTTGGAAGAGTCAGGCGAGTCGACAGCCCGAATTATCCCGGTCCGATTGCCCACGCATATTTCTCTTCGGAACCAATTCCAGAAGGATTTGATTGGAATCTGTTTCTCGGTCCAAGTCCTCACCGTCCCCACAATAGAAAACTGTGGGTGAAAGACGAGTTTAAGGTCGACGGGTTGCTGTGGAGAGGCTGGGATCTGTTCCGCGATTACTCAGGTCATCTGATGACGAACTGGGGAGCCCACAATATTGACATGATTCAATACGCGTTGGGTATGGATCACAGCGGGCCTGTGAGGATTGCACCTCTTAATTCAGACACGATCGGCAATCAGCAACTCGACATCAGTGAAGCCGCGTTGGAACGCGACTGGAAGGAAAAGTGGCACAAGAAGACGCCGCGTCCAAGTGGCTCATTCAGCGATTCCATTCGCTTCCGTCCGATCACAATGGAATATGCTAGTGGCACCGTTCTGAACTTCCTGCCAGGCGTGCCAACCGCGACATTTTATGGTGAGCAGGGAACTATGACGATCAGCCGTAATAAATTCGTAACCGACCCTGTCGATCTCATCGCCGACGGCCCCGATCCCACCGTTACGGAGAAATGGAAGGGCAGTGGATTCGTTGCGCGTCCGCATTTACAAAACTGGATCGACTGCATCCACAGTCGAAACGTTCCCAACGCACCCGTGGAAGTGGGCCACAGAAGCGTCACCGTGTGCCATCTCGCCAACATTGTTCGAGAACTGAATCGACCCTTAAAGTGGAATCCCGCCGAAGAACGGTTTGACGACAATGAGGCCAACACACTGCTCGATCGACCACGCCGAAAGCAATTTGAACTGCCAAAGTAAAAAGCAATAAGTCGCACGGCGTGGTCCGCCATCCTCGACGACCCGAAAAAGGTGGTGTACTTTGTGATGTCACTGACGGACAGCGATACGTTCTTCTGCCAGGTGTGTCTCAGAGAGTGCACCGAAGGTCTTTAGTCATCAGCGGATGCTAGTCATAGACGGGACCAATGAAGTACGGTTTGCGGTCAGCGATCGCGTGATTGCCATGGGCGACGTCGAACACTGTGGCGATCATGCCGACAAGTTCTGAGGCGGCTGTTTGAAGTTAAAAACTCGCGATAAAATGTCGTCAAAGCATACAGGATGCGAAGTGAAAAATTGCTTCAAAACTTTGAAGCAGTTGGGCCAATAGATTGCTGGCTGGTCCGACCGGGGGCAGATTAGGGAATTGGGATCCGCGATAGCTAAAAAGAAACACCCAGGCCCGACCCCTCGGGGCCGGGCCTGAGAGACGTAGCGACTTCAACAAATCGATGTCAGCGGCGACACCGTTTCGATTGATGCTTGGTGCGGGTTCGTGGCTGCGGTGGTTTGGAAGAGCCGATTCCCCACAGGGTCACGGCGGTGAGTAGCCAGATGACCGCCGCTCCAAGCAGTCCAATGAATCGGCTGGCGATCAGACAGACGAAACCGAACCAAGCCAGGTAGTGGATCGTCGCTTGAGGGTCGATAGCTCGCAAAACGGTCTCCCGATGGAGTCAGAATTGAAGGGGAAATTCACAAGCTCACCAGTTCGCTGGCGGCGAGGTTGAACGACAGGTCCCGGTCGATCGTCTGTCCTCGCAGGAAGCGGGTGTACTGTTGGAGCATCAGACCGGCACAGATGTTGGCTGTGTAGATTGTGCTGCGTGCCGTACAGCGACCGATGTTGGCTTGTCGTGCCGAGAACAGCGTTGAGCTGTAATATGTCCGCTCGCTGTGGTCGGCGGCAGCCAACACTCGTACGGTCTCGGCTAGCATTCGGCCGTCGCACCAGAACTGGCAACGGCTTTTGAGCATCCGCCAGATCGCCGTGCGGGCAGTGATCGAATCGACACAACAGAAGACAACCTCGGCAACCGGATCCTGCGGCCGAAACCGGTGCGGTACAGTCAGGACTTCAATGTCCGGATCGAGCAATTGAATCGCCTCCTTCGTCGCTTCGACCTTGAGCTGCCCGAAATCGTTTTGAGTGTAACCTTGAGAGGTAATGTTCGTTGGTTCGACGATATCGAAGTCAAAGATTTGAAGTCGATTCACCCCCATGGCCGCCAGTTGCAAAGCCACTTGCCGGCCGACGGCACCAACACCAATCACGCTCACCCGATGACGCTGAATTGCATCACGAGGCACCAGATCTGTTTGCCGTGCAAAACGGTCAGAAGTGGTCGAACTCGTCATCAAAGAAACTGCTCCTTTCAAAATCGAGAAATCGGGGATCGGTCGGTAAAACGAATTCCTCGTCCAAGGGAACGCCGGCGAGATCTTTGAGGTTCGACCACTCAGTCTGATGGACCGGCTGGACACAGCGGTCATACTCATCATCCCAGGCGGCGTGATCGCTTTCCGGGAATGGGAATTCCCACGCGATGTCGATCGGGACTTCGAGTTCGGCCGTCGGACCGCTACCAAACCGCAAGCGGGCATAGCTCTCACCGCCGCGAGCTAGAATCATCATCACCGACCAGGCAACGTGGCCGAAAACCCTCTCGAAGGTTTGCTCGTCGGTGTTACTAGGCTCGGCAGATTCACCAGGGTGTGTGTGAAGCCACACGCGGCTGAACTGCTCGAGCTGACGACCTTGATCAACCTGCTCATCATAAAAGTCGGTGACCGCGTCATCGTCGAATTCGACACTGGCCACAGTGGTGTGCTGACGGATCAGTCGGATGTCTTCGATGCAAAACAGATCATCGGGTGTACTGAGTCCAAAACCACCGACTTCGGTTTCACCCCGGTCCCGTAGATAGAGCAGTTTGCTCCAAGCATACGGCGTGAACCGGAGCGTTGGCACCAGCGGGCAAGACCGATTCCGCTTCGGTCTCGATTTCGTCTTGGCAGGCATGGCAAATTCCTTGATCGAGGCAGGCAGAACAGAATTGGTCGTCACACTCGGAGCAGCATTCCGTGCGATCGGGAGCCAGAGTGCGTTCGCAGTCCGAGCAACTGACCGCACACTCCCAGCACAGCATTTCGCCGGTCAGCTGACAGGACGTGCGCTCGTCATCGCTGGTCGACATGCCGCAGGTCACGCAAGGGACTCCATGCCAATCGTCAAGCGAGACATAGGCACTTCCGGAGTTGTAGGTCGTCAAGATCTGCTGAATGATCTGAAAGACATCGAATATCCGACCGTCTTCGAGAGCCCGTTGCAGTGGTAAGCGGCCTTCGCCTTCGCAGAGGTGACCATCCTGAATGTGCGGATGCGTGATGGCGTCGTCGGACGCCGCCGGATGGGGTTCGAGTGCCGTCACTGTATAGCTCGTCGATGATTGCCCGGCTGAAAAACTGAGTGCGATTTTAAACGGACCGAGAAACACATCTTCGAGCACAATCGGACGGGTAGTCACGGCGAGTGTCGACGTCGATAGATTGACTTCCACTTGCTCGAACTCACTTTGCAACGCATTGATGTCAGCGATCAAATCGCGAAGTGAGCTAGTCGAAGGCGGCTGCAAGTCAACTTGGCTTCGTAGTTGTGCGAGTCGCTCTTGGAGATCAGTCAACGCGGATTGGAGTTGGCTACGGACGATCGCCGCAGCTGCGAACCAACCGCGGCTGTGAGCTTTTGTTTCTAGGCGGAGTAACCGCTCGATGCACTCGATGACTGCGACCGGCCAAACCCTCGGAGCTGGTGCTCTGGCTGAATTCAGACAGGAGTGAAGTCGTTCGGCGAGTCGTGGGGTGAGCTTTCGATGGAGATTGACTAACGTTTTCAAAGTTCGACTCCTCGTTTAGTGTTTCGTTCTTAACTACTGATTCCGCCGCTGGATCCAGAAACCCAGCGGCGAAATCGATCTGTGATCTAGCAACGAATTGTTGCCCCCTCGATTTTCGTCGGAGTGATCGAAACACGGTCGCCGTCTTGCAGCACATAGTCTGCTGCGACCGGTCCGCGATTGAGCCGAATCAAATAATCCTCGGGTCGACCGTGCGGCACGGTCTTCGCAAACAATGCTTGAATCGTGGTGCCTTCGGAGAGTTCTTGCGTATCCGCGAAGCCCGCGCCGTCGTTGTTGATCAGAAAAATTTTCATGAGTGACGTTCCTAATATTTGGTTACGGAAGAGAACAAGTTGGGACGGAAATCTTGACGTTGTCAGACACCGAACGCGGGACGTTTCCGAATGGGGAACCATTGCAGCGAATGTTCGGCATCGACTGTGTCCCAATCGATCAGCGGTTCCTCGTTTTGACAGTCAAGGTCGTCGAGTGGCACAAACCCCCGGTGCGAGATTTCGCGGACACTCTCGCCTGTGGATCGGGCGACGGATCGGTTGAGGTCGTTTTGGGTCATGGTTGGCTCTTTCTGTCAGCATCACATGAGAGAAAAAGCGATCGCCCCAACTGCGAGGCGATCGCGTGGAAAAACGCAATTACCCCATGTGGGGCGAAGTGGGAAAATGATGGTTGGACTATCGAGTCGCGGTTGTCCGATTTGTCTGGTCCGACGTCTTCTGGGAATCTAAGCCGTTGGCGGACGGCAGTGGAACTTGACCGTTCAATGGTCGTGCTTCTGACCTCGGCTGTTTTCTCGCACTCGAGGCAAAGCTATCGATCGCCGAACTCATTTGGCCGAGTTTCAGTTCGATTGAGAATTTGGCTGTCTGGCAACGCAATTCCTCGGCAATCTCGGGGAATCCCTGCTCTTCGTATTCGAGGGCACGCCGCATCAGCCCAGCCTTGCGTTCGGCGTGGCGAGCCAGGAACTCGGCTTTGCGGTCGAGAGCGGAGTCGAGAATAAACACCGTTTTTAGTCGACGAGAAATCGTTTGGAACAGGCGGAACATCGGCGGTGATCCTTTGAGAAAGTTGGGAATTGTGAGTCGGGGGAAATCGTCAGTGCGAAGTCAGCCAATGCTGTTCGAGCCATTCACGTTCGGCATCGAGGGCTTGACTACGGGCGGGGAACGGCCCCAGCATGGGACCATTCACGGGGAAAAGATCAGCGGTCCACTGGCCATCGGAGTTGGGTTCGACATGGCTGCCACGAGTGATCGTCAATTGACCAAGGCAGCGGAGATCGAGTTTCTCGGAATAGAGACACCGCAGCGAGCCGTCGGGCTGGACAATGATTTGCATTGCGGCTCCTCTATTTGGGACGACGCTGGATGTTGCGACGCGGTCGGTCAACCAACAGCCCATCGAGCGAAGACTGGACACCGGCGAGTTGGGATGCGATCTGTTGCCGCCGCGCCCCGCTATCTCGAATCTGTTGCGGTTCGACACCGCCGAGGATTTGCTGGGCTCGACCGACAAGCTCATCGAGTTGAACGTTGGAGCGGACATTGAGCGTGCGAAACCGTTCGAAGAACTCGATCATGTTCGTGACGGCCGAGTCGCGAAAGACTTTGGGTCTGCCATCGGTCTGACCGCTGAGCCGTTCAGTGAGGTGCTCGACGAGTTTGGTCAACTCATCCGTGAAGGCCTGCTCGGCGAGCTCCACCGCTTCGTCGAACCGCGACTGAACCCGTCGGCATTCTTGCTCATAGAGATCAGGACTGAGTTGTCTTAAATAGTCCGGCGGATCCACACTCGGATAATCGTGCTCGATCGTGAAAAGTCCGATCAGCGAAGTGGGATAGTCACTGGGATCGAACAAATCTCCGAGTCGCTCGCGAGCCAGAGTTCGCAGCTCGTCATAGTGCTGATCCAACTCTGTGACAGCGTCATCAAGTTCGGCGCGGAACTCGGCCATTCGCTGATCGAACTCCGTGATGGCCGTCTGTCGAATTAGCCGCACCCCCGGTTCGGGAAATGGCAGGGACACGCCTTTCCAATAGGCGACCGCTTGGCTGCGGATTGCGGTCACCACTTTGTAGGCGGGATGGGATGTATCCAATAACTTTTTGCCAGCAGACAAAAACTTGCCTTCGGCTCCGAAGGAGTCGGCGGCTTGGTTCTTCTGCGTCGCGGTCAACGATTTGCGGACGCCCATCCAGGAAAAGCTCAGCCGGGCGGCCGCCATCGTCGTTCGCAGTCGCTCCGCGGGTGCTGATTGCGAGGGGGCATCAGATTCGATCACTGTAGTAGTCATTGGAAAAACTCCTAGCATGAGAAACAAAAACAGCCGCGACCGTGGTGAGGGTAGGCCTGCAGCAAGTCAGTAACGCGGAACTGAAAGAAAGTGAGATTACCGGTTGCGATTGGAGGCCCAACCGTCCCCTTGCCATACGGCTTGGATTTGAAAGACTCGTGCGTTCTCGGCTTCGACCCGGATGGTCAACGGGATGCGATTTTGCTCGTGGAAGTTGGCTAGTTGCAGGTCGAACGTGAGTGAGTGCTCGTCGTTGGGTTGCCACTCTTGGAAGGCATGGGATTGGAAGTGATCGGACTTGACAACCAGGAGTCGATTTGGCGTACTAACCGTCACCCGACCGTTGCGGAGGATGCCGGGAAAGCGGTGACAAAGCGTGAGATGCAGCACCGGCTGCTCGGAATCTAAGTCTTGCAGTCCGCCATAAACTTCCGTGACTGCCAGCGGTTTTTGACCCTGCTGCCAAGACTGGTACAGCCAGTTGGTGACGATGATCACCGCGATTACCATCGCCAACACCAGCCAACCGTCGTGATACCAATAGGTTTTCGGAGCTTCGGACATAAAGCCTCTTTCGAAATAGGTTGATGAATGATTGATGATCGGCTTGGGGCCGCAGCCGAGCGGAGAGCGCGACACCGGAATCGCGGACTGCGATCCGTTGGAAGAGCTAGTGCCACGACGGGAGTTTCGCGGTTGCCGGTGTCAATTGCTGGACGGGTCGGTGGTCACCCGTCGGCGTCGCTTGCTTGTGGACGTCTGCTGGCGATAGATGCCGGCAGTCTCAGCATCCAGACAGCGACCGCTCGCCCACTGTCGAAGTTTGGCCACCGACTCGGCGGCCGTGACCGCGATGGGCACGATGTTCTTGGCTGCTTCGATCAGCGGCACATCCAACAGCGTCGCCAACCGACAGCAACTGCGAATTTCCGCGCCCGACCAATCCGTATCGTCTGGCTTGGGTTGATCGCGGTCGATGCCGAACTGCTCCAGGTAAATCTCCCAAATCGCTTGGCGTTGCGACTGGCTCGGCAGGTCGATGTAGAACAAACTGTCGAACCGTTCGGCTCGTGTGAGTTCCGGTGGTAGTTTGCTGATGTCGTTACACGTACCGACAAAGAACACATCGCACGTGCGGTCGTTGAGCCACGATAGCAGTCGGCCAAACAACCGGGCCGTCACACCCGAATCGGTTTGCCCGCTCGAAGCCACTCCCGAGAGTCCTTTCTCGAGTTCGTCGCAAAACAAAATGCAGGGCGACATCGCTTCGACAATCTGCAGGGCCTGTCGCAAATTCGACTCGGACTGCCCGACTAAACTTCCGAGCAAACTACCAATTTCCAGTGTCAGTGTCGGTCGTCCCGTCTCTTGGCCCAGACTTTTCGCGAAGGCCGATTTCCCACACCCCGGTGGTGAGAGCAGCAATACGCCCCGGGGTCGGCAACGCGAATTGCTAGTTGTTTGTCTCCGCATGGCCCGCAAACAAAACGCCTTGAGGTTCTCCAAACCTCCGAGTCCGGCGAAGGATTCCTGGCCGCGGTGCAAATCCAGCAAACCACTCTGCCGCAGCGTTTGGCTTTTGAGTTCCCACAAGACATCCGCCCGTACTCGTCCATGCCGCACGAGTGATAAACTGAACGCATTCTCCGCTTCCAACCGTGTCAGTCCCGCGGCCGCATCCAATACTGTTTCGAATTCGACTCCATGGGGCAGTTCAGAGTCTTCGGTGGCGATCCCGCGGGCGATCTCGGCGAGTTGCCGACGATCGGGGAGATCGTGGTCGATCACGACAAACAGTTTTTCGAGTTCCACCGGCAACTGCACCACCGGCGAGAGCACCACCAAGATGGTCCGATTCTGTTTCCCGGCGATCACTTGCCGCGCGACCGCCTGCACGATCTCCGCTGACTGTAAGAACCGATGGAAGTTCTGCAAAACGAGCAGCGTCGTGCCTTCCGGTGTCGCCAACGAATTGATGGCTCGGATCGCTGCCGCCAGCGTCGACACCCGGCCCCCTTAGTCCCTGTTCGAGATCCCAGGAGGCCCATTGCCAGTCTTCCTGCTGGCAGAGATTGGCAATCTCTAACAGGGCATCGGTGTGCTCGTGACTATGAATCCATAGTCCGGTAAAGCAGGCCCGTACATACTCGGCGAGTCGTTCGGTGAGTGTCATTGAGTTCCTTTCGTCAGAGTTAAATTGCGTGGCGAGAGGACAGAACGGTTACTCGCTCTGCCGCAGCGTGTTCTGCGACGAACTTGTCTGGTGAAACTCGGGCTTGAATGTTTCGTTGGTCGTCTGCCCCAACGCCCGTTCCAGAAACCGGCTGGCGGTTTGGCAGTCGGGACCGACAAAGCCGTGAGTTTCGACCTGTGTTTGACCATCGGGGCGGACGGTGATTTCGATCGTGCGTTTCATGCGGCTCCTCCGACGCTGACGGTAACTTTGATCGAGCCGTCCACGAGTAGCTCTTCGGTGGCGGTATGACCTTGTTTGCGAGCTTCGAGCTTGGCCAGTTCGACGGCATAACTTTGCAAAAACCGATCGAGATGCTGCGGATCGCCCCACCGGCCACCAAAGTGATCGAAGGCCAACTGACCACTGGCAACATCGGCCACCACCGGATACCGCCACTCTGGGAGACTCACCTGCCACCCGGTCTGCCGGCCGCTAAAGAGTTGGGCCTCTCCATACACCGGAAGCGGCAACTCCAGCCGCCGACACGCCAAACCCATTGCCTCCACATTTCGAACTTCCGTCTGAATCACGACAATGTGCGACATCACTCCTCCGTTCAAAGACTTCGAAAAACCGCTTACCGAACACGGGTGAGCGACAAAAAAAGCCCCATCCAGACCAGAAACAACCGGCCCAAATGGGGCTAAACGGCCAAAAAATGGGCGCTCTGAAAGCTAACTCCCGGGCCTCAATTCACTTGGCGCGAAAACTAGCTGGATTTAGCAGATCCGCTCGCGGGAGCGACGGGTTCGGAGTCGCATGCGGCAGTTAACCGCTAGGTTCAAGGTTCGAGTCCTTGTCGGGGAGGAGGCAAAGCGACATTTCTGTCTCGCTAGGAAAGACGTAGAAAGCGATCCGACCAAGAGCAGAGTTGCTTGCAAAAGCTCTTGGTATGCGATCGCGTCTGCGTAATGCTTTTCGAGACAGGAGTCGGTTGCCTCAATTTGCCAGTGTAGGAACGCAGAACCGCCCGTACAATCCGATGCCGCCTGGGGTCGGCATGAATGCTGATTCCGTCAGACGCAACAGGGAATGTGCGTTGATTGCTCGTCGCTCGAGAATGTCAGAACCGCGCGCCCACCCAGGAAGAGCGCATAGTTTGGTTACACCTATTTGTGTGTAACGCCTTGCGTAGTGGGGATTGAAGCCATTTTCGTCAATGGCACGGAGCTTGCAAAGAAACGCAGTGACGCAGCAACGTTGGGTTGCTCACAGCAATCGGTCGAGTACCACGCACAGGAGACATTGTCATGGCAACAGCAACCAAGACGCGAAACGAACTGAAGTCCATCAATCCGTTCAATGGCGAGGTCTTGAAAACCTACGAAGAGATAACGTCGGAGGAGGTCGATGCGGCGATCGCGACGGCGGATGAAGCCTTCCGCGAATGGCGCGAAACCAGCTTCGATCATCGTGCTGGCATTCTCCGACGCGTCGCCGAGTTGCTTCGCGAGCGTCGCGAGGAACTGGCAACCATCATGACGCTGGAGATGGGCAAGAAGACTGAGGACGCCCGCCCTGAGATTGACCTCTGTGCGACGATATTCGACTACTACGCGGACAATGGTGAGAAAATCCTCGCTCCGAAGGAATACGACACGGCGGAAGGTAAAGGGACTCTGGTCAACCAGCCGCTGGGCATCGTCTACGGCATTCAGCCTTGGAACTTCCCGTTCTACCAGCCGTCACGCGTGGCTGCTCCGCAGTTGATCGCGGGCAATGTTGTTCTCACCAAGCACGCCTCAAACGTGCCGCAGTCTGCGGAGGCGTTTGACCAGTTGCTCAAGGATGCCGGAGTCCCCGAGGGAGTGCATACGAATCTGCAACTCTCTGCTCGCAACGCCGGGAGCATCATTGACGACGACCGCGTCGTGGGCGTCGCCTTCACGGGGAGCAACAAGGGCGGTGCCGCGGTTGCCGAACAGGCTGGCCGCAACGTCAAGAAGACCGTCATGGAACTTGGCGGTGTTGATCCCTTTATCGTGCTTGACGACGCCGACATGGATGCAACCATCGAGCGGTTCATGATCGGCAAACTGCTGTGCACGGGTCAAATCTGCATCGCCGCCAAGCGAATTATCCTCGACGAATCAATCGCTGAAGAGTTCCTCGATCGCGCGACTAAGAGGTTCGCCGCGTTGAAGCCCGGTGATCCATTGGATGAAGCCACCGGATACGGTCCTGTTTGCACCGAGAAAGCGGCCATCCAACTCGAAGACCAGATCAACAAATCGGTCGAAGCCGGTGCCAAAATCCTCGTCGGCGGCAAGCGTGACGGCGCGTTCATCGAGCCGACCATCATGACCGACATTCCGAAGGGATCTCCCGCAGACTGTGAAGAGCTGTTTGGTCCTGTCGCCATCATCCACATCGCCAAGGACGAAGAAGACGCAATCCGCATCGCGAACGACAGCGACTTCGGGTTGGGCGGCTCAGTTCACACCAACGACCTTGACCGTGGTCGCCGTGTTGCGGAACGGATTGAGTCGGGCACGTGCTTTGTCAATCAGATTTCGTGGACCTACGCCAGCATGCCTATGGGCGGCGTGAAGAAGTCCGGTTACGGCCGCGAACTCGCAGACCTCGGCATCAAAGAATTCGTGAATCAGAAACTGATCAGCGTTTTCGACAAAGACCACACGACTTTGTAAGCCGTCTCAGCAGATCATCACTCCTAGCTTGGCGGTCAATTGGCCGCCGAGTTTTATAATCCACCGAATCATGGCACTGTCGCCTGAACCACCAGTCACCGTTATCGCACAGGAGCAAACAAATGACCGTCAAAGCATATGCCGTCACGAAAGCCAAGGGAGAATTTGAACCATTTGAGTTTGAACTCGGCGACATTGACCCGTACGAAGTGGACATCAGCGTCGAATCATGCGGCATCTGCCACAGCGATCTGAGCATGGGGGACGACGAGTGGGGAATGGCTCAGTTTCCGCTCGTGCCCGGTCACGAAGTGATCGGAAAAGTGTCGGCCGCGGGCGATCATGTAACCCATGTGAAAGTCGGCGACCGCGTTGGCCTTGGCTGGCACGCAGGTTACTGCATGATGTGCGATCAGTGCATGGGCGGCGATCACAACCTCTGTTCCGACGCCGAGCCGACAATCGCCGGACGACATGGCGGCTTTGCCGATACCGTTCGTGCAAAAGCTCCCAGCGTCATCAAGATTCCGGATGCGTTGGATGCCAGCGAAGCCGGGCCACTACTGTGTGGCGGGATCGCCGTCTTCAATCCGATGGTTCAGGCCGGGCTGTCTCCGACGCAGAGCGTGGGCGTCATCGGCATCGGCGGACTGGGCCACATGGGCCTGAAGTTTGCTGCCGCCTGGGGTTGCCACGTCACCGCATTCACTTCCGAGTCAAAGCGTCAGGAAGCGATCGACATGGGAGCACACGACACCATCAACTCACGCGACCCAGAAGCGATCAAATCCGCAGCGGGCAGGTTTGACCTGCTGTTGTCCACGGTCAACGTTCCGCTCGACTGGAATGCGATCCTTGCGACGTTGAAGCCGCGCGGTCGTCTGATGATGCCCGGTGCCGTCACCGAACCGCTCGATATCAACGTGCTACCCGACATGATGTTCAAGCAGCTCTCGGTTGGCTCATCGCCGGTCGGAGCCCCCGTAGTCATCCGCCAGATGCTCGATTTTGCCGCTCGACACAAAGTCGCGCCGGTCAACGAGCACTTCCCAATGAGCAAAGTCAATGATGCATTCGAACGCCTGCGCAGCGGGAAGGCTCGATATCGAATCGTTCTCGATCGCGAGTAAACCAAAAGGGAGATAACCATGAAGATTCTTGTTGCCGGATCACGGGGAGCAGTCGGTCGATTCCTAATCGACAAGCTAATCGCGAGCGGGCATGAAGTGACCGGGATCGTTCGTTCTGAAGACCAGCGGGATGACCTAACGCAAACCGGCGCCCGCGCGGTCTTGGCAGACGTGACACGTACAGAAACTCTCGACGCCGCGGTGGCAGGACAAGATGCGGTCGTGTTCGCAGCGGGCTCCAAAGGAAAGGCGGTGGAAGCAGTCGATCGAGACGGCGCGATCCATCTCTGCAATGCTGCGAACAGCGCAGGAGTCCGTCGCTTCGTATTGCTCAGTTCCATCAACGCAGGACGGCCGGAGCAGGGACCGGAGAACCTGCGACGGTATCTGCACGCCAAGCACGAAGCGGATGAGTATGTGGCCGCCAGCGGGCTTGACTACACGATCCTGCGCCCCGGATATCTGAACGATGAGCCCGGCACGGGAAAGATTCAGACTGGAGACGCTTTTGATGGCACCGACGCCCAAATCAGTCGCGAAGACGTGGCTGAAGTCATCGCCGCGTCGCTTGCAGAACCGGGAACAATCGGCGCAGTGTTCGAGTTCATCAACGGTGAAACGCCGGTTGCTGAAGCGTTGGCAAGACTGTGAGAAGCATCAAGTCCCACAGAGGAGAATACAAAATGATCAAACCACAAACACAGGTTCCTGAATTGACCGTCAAGACGGTCGGTGGCCCCGATTGGACACTCAGCCAACAGTCGCCGGAACACTTCACCTTCGTGTTCTTCTATCGCGGCTATCACTGCCCGATCTGCCGCAAGTATCTGGGCAGCATCGATCGAAAGCTCGACGAACTGTCGGCACTCGGCATTAACGCGGTCGCGATCAGTAGCGATTCCGAAGAACGCGCGACGCGCAGCAAAGAAGAATGGAGAATCCAAAACCTCCCGATCGGCTACGGCCTGTCGATCGAAGATGCTCGCAAGTGGGGACTCTACGTTTCCGAAGCCATCAAGCCGGACGAACCCGAAATCTTCAGCGAACCGGGCCTTTTCATCGTGCGACCCGACGGCGAACTGTACGCCGCATCGATCCAGACCATGCCTTTCACCAGACCCGGCATCGAAGAACTAATTGCCGGGTTCAAGTACATCATCGACAATGACTATCCGGGGCGCGGCGAGGTATGAAGCGGCACACGGATTCATAGCAAGTTGCATTCTGGTCACGTTTGGTAGAATGAGACCTGACGACGGTCAATTCAACCAACACCGGTAGGCCCATGCCAACTGAAAGAACTATGACATCTGACACGATGGCCGACGCGTGCAAGAATGCAAATGACTTGCATGCCGCTGCCATCACAGACCGTGATGCGTTGCTACACACGATCTTTGACAACATTTCCGAATGTGTGAAGGTCTTCGACAAGCAGGGAAACTTTCTGGCGATAAATCGTGCCGGTCTGGCGATGATCGAAGTGGATTCGTTTGACGAGGTGCAAGGTCAGTCTGCTCTTTCTTTCGTCGCTCCCCAGTATCACGCAGCCATGAAATCAATTAACAGCCAAGTGCTGAAGGGGCACAGCGGACGCGCCGAATATGAGGTGATTGGTCGAAAGGGTGGCCGCCGCTTTGTTGAAAGTCAATCCGTTCCACTGTCCGACACCAGCGGCGAGATCAAAGGAATTCTGAGCATCACCCGCGATATGACTCCCGCGCGTGATGCGGAGATTGCGATCCGCCATAGTCACGAACGATTGCATCGGATGGTCGAAGAACTTCCGGCTGGGGCGATTGCCATCGAGGGCGAGGCAGTTTTCTTTAACCGTGCGATCGAGGAGATACTTGGTTATTCGTCGGATGAGATCGCGACGCTCGACGACTGGTTTTCACTGCTTTATCGCGAGCGAAGCGACGAAGTGCGACAGTTGTACGAAGCCGACAAACTCGATGGATTCCCGGGCCGACGGGAGATCGAGGTACATTGCAAATCGGGCGAAATCAAAACTGTCGAGTTCGCGGGTTACGTAGATCATGAAGGCGAAATCTGGGTGCTTCACGATGTCACGGAACGCAAGAATGCTGAAGAGGCGGTCAAACTGCGGGAACGGCAACTCTCAACGTTGATGGGCAACCTGCCGGGAGCGGCGTACCGGTGTCTCAATGATCAAGACTGGACGATGGAGTTCATCAGCGACGGATGTGAACAAGTTTGTGGATATTCGGCGAACGAGATCATCGACGGTTCGCCGACGTGGACGGAGTTGATGCACCCCGACGATCGCGAACGGATCTGGAACGAAGTTCAAACCAATTTGACGAAACGCCGGTCATTTCAATTCGTCTATCGGATTCATCATCGAAGCGGGGAGGAACGTTTTGTCTGGGAGCAGGGACAAGGTGTCTTTGCGTCAGACGGGCGGTTGGAAGCCATCGAAGGGTTCATGACGGACATAACCGAACTGGAACAGACGAAACAACAACTTGTGCAAAGCGAACGGCTCGCGGCAATGGGCAAGATGTTGTCCGCTCTTGCTCACGAGAGCCGCAACGCTCTCCAGAGAATCCAGTCCGGCGTTGAGATGTTGAAGTTCGAGTTTGATGAAGCGTCCGAATCCTACGAGGACCTGCGTCGGATCGCGGGGGCTCGTGAAGATTTGCAGCGGTTGTACGATGAGATGAGAAGTTTCGCTGCACCAATGAATCTTCAAATCTCTGACTGCAATCTGGCAGGAATCTGGAAGAAGGCGTGGTCGCATCTCGAACCCGCGTGGAAGTCGCGCGAAGTTCGTTTGACCGAGAACACGTCTGACGCTGATCTGACGATTCCTGTCGACTCATTCCGATTGGAACAGGTTTTTCGGAACCTGCTGGAAAACTCGTTGGCAGCTTGCGGCGACCCGGTCCACATCGAAATCGAGTGTGTCAATTCTGACATAGACGGCGAATCAGGGGTGTGCGTCTTGTTGCGCGATAACGGCCCCGGACTGACCGAAGAGCAGAAGAACCGCATTTTCGAAGCATTTTTCACGACGAAGCACAAGGGAAGCGGTCTGGGCATGGCGATTGCAAAGAGAATTGTTGAGGCCCATTGCGGGACGATTGAAGTACATAATTCGTCGAGCGGTGGTGCCGAGTTTCTGTTGAAAATCCCGAGAGCCAAACCGTGATCCATTCCCTACGAATCGCCGTTGCCGACGATGAACCCGAGATTCGGGATTTCTTCAGACGCTTTCTGTCACGACTGGGGCACAGTGTCGTTGGGGAAGCGTGTGACGGTGCGCAGCTCGTCGAACTCTGCAAAGCCGAACATCCCGACTTGGTCATCACCGACCTTGCCATGCCGGAGATGGACGGTGTGTCAGCGATCGCTGCAATAGCGACCTGTTCTAAGATACCCGTCATTATTGTCTCCTCACACGACCGCCCATGTGAGCCGTGCCATCCGAGCGTCGTCGCTTACCTGGTCAAACCGATTGAAGGTGGTGAGTTGGAAGAGGCAATCGAGAAGGTAGCCGAGTCGCTAGAGAGGGCGGATTCCGACCATGCCAAGTCCGCTTTACCACCCAACCAGCAGTAGTTTCAGGAGTCATCATTCGTGAGTCAGTCCGCAGTTAAAATGTCGCTCATTCTGGTTGACGACGATGCGGACTTCCGTTCGATGACGGCACGAACGCTGCGCAAATTTGGTCACACTGTTGCGGACTGCGAGTCAGGTGAGGCGGCGCTTGAACTGTTTGACAAACACAGCTTCGACGTCGCCGTCGTAGACCTGTCGATGCCCGGCATGTCGGGGTTGGATTTGCTGGGCCACATCAAGGAGCGGGCCAGCGAAACCGAATCAGTCATGCTGACAGGTGAAGCTACCGTCCGCACGGCCGTCGAAGCGATGAAGTTGGGTGCTCACGATTACCTGAGCAAGCCGGTCGAGATGGACGAACTGAGAGTCGTCATCGAAAAGGCGTATCAGGCCAACCGCCTTCGCAAAGAGAATCGGCAACTCAAAGTAGCTTTAGAACGTACGCGTCCAACGTTTGACATGATCGGTGAATCGGCCGTGATGAAGGAGGTGCTGCGACTGATCGAACGAGCCGGTCCAACGGACAAGCCGATCCTGATTCAAGGAGAAAGCGGAACCGGAAAGGAGCTTGTCGCTCAGGCTTTGCATCAGGCAAGCGAAGTCGCGGACAAGCCAATGATAACGATCAACTGCGCGGCTCTGCCTGAACAACTCTTGGAAAGCGAATTGTTTGGACACGAGAAGGGAGCCTTCACCGGTGCAACCAGCGCCAAACCGGGCTTGTTTGAAGTGGCCGATGGCGGAACATTGTTTGTTGATGAGATCGGAGAACTCGCTTCGTCGTTGCAGGCCAAATTCCTTCGCGTGCTGGAAGACGGCTCCCTTCGCCGCGTCGGATCGACGAAAGAACGGAAGGTCAATGTTCGCATCATCAGTGCGACCAACCGCGACATGGAACAGGAAGTTAAAGAAGGCCGCTTTCGCGAAGACCTCTACTATCGGATCGATGTGCTGACGCTGCGGTTACCTCCACTCCGCCAGCGGCAGGATGACATCAGGTTATTGGCTGTGCATTTCGCTGGTGACGACTGGCAGATCGAACCGAATGCGATGAGCGCGATCCAGAACTACAGTTGGCCGGGCAATGTTCGGCAACTGATCAATGCGATCGAGCGGGCAAAGATTCTTGCAGACGACGAAGTCATAAAAGTGGGGAACCTTCCCGAGGTCGTCGCAAGTTGTGCATCCGACGAACCCGTGCAGACAGAGGCTGCCTCAAGTGATGCCGGAGACGATTTGGACTCAATCCAGAAAGCCCATATCGCTGAGTTGATGGTTCGCGAAGAGGGCAACAAGGCTCGCGTTGCCCGCCTGCTCGGCGTCAGTCGCCGCACTCTCTACCGCCTGCTGGAAAAATACGAGATTCCGACGCAAGTCTCGCACTCGGACGCCGAGTAGTTCTCGCTGATCCTGTCGCTGCACGCCCCCGTCCTTTTTAGCGGTACATCAATTCGCATGGTGTGCGCCAAACGTGCGTCGTCCCCTTCCTCTCGCGCTTTGCGAGGGTGACAGAACTGTCATCGTGAACTCATGCAAGCGCGTCGTTTCGTTACAGAGTTACAGAGTGGTAAGGGCGATAGAAGCGTGATTCTTTCGTTTTTCTGTTTGGCATCGTAGTTGCAAACAGTTCGAGCCGTTGCATTCAAGCAATCAAACGATCCTGGGCAACGACAGTTGCTACATGAGCCCTTCACGAAACATCGGAGATGAAGTGAATATTCTCAAACCACTACCGACGCTGTTGCTGCTGATCACTGCCGTCTCGTTCGTGAAATACTCGATGGCGTCCGCGCAAGAAACCAAATACTTCACTGATGTGACGGAGACACACGTTCCTCAAGATGCGTTCGCCCATCTGTTGGACGCCGAATCAATCGAACAAAGAAGAATAATCCTATGAATACAACCACTGCATTCACTGCGGCGGCGCTGATACTGGTTGCGTCGATTGGCAACCCATCTTTGGGGCAAGAAGATGTTTCTCTGATTAAAGATACCAGCTTCGCCGAAGGATTTGGGGCAGCCTTCATCTACGGCAGCGAGTACAGCGGCGGTCGGCGTCCACCGCTTGGTGAAGTGACGGAATATCGAGACATCTCGCCGTGGCAGGTGTTCCTCATCCCTGATGGTCCGGTGAAGAAGGTTGGCGTGAAGACGCACCCATGGGACTTCCAGGAAGGCCTGCATCACAATTTCAAAGACAAAACTGGCAATCTGGTTCGTGAGTTGCATGCGCATCGACTCGTCGTCAATCACACGATCGAGGAGAACTCGCCGGAACGGCTGCAGTTCGCCCAATTCAATAACTATCGGTTGCCGAAAGGCCATCCAGACCGTGACACAAAGCTCGTCAAACGTGTCACGACGGATCGCAAGGGAACATTGAGGCTGTATTACAACTCGCAGAACGAGATTCGAAATGCCGCGACGGGACACTCGGCAAAGTGGGCGCGCGATACGTGGCCGCATTTCCTTGTCAATCAGCGGATGATGGAGCCGATTCCGCTGGCCGAGTTCCAGCGACTCGACTTTCGTGTATCGTTTCAGGTTGATCGTATGAAGAAGCTCTCGAACTGGCCGAATCACATCCGTGGAGCGGCCCGGTCGGGAATGAATTTGAAGTTCATGTTCTTTCTAAGAAATCCGGATGCTCTGGAGCAGAAACTGTTCGCTGGCATGATGCTCTTTGCCAGCAACAAGAAACGCTACGCCCCTCACCTTGGCATCGAGCAGCACGGCAACGTCTTCTACCGCGACAGCATTACCAGTGGTGGCAAGCCGGTTCCTAAACTGTCGGAACAACGCACGGTGGAAGTCGATGTTCGCAAGTTGGTTGCCGAAGCGTTGCGACGAGGACATGA
Organism: Thalassoroseus pseudoceratinae; assembly: GCF_011634775.1. NCBI lineage: Bacteria > Pseudomonadati > Planctomycetota > Planctomycetia > Planctomycetales > Planctomycetaceae > Thalassoroseus > Thalassoroseus pseudoceratinae. Next base: position 115,761 of record NZ_JAALXT010000010.1, read on the forward strand.
AAAGCAACCTGAACTGTCTGCCGATCCCGACCGGTATGCAATCTACAACTTCAGCATTGGTTTTGAGGGCATGGGCCACTGGAAAACGGAAGCAGAAATTTCGGGGTTGAACCTGACGGGAGTGAGAAAATGAACATGCCAATGAACGGGGTATTGCCAGTCTTCCTCACCATGCCATATCGGTTGCGGCGTGTGGTGGTAACAATCTGCTGCTTCGTCGCTTACCTCTATATTTCGAATGATGTAACCGGTGACGAACCGTCCAGGGAGGCCAAATCGGTCAACTCCGCAACGAGCCGTCCGATTGTCCTTGTCGGTCCTGAGGAACTAGCCCGACTGCGGAAGAACTCCGCATCAAAAAAATCGCATTTAAGCACCGCGTGGCAGAATCTGCAGGCGGACGCCAACAAGGCTCTCACCACCGAATACTCACCGTACATCGGATCAAACTCGGTCGAGTTCGCGGCCAGTGGCCTTGCGGCTGGCGCTGCCATTCGTGACCTATGTCTTGTCTTCGAAGTTACCGGTGAGCGTCGATATGCCGAAAGAGCGAGAGCGATCATGGTCGCATGGGCAACTCACCAGCCACAACCGGGTAGAAACCTTGAGAAGGAACCCTATCGTGGGCAGAGTCACGGCGCGACCATGGCTGGTTTGGGATTGAATGTGGGCGTGTTTGCTCGGAGCATGGCAAATGCATACAGCCTCGTTTGGCCCCATCTATCCGAAACTGAACGATCTGCGATCGAGAATTGGCTCCGATTCCTTGCGACAGAGATTCAGGAAGGCCACGAGGCCTGGATCGATAATGATTACTACGGCAAGCAATACTTCAACAACCATCTCAGCGGTCACAACATGGGACTCGCTGCGATCGGTTACGCAATCGGTTATGACGAGCTGATCGCTTACGCCCTCGACAGTCCCGAAAATCCCTGTGACTGGAAGGAGATGCATGACGGGGCCATCCTCATGGAGTCGAAACCGAACCGCTCCCAACTCAATCCAATCGATCCGACATTGACCAAGGGGGCGGCTCCGCCCGGGAGCGGAGAGATCTATGATCGCTACCGCGTGGTCACTGTCCGCGATGGGCGAGGCTGCGGAATGCCCTACGCGTTCCTGCACCAGCGAATGCTTGTGTTGACGGCTGAAATGGCGTTCCTCAATGGAAGGGATCTTTATCGCTACAAGGGCCCACACGGGGAAAATCTGCGGCTAACCTTCGATGCCTATGCGCCTCATTTACTTAAAGTGGAACCGGTCGCCCGCGGCGGTTACTACCAAGGCAATCGAGTCTACGAAAGTCAAGTGCACCTGTTTGAACTCGCTGCACGTCGCTACGAAAGAAGTTCCCCAGTGACGCAAGTTCTTGACTCGCTCAACCGCGCGGTGTACGACCATGAGACCTACGGCTGGACTGCCGTGTTGCTGCATGCCGACGATTAGACCTCTATCAGATTAGGAAACACCAATTCCCACATACTTCAAACTACCGACAACCGTGGCCACGCATTTCGCCACCGCGCTGGCCCTTGCCGCCCTCGCAACCGACTGCGGCATCCACAGTACCGCCCAGGCTGCAATAGGAACAGAACTGGCGACCCGCCTCCCACGGCTCGCCTCGTGAGCGTCAAGAAAATCTGCGACAAAGCGAAACATAATGCGTTCACCGACTTGGAAGGGCAACTATGCCGAGCGACTCGAGGCCATTCAGATCGCGAGGCGGATCGGCCCCGCAGCAGCGTCCCTCGAGCCCGAAGTGAAGCGTCTGATCGGTATGCAAGGCGGAAGCTACTATGACCGCTACCTACCGTCCGCAGCAGAATTCGCACTGGAAGCCATCCATCCAACCACATCGGAGGACGACCCATGAAGAGATCACTGCGCATGTCTCGAAAGGCAGCAAGTACCCGGAGTTTGCAGTGCGTGAAGCAGCTTGCCATCGCCGGACTCATCCTGTTCGCGGCCACGGCAACGGCTGCACCAAAAACGCCAAAGGCCCCTCGAGCCGTCGTGCTGGTCTACGCCGACGACCTCGGCTTCGGGGACCTGTCGTGCTACGGAGCCAGCCGACTCAAGACGCCGAACATCGACCGCCTCGCCGAGCAAGGCCGCGTTTTCACCGATGCCCATTCCGCATCGGCTGTTTGCACGCCGTCGCGATACTCCCTGCTGACCGGCCGTTACGCCTGGCGCGTCGACAACTACAACCCGGTGTTCGCCCAGCACGGTCTCATCATCGATCCTGACACAACCACACTCGCCGATGTGTTCCACCAGGCCGGCTACACCACCGCTTGTATCGGCAAGTGGCATCTCGGCTTTGGTGATCCACATCCCAACTGGAACGGCGAACTGAAACCCGGTCCGCTCGAGCTGGGATTCGACTACTACTACGGGGTTCCGGTGGTGAACAGCCACCCGCCATTCGTTTACGTCGAGAACCACCGCGTGGTCGGGCTCGTGCCGGAGGATCCGCTGATCTGGAGAAAGAACACAGGCAACCCACACACACAGGCCTATCCCGAGAAGAAGAAGGCTCCGCTGCGCAACGGCCTCGGCTTCCGAGGCGGCAAGGCGGCACACGAGCTCTACGTCGATGAAATGGTCGGCACCCACCTGACGGACAAGGCGCTCAAGTGGATGGACGCGAACAAGGACAAGCCGTTCTTCCTCTACTTCGCGAGCACGGCCATCCACCACCCGTTCACGCCCCATCCACGATTCCAGGGCACCAGCAAGGCCGGACGCTACGGCGACTTCGTTCACGAACTCGACTGGATCACCGGCCGCTTGATGGAAAAGCTCGAACAAATCGGCGTCGCCGACGACTCAATCTTCATTTTCACCAGCGACAACGGCGGTATGCTCAACCAGGGCGGCCGCCAGGCCTGGGAACTCGGGCATCGCCTCAACGCCCACCTGCAGGGGTTCAAGTTTGACGTCTGGGAAGGTGGTCACCGCGTGCCGTTCATCATCCGTTGGCCGGGTCGCGTTCCCGCCGGCAGCAAGTCCAACGCCCTGATCAGTTCGATCGACATGACATCGACCTGCGCTGACATCCTCGGCGTGAAACTGCCTGAGCATGCTGCCCCCGACGGCATCACTGTCCTCCCCGAACTGACCGGTGATCCCGCTCAACCTTGCCGCGACCATCTCGTCCTTGCCGGGCAGAGCCGCGAGCACCTCTCCCTCCGCGATGCCGACTGGGTCTACATCCCAGCGCAGGGTGGCGGCGGATTCGGCAACGGACTCACCGGCATCAAGAACACTGACAACATCAACAGCGACATTACCTTCGACGGCCGCATCAAGCCGGGCTCACCGCCCGCGCAGCTCTACAACCTGAAATCCGATCCCCGCCAGCAAATCAACGTGATCCGCGAGCATCCCGAGATCGCCGGAAAGCTGAAAACGAAATTGGACGAGGTGTCGAGACGGGCTCCGGTCGATGCGGCAAGACCGGGCCCCGCCAATCAAGATGAATAAGATGACAAGGCTATCTCCAATAGTGAACACCATCGTGATCTTTACCTCCGACAACGGTGGCCTGTTTCGGACTGTCCACGATGGATCGAGACGTTCCCGCCTGCTGCTCATGGTCATTGCCCCTCGTTTCATGATCCACCCCCTTGCGATTCCTATGCACCTTTGCATTCTCTATGCCCTCCTGTTCAGTGCCTCCGCCGTCGCTGCGCCCGCATCGGATTTCCCCCGCGCCGTCGTCCTCATCTACGCCGACGATCTTGGCTACGGCGATCTGAGTTGCTACGGTGCCACGCGCATCCACACGCCGCGTATCGACTCGCTGGCCGCACACGGCATCCGTTTTACCGACGCCCACAGCCCGGCAGCGGTTTGTTCGCCGTCGCGCTACGCCTTACTCACCGGCCGCTACTGCTGGCGCACCTCGCTCAAGCGACGCGTGCTCGCACCGCAGGCACCGCTCCATATCGAGACCGGGCGCGAAACGCTCGCCTCGTTCCTGAAGAAAAACGGATATGCCACCGGCATCATCGGCAAATGGCACCTGGGGCTTGGCAGGCCGCCGGAAACCGACTGGAACACGGAGCCGATCGCACCTGGCCCGAACGACGTGGGCTTCGGTTTCTCCCACATCATTTCCGGCAGCAACAACTTCCCGCCATCGGTTTACATCGAAAACGGCCGTGTCGTTGATCGCAATGACGGCGAAACGATCGAGCTCGACTTTCCCCCAACTGGCAAGGGCACCCCTTGGTGGAAACTGGTAGAAAAACGCACCATCAGTAAGAAGTGGGTGGCCGAGGACATGGGGTTGCATCTGGCGCGGGAGGCGGTCGAATTCATCGACGCGCATGCCAGGCAGCCGTTCTTCCTTTACTTCCCCGCGCCAAACCCACACCTGCCACTCACGCCAAACAAGAAGTTCCAGGGCACTAGCAAGGCAGGCGCCTACGGCGACTTTGTGCAGGAACTCGACTTCATGACCGGCATGATCCTCGACGCGCTCGCGCGTAATGGACTTGCCGACGACGCGCTGGTCATCTTCACCAGCGACAACGGCGGCAACATTCATCCCTCGAAAAGGACGGGGCACCGCGCCAACGGCAGCCTGCGTGGTAGCAAGGGCGAAGTTTACGAAGGCGGCCACCGCGTGCCCTTTATCGTGCGGTGGCCAGCCCGCGCAGCGGCGGGGAAAGTTTCCGACTCGCCCATCAGTCAGGTTGATCTGCTGGCCTCGCTCCACGCTCTCTTCGGCGAACCTGTTCCGCCCGGCACCGCGCCGGACAGTGTCAACGTCCTAGCCGCGCTACTCGACGAAGAAACTCATCCGAAGGACCGAATCATGATTCACCACGCCAGCAATGGCGTCTTCGCGATCCGCCGCGGCGACTGGAAACTTATCGAAGGCATCCCCGCGCCTGATAACCGACCCGACCGCCCCGTCAGGTTGCAACGGAAGAGGCCGGCTGCCAACCCCCAGCTCTTCAATCTGGCCAAAGATCCCAAGGAGATGGTCAACGTCGCCAAGGATCACCCCGAACTCGTTGCTGACCTGCTCAAACAGCTCAACGCCGTCCGAGACAACGGCTCCTGAATGGCTGAAATTGAGCTAGCGATGCATACTTGGAATCCCCTGCAGTCCGGCGATAACTTTCATAACAATAGAGACGGTTGAAAATGAACATTACACAAATCAGAAACGCGACCGTCCTGCTGGAAATTGGCGAACACCGAATCCTCGTTGATCCGATGTTGTCGCCGCCTTCGTCGCTGGCAGGTTTTCGACTATTCCGCGGCGAACGCCGCAAGAATCCATTGACGGCCTTGCCAGACAACGCCGATGAGTTTTTCAAAGCGGCGACCGAGGTACTCATTACACATGAGCACCCGGATCATCTGGACAAACCGGGCATCGAGTGGATCAAATCTCTCGGACTGAAGGTGTGGTGCAGCAGCATTGATGCTCTCAACCTCCGACGCAAGGGTTTGGACGCCAGAATCATCACCGAAGACTCGGGCGACCTATCGGTTGAAGTCGTTCCCGCCACGCACGGACATGGGATGATCGGATGGCTAATGGGACCGGTTGCCGGCTACTACCTGACTCTCCCAGAAGAACCGACCGTTTACATCACCGGTGACACGGTATTGACGGACACGGTCAAGTCCGCCATCGAGAGACTCAGGCCACAAGTAATCGTCGCTCCTGCCGGTACCGCCAACTTCGGCATTGGCAAAGACTTGATGTTCAGCGAAGCCGAACTCATCGAGCTGGCAAAGCTGGCTCCGGGGCACGTCGTGTTTAACCATCTGGAGGCCATCGATCATTGTCTGATGAGTCGAAGCAAGCTCAGGCAAATGGTTAACGACGCTGGTGTCGCAGAGCAGGTCCTCATCCCCGAGGACGGCGAGCGATTGCAATTCGATCTTTCGACTGACTCACCGCAGGTTACGTTGCAAACATCGGAGCAAACGACTCCGGGATTTCAGAAATGGTTGACTGCGAAGTTTGCTGGGACGTAGGCCGGCTATCCAGACGTTTTGCCGACAAGCCGAAGCCGTTTGATGCTTCAAATCTTTCGGTTGCTCTAATCTCTGCGGGGAATCGGATTCCCTCCTCACCAATGCTCTTCACCAACCTGCAATGAACAGACGACTTTCCATCTGCTCTTTATCAGTGGCCCTTCTTGGAACGCTGCTGGTCGCGCCGGCGAACGGGCAAACTGCCCTCGCAGTGGAGAGTCCCAGCTTTGAGGGTGTGCTCCATGACAACCTGTCCAACGAGGATCGCCAGGGCAGCGGGTTCAATCCACTTTTTCTGAAGTCCTACCCCACATCGAATCTCTTACGTGACGATGCAGTGGGGCTCAACTTCGAACACATCTTTAATGGTGCGAAAGAACAAGATGACATTTCTATGTTCACTCCACGCCGCGACCCTTGCGATGTAAAGCAACTGGACGAAAGCCGATTCCGAATCCATTGGCCCGCCGCAGGTTCCCAATGGGGATTAGGAGCTCAGATGATCTACGACCTGTCAAACGAAGGTCAGATCGATCTCACCTTCGAATGCACGCCCACCAGAGACCTTTTTCCGCAGGGATTCGTCGTCATGATGTGGGCGTCGTACATGAATCGCACAGTTGATCGAAGGATCCACTTCTGGGGCAAAGAGGGAGACCGCACGGGTTGGGTGCGGTTCGGTGTTGGAAAAGGGAAAGACTTTGAGGTCGGGACGGTGGCTCATGCAGGCGTATCGGATCTGCCCTTCGAGCCAGGAGCACATACGCTAAATGTCATCGAACATCCCGAGAAGAAGTTCATCGCACCTTTCTACTACAGTTTTCTAGACGACGATCGCGACCTGAAGACAACCGATGACAGGCTGCTATTTATGGTTCTATTCGATCAGACCGATTCGATCCGATTCGCGATGTGGAACTTCTTCAAGGACGACGCCGGCGATCCCGACACCCATAGTCCGGCTTGGGACTGGCAATACGTTATCCGAGATCCGCAAGTGGGTCAGCGATACGGATACCGCGCACGCGTCGTGGTAAAGCCATTCAAGGGAAATACGCAGATATGGAGAGAGTATCAGAAGTGGAGTAAAGACCTGGAATTGGAGTTGCCACCTTCCCCCATGCAGAAATGATTTGCGTGACAATGGTCGTTCCATGTCTGGTCGATCTGGCTTTGTATGTGTCAAGCAACATCGTCCTTGTGTGACTTGAGGCGTCGCAAGACTTGAGTTATACGAGCGCGGCTGACGCCGAGATGCCGGGCCAATCGCATGCGGTCGCGTTTCGGTATGGCGGACTCCGATTCCGCCCGAATCTGGTCCGAAATTGAATTCCACTTGAACATTTCGATCTCCGGCAATCGTCGTAACCTCTTGGTACGAAAAGCACCTAGCTCGACGAAGCCGCGGTTCGGATCGAGACCGCCTCGGGGAGGTGTCACGACCTGTGTCGTTTGCGAGAATTTGAACCATGTCATGGCGTTCATGACCTGCCGCTGACACCTGTTGGACCGGTTCAACGAAGCGGACGAGGTCGGTCCATGAACGGCCCGGCAGCGGAAGTGAATCGGACCACGGAATATGCGACGCAAGAAAAAAACGCCCGAAGGCCGGTCGACAACCTTCGGGCGGAGTCAGTCCTCCAGATGTTTGCCGGTCGCCTTCTTGACGATGTAATCAGCGTAGGTCACCTCGGAGTCGCGATAGTAAATGTGTGAAGCGTGAACTTCCAAGAGGTGCAGAATACTATCGAGCGCCGCCAAGAGTTCGGGGGCGGCGGCCAAGATCCAAGCATTCCATTCAGGATCGACACCGTCTATGGCGGGTTCAGTGCAACGGACGATGATCTTACCGTTTGCGTCATGAATCAGACGAGAAGATTGGTCGTAGGTCCAGCGGGACCACATCAAGTATTCCCAATGGGGATCAAAGTAAGTCATGAGAGAGGGGAGTAAGAAAGTAAGTAAAAAGCCCACCCGACCGAAGCCGAGCGGGCAACGAAACGGTTACGACTCCTCGCCGCAACCGCATTCCTCGTTGTATTTCAGTTTTTGTTCTTCGATTTCAATGAACGCGTTCCACTCATCGACCAGCTCACGGCTGATGTTGCGGAACCGTTCGGACTCCTGGTAAAGCCCCGACGAATCGTAATCGCCGACCAGAGCCACGCGGTCACCGGCCCAGCGGCCGGCAATCGGAGAGAGGGGACCGCGAATTGCTCCGCCTTCCCCGCACCCCCTGTGGTAACCGTAGTAGTCGCCACCGCCACCCTCGTCGCACTTGCGGAGCAGCAGCGTGAAGATGGAACCCTGCGTGTTGGCGGCCCGCTCCCAAAGTTTGGCACCGCCGTCGATGCACCAGGGGCAGACGTATTCTTGTTTGTCGGTGTTGATGGCTTTGAAGTATTGACCCATGCGAAAGAGGGGAATTGGAAATACAAAAAGCCCGCAACCGACATGGGGGCCGATCACGGGAGAGAACGCCGAGGCGTTCAATAGTCGGAAGCGAGCAGCGGCGTGATGGCACCGCCCTTGCCGTCGTCGATAAACCAGAGCGGTTCACGTTTACGGTCCGTGCGGTCCTCGAAGACCTGCAGGTAATCGATTCCGTCATATTCCTGAGCGAGCCGTCGCAGCTTTTCCAAGCACTGGCGAATGACAACCGGACCGTAGGTGATCGCGACCGCCTGCGTCATGACGAACGGACTGGCCACCGAGGGCTCGAACCGTAAGGAGGACGCTGGGTCGTCATACGAAATTTCCTGTATCTTGAGACGCGGGAGGACGTCCGCTAACGAGTTCGCCGATGATGTCGCGTCCTGTTTTCGGACGGGACGCTTGGCCCGTGGTGGCACGTGTGCCATGAGAAAATGGGGGAGGAAGTAGAAAACGCTACCCACGGGAACGTGAGCAGGCACTGCAGCCTCAGCAATTCGCAGGCCGTGGTCACAGGGTGTCAGGCGCGCGGGAAGAGGGGAGGAGACTGGTCCGGTGTCGCCGGTTCGCAAGACTCCGTCGCCGAGAACCGTTCGCGCACACCGGAAGCCCGCAGCCCTTGCACCGCACAAGGGACCGAATTGCTGCACTGCCTCTGCCTACAAGCCCCTTCCCATCGACTCGGGAAAGACATGGATTTCGTCCTGGAAGATCGTCTCAACAACGAATTCCAGTTCACCAATTTGGCGTTTCGTGGTACAATTTCGGCATGACTACGAAACTCTCCAAAGATTTGGCGGACGCCCTTCAGGCCAGCGGCGACAGCGAACTGGAAGTGGTCGATCCGGGCAGTAACCGAACGTATTTCGTCGTCGACGCCGACGTGCATCGACGTGCGATGGAAGCGTTACGGCGTCAGCAGGACCGCGACGCCATCGCTCAAGGCATCGCGGAAATGGAAGCAGGTGAGGGAGTTCCGCTCAATGAAGCATTCGATGATATCCGAGCAACCCTCGGTCTACGACAACGCCAGCAGTGAGCTATCGTCTCATTATTCTGCCCCAGGCCAAAGCGGACGTGCTGAGTAACGCGGAGTGGTGGGCGCGCCATCACTCGCCAGAACAGGCTGCTCATTGGTTGGATACGGTTCAGTCCCAGCTGGAATCGATCGTCGACTTTCCTGAAAGCCATTCACTGTCGGCGGAGAACGATGAATTTTCGTACGAAATTCGTGACAAGCTGCTCGGCCTCGGCTCACGGCCCAGCTATCGCGCGGTGTTCGCGATCAAGGATGACACGATCTATGTTTTGACCGTACAGCGTGCCGCTCAGGATTCACTCCAACCGGATGACGTCGTCCCGCCACCGTCCACGTAATCCCGAATCAGGCAGATTTGCTGCTCTCGTTCTCGGCGTCTTTGAGCCGATTGAGCACCTGCGTGACACGGGCTCGTGAGACACCCAAATGTCGAGCAAGTGCCGCTCGCGACCAAAATTTTCCGGAGTCAATCAGGGATTGGTAGTACCGAGCCAGAAGTCGGCGGCTTTGCGACCGGGATATTCGCCCCAATTCTGATGCCTAGCATATCATCATTGATGGTTCCAAGCATTCAATCGCTTAACATGAAGCTTTGGTCGATCAGACGCTTTATCTCGTCTAGCCGGACGGTTCCATCGAGGATTACCGTCAGCCAGTGTTCCTTGTTCATGTGGTAAGCGGGAAAGAACCCAGCACTCTTCCGCAAGGTACCAATCTCCTGGGGGGCGCATTTGACGTCAAGGATGTCGACGTTCTCTTCACCTTCCAAGCCGATCCTGTTCTTGGGCACGTCCATAACCAACGCAAACCACTTTTCATCGTCTTTGTGCCGGAGGACGAAGTAACTTGGGTATTTTTCAAAAGGGTGGTCCGGCGCAACGCCGTATTTTTCCATGCCGTAGTCGATCACGGCGTTTCGAATGCTTTTCATTTCGGTTTCCCTTGGTGTCTCAGTCAGCTGGTTCCACTATTCCCGCAAGGCACCCTTTCGTTGCCAACGACAAATCGTCTCGCCGCTCGCGATGATTGAATATTGCCCCGGTGTTTCTTTCCGACACTCTTTGAGGATATGCCTCTGGATGCGCATCATCACCCGTGTTCCACGACTAACCGTTTGAATTGCGAACCTGCGCGACGAGCTTCCATTGCCCGTCAACCTTCATCCACACGGTCACATACTTCTCCATCTGAACATGACCGTCTGGTGTTTTCACCTTGATTGATCCGTGTGCCCAAGCCATATCCTCTGACTTGCTGATTCGGGCCTCAGTGGCTTCCCAGGACATTTCGAGGCCCTCGACCTTACTCGCCTCTTGCAAGGCTGCCAACTCGTGCTGCTTTCCGCGAAGAAGTTCGCTTCCCGGGTTGAACAACAAAACATCGTCGGCGAACAGGTCCGTCAACCCTTCCAAGTCGCCAGCCTCAAATCGCCGGTACGATTCACGCTCCAAGTCCATGATTTCATTGTCAGTTCTGCTCGTCGTTGTCATTTTTCTTCCTTTTTCTTCGAGTAAGTTCCGAACTACCTTTCATTATTTGTACTTTGAGATTCCAACGTGCCCCAAGGTCATCGATGCATGATTACCCATCTCGCGGCATCAGATCGCTTGGGAAAGATTTGTATTCCTCGCCGTTAATGAGGCATCCCGTTCTCCCGCTCGGTTTGAAATTGCCTTCCTGGTCGTAGCTGCCCCAAGATTTCCAGTAGAAGTGAACATCCTGACGCTCACACTGGCGTCTCAAAGATTCCACCCAGCTGATGTCGGCCCTTCTCGCTTTCTTCCCACTCTCTCCCCCGGCCACCACTAGATCGATTCCCGCCAGATCAATGTCAACAAACTCTTCCAGCAACGGCTCGCAACAAATGTGCTTGTGACTGGCTTGAATCTCTTGGAGGTCTCTGAGTCTGGGGAGGCCATACTTTGCGTTTTCCACGGTTACTCCCAGCCACACATTGTCCGGAACAGCCCGACTCTCGAAATACTCTTTCATTCGACTGCTTCGTTTCGTTAGCGTGTAGAAGTTGTGCCAATGAGCGTCCCTTGCAATGCCCATGATCTCGTCGATGCTCTGGTCGTCAGCCTCCTCATGGAAGGTATCGCTCATGTTGTTGATGAAGTACAAAGTGGGCTTCTTGCGTTTCAAGGGGGCCGCCTTTTCCAACCTGTCGTGGTGAATGGTAAAGCGGAATTTGTTTTCGTATCCTGCCGTCCCCCAACTGTTCAGCTTGATTGACAATTCTTCGGCGTAACAGTTTTTGCAGGCCGGCGAGATCTTTGTGCACCCTGTAAATGGATTCCACGAAGTGACTTCAATATCCATGTTGTTAACACTCCCAATTCAATGACTGAATAAGCACGTTAGTGATGTGTTATTCTGAGGTCGCTTGTGTACGAAGCACTTCGAACACCGCAGCCAAGTCATTTTCTCCATAGTTTGCATTTAGAGCCGTCCTGAAAATGTCAGCAATTGTCGCTGGCAGCCTGCTATCGACGCCGCTCTCCTCGCTGGATCGGACAAGCGTATCCGAGGCTGTTACGTACTGCTTTATCTTGGCGATAGAGCCCGGATAGTCTCGCCGACCAATCATTTCAGAGACAGAATGCAGCGTGGGAAGTACGAGTCTGTTGAGGCTCTCGAACGTTGCTGAACTGAACTGCTCTGGCGGGATACCTACAGATTCACAAAGAGCCGCGCCATGAATGAAGCTTAGCCAGGAGCCGAAACCAAATGAAAGAATACCGCAGTCGAGGGCGGACGCACTTCCTGGATTCTCTCCAGCAAAATGCGAATTCACTCCGAGGTGATCGATCCAAGGTTTGTGAGATTCGAAAACTTCCTTTCGGCCTGAATAGAAATGAATTAGATCTGATGTGCCTACCCTTTCTGGAACATCCATAATCGCTCCGTCCAAGTAGTTGACGCGATGCTGCGATGCCCATTCATCGCCGTCAATCGCTTCCTTTGGAGTGCCGGTCGAAAGCTGGATCAAAGTCCTTCCACCCATCAAGCCCGACACCTCTGTTGCGTGAAACAAAGAGTCACTTACCGCATAACTAGGGAGGCAGACTACAATCACGTCGCTTGCTGCGACCGCATCCGGTAGAGAGCCCGCGACGTGAGCGCCTAGTTTCGCGAGAGGCTGAGCTTTACTCGCCGTGCGGTTCCATACGGTGACCTGATTTTCCGGCATTATGAACGCTTTGGCTAAAGCGCTTCCCATATTGCCAAGGCCGATCACCGAGATGCGGCGTGGCTCATCGTTTGCTGGTTCTTCCATCACTTTTCTGCTCCGAGTAAAGGGTCACTTCAACTGTTCTTCATGGATGACGTTTCGCATTTCCACGTGATTCATCCACCGCCCGTCTTCTTTGACCCAAACGGAGACGTATTTGCCCAAATACTGAGGCTCATCGGGGTTCTTCCAGCGGACCAGTCCGTATGCGTAGGCCATGTCGCCGGACGGGCCGACGTAAACGTCAATCGGCTCGTAATCCAACAAGACTCCCTTTGTGCTGAGCCATTGCTTGAACAACCTTTTTTGTTTGTCGCGACCAATGATTGCCTCGCCTCCCGGTGGGCAGACGATTGCGTTTTCGCTGATGAACAGATCCATCATCTGGTCGATGTTGCCGGATTTGATCCCTCTCAGAGTTTCTCGCTCATAGATAAAAATCTGGTGTTCATCTGCACTCAACTCAGTGAGTGGACGATTCCGTCTCTCCGATGCAAGTTCTTCCAAGGTTTTGGAGCCAGTGCTGTCTGTTCCGGCATCTTGAGAATGCGCTGGACCACCCAGAAGCAAAATCGCGAGTGCCAGTACTGCATACGTTTGTTTTGTCTTCGTTGGATTCTCCTCTGCTGAACGTGCTTACCGATCTCTATACGCCCGAAAGTCTGAGAACATCAGTTGTCCCCCGCCAAAAGCTCCGGAAGCGATTGCACCCATCTCTTGAACGGCTTCGTGTTTCCTGTACTGCGTCCGACGACGAGACTGCCTTCAAAGCGGACGACCGCATCTTCCGCTCGACGCTTAGCCTCGCTGGCACTCGCTCCAGCCTCCCGGGCAACTTTGGCAAAACTGCCAATGAAGCCATCCATGATTTGAGCGATTCGCTCCGCAACTACACCACGTTGGTCAGCCCTTGTTCCGACGGAGAGCGAATCGACCAAGCATGAGCGAAGTCCACCTTCGTAATAGGCGTCGAGATTTCGCGCAGCCTTGCGAATTCTGGTCTTCACTGGTCCTGACTCATGCAGCGGAGACAGTACCTCCGCGAACTCATCACAAGTGAAATCAATCACCGCTAATGCCATGTCGGATTTGCCGTCCGGGAAACGATGGTAGAGGCTGGCCCGTTTCAGACCCGTTGCCTCCGCAATCATGGAAAGACTCGTTCCCTCAAAACCGTGCTCTCGAAACAGCGCGGTTAGAGCGAGTAGAACTTCGCGATCAGATGTTGTTTTGGGTCGCATCAGAGTATTTTACCAATCGTTCGGTAAAGTTTCAAGCGGGCAAGCCATCATCGTAAGAACGAGTGGATTTCGCTGGGTGAGCGGCTCGATTCAATTTCCAACTACATATAGGTCGGACAGCTTAGAAGAGGTGGCTTCAGTTAACGATTCGTGCCGGTTTAGAACAATCATCGTGATCTTCTGCCAGTCGATTCAGCACCTGAGTCACGCGTGCACGGTAGACACCTAAATGGCGGGCTAGAGCTGCTCGCGACTCGAATTTTCCGGGGTCGAACAAGGCTTGATAATACCGGGCCAGCCGCATGCGGTCGCGTTTCCTTTTCGGTTCGGTGGTCGATTGCAGAGGTGGAATCGAACCACCGGAGTTTGACGTAACTTGTTGATTCCGTAGTGCCCTAGCTCGACTAGACCGGGGTTTGCATAGTGACCGATCCGGGGAGCTTCGAAAAAACGGATCACAATCCGAACCATTAACTCTCGGTCACAAGCTGTTTTCTGGCCGGGGGTTTTGTCGTTTGCGAGCAGACAAGAAGGGAATTGGTTCGGGTCTCAACTCTGGTCTGACCCTGAACGCTCATCCGAACCGCAACGGATTTCCGTATAATCGGAACTCAGACGCCTCAACTTTGCGAAGATCTGCATGTGGTCCGACAGTGCAATACGGCAGCTCCGCACATCCTTGATAAAGCCATCGGTGCTCAAGACCGATGCGAGTTCCCGGCTGGACGCAAACACGGCGGGTGATGCAACCTCTGTCTCGAACGATGACCAACCGATGCGGTGTGAAAGGCCTGTAACCCACCTTTGCTGCTACGGGCAGTCTACGGATCTTAAAGGTCTTGGTGTCGAACCGCCCAGTGCGGACCCGCATGCTGAGGGTCTACCCGATACTGCACGCTCAAGATTCCGTGTTGTAGATCACCGGCATCTGACCTTTCCATTTCTCCCAGGCGTCATGGTTCGTGATCAAGTCAGCCATGAAATGTGCGACATTGATGCGACTGGTTCGCCCCGGATTAAAAATCGCGCTCCTGGTCGGCGATGGATGTAACTCGTAGGCGCTCACGTTGTCTTCGTCGAACAAACTGTCTGGACGAACGGCCGCCCACTGTATCTTGGTGTCATTCTTACCAACCTCCGTTCTCAGGTAGTCCGCTGCTTTCTCGTTATCCCGATGAGGCGGCACCAGCAGACGAAGCAGCCCGATCACACAGCCCTGACCTCGTGAAATCGGCTCCTTTAGATCGCGATTGCTGTTTCCAGCCGTGTTCATGAGAACGAACTTAGTTGGCTTGTCCGAGCCGTTGGCCCTCATGGCCTGGCAACATCGTTCAGCAGCATCAGTCACGAGTCGGCGCGGCTGGCCGAAGATGCCCTTGAAGGTCAGATTGTGCCCCAAGCAGGATGCCACCGCCTCACATCCGGCTACGTGCTCCGCCATTTCAGTATCGCTGAGATCCAATACGCTCGCACGGATAAGCGATAGACTCTCCTGCTGCCGAAGGGAGTCGGGAATCCTGTCGGGTGAACGCACGATCGCTTTGACCTTCAGACCGCGGTCAAGCAGTTGTCGCACCAGCAGCTGCCCCGTCGCTCCAGTGGCACCAAGCAAAAGGACTGTCATCGTCTCATTCATTTTGTTTCGTCCGATTTCAGAATTGTCGTTCGCGCGGCGCTACGGAAGCCCAATCGCAAGGAGCACGCACGCCAAGATGCATGCTGCCGTGCGAAGATGATTCCATCGCGTCCAGAGCCGCAGGTAGCGGTTCCATTCATGGTTGCCCTCCGGTGCGTCGAGAGGCAATTTGTCGAGGGCGTTGTTCAGTGGGACATTGAATACTGCAGTCACCATGAAACCGCCAAACAAATACGCGCAGGCCCCCGCGATGGCCAAACCGTACTCGGGTGGCCGCTGCCATGCGGAGATGATCGTAACGAGCATACAGGCCAGAGCCGTTCCAAAGAAAACGCTCAGGAATACGGGATTCAGGATCGTCCGGTTGATTAGCTGCATGGCCTTCATTCCCTCCGACGTCGGCATTTGCGCCAAGGCATCCATCACCGAAAGGAAAAGACGAAGAACAGCCCGGCCATCAGCCCGCTGCCCGCCACCGCAATCACCAAAATCGTTGTTAAGATTGTTGCCATCACTGAACGTTGGCTCTCCGGATTCAAGTCTCAGAGTGTTGGATTCGTCGGAACAACGTAACACAAGTACTTCCGTTTCCTTCGTGGCTTACCATTGCCGACAGCGTTAATCCTTGTCAAGCAGTGCTCGCGACATTGCGGATTCAACGCTGTTAACGGCTCTTTTTTCTTCTCCTGGGCGATGTTCGATTATGCCCGTTCCAGCCAATCTTTGCGTTTTGTTGTAAACCGGATCGGTCGCCCGTGGGGCCCGATCGCGAAACTCCACGATTGCAGACTCAAGCGTTTTGTTTGACGAGCGATCGAAGCATCTCCACAACATCGGACGGCTCTGCGCGCACGGTGTAGTCCGCATTTACGAAGGCACTGGCGATCGATCCATCGACGTCGACAATGAAAGTCGCGGCAAGCGGCAGGTCGAATTGTCCGTCTCCGTTATGTGCTTCAACATTGATTCCAAATGTCTCATAGATGGGACGTAGCCTCGCCGGCAGCGTAAAGACGAGCCCAATTTCTCGTGAGTAGTCTGAGTTGGCGTCGGTGAGAACTTCAAACTCCAACTCGTTCTTCTCGGAGGTCGACAGAGATGCGTCAGGGAGTTCGGGCGTGATGGCGACCAAAGTCGCTCCCGCAGCCTTAATTTCAGGAAGAACCGCCTGGTAGGCCCGCAATTCCAGGTTGCAGTACGGACACCATCCACCCCGGTAAAACGTCACGACGACAGGCCCACGCTCTCTCAGGGCAGCGAGGCTTCTCTTCTCGCCGAGATGATTGGGCAGCGTGAAGTCTTCGAAATTGTCTCCAGGCTTCGGGGCCAACGCGACGATACCGGATGCGGTCAATTTCTCCGTCTCGTCAACCATGACGGCGGCGAGTTCCTCGGGGAGATTGGCGATGGTTTGTGCTTTGAGTGTAGATAGCTGTTCTTGAAGCGACATTGGATTCTCTTTGTAGCGGGTAGTAGTTTTCGAAAAGTCGAAGCCGGCAATTCGGCTTTGACTGAGTTCATCGGATCGGCCAGATCTTCGCCGCTCGTCGATAGCCACAAGCCGGACATTTCAAACGAGAGCTTCGCCAACTTGGTTTCCATCGATGTGGCTATATCATGTGCTCTCACGCGAAGAAGAAAGGTTGATTCACATACTGATGCTTATTTGACTAGTCAGCCATGCACGCCATGTGCGAGTTTCCGAGCGAACCACGCGTCGGTGTTTTGGATTGATGCACTTGGCGAAATCATCGCATTCTCGAATGCGACGACCCGTTCACCATTGGCAATCCTTCGAGGCCAATCTGGTGTCGCCAGTGCGGCGCGTCCGAGCGCAATCAAGTCAGCATGTTCGTCTAGGATCACGTCATCAGCGGGATCCGGATCATGCAGCCCACCGTTGGCGATCACTGGCAGTCCGGTAACCCTGCGAGCCATAGTAGAAAGCGGCTCTTGCTTGTCTGAACTCGACTCGCGGAAACCGCGGCCTTCGCCGGCCACATGGATATAGCTCGCTCCGGCCTCAGCGAGTGCTACGAAAATCGTCTCGGCTTCGGACTTTCCACCCCAGCTGTAGTTGAAGTCATTGACTTTAGCCTCCGAAACGCGGACTCCAACCACAAAGTCATCGGGGGATGCATCGCGCACCGCGGCAACGATCTCTGCCGGGTACCGAATTCGCGCCGACACCGACCCGCCGTACTCGTCATCCCGGCGATTCGTGTATTCGGTAATGAACTGATCAAGCAGATAACCGTTCGCAGCGTGGATTTCGACGCCGTGGAATCCGGCGCGTCCCGCGTGTCTTGCCGCCGCTACAAAGCCATTGCGAACTTCAGCCAGGTCGGTTGTCGCCATTGCCGAAGGGAAGCGGTAAGGACCACTGCCTCCGTATGCGGGCATCATTTCGCCGAGCGGTGGCACAGCGGACGGTGCGATGGTGCGTCGTGCGTCGTGCCATTGGGACAATGCGCCAGCGTGCATCAGTTGCATAATAGCCAGGCTTCCCTGATCGGCGATCGCAGTGGCGATCGGCGCCCAAGAGTTGGCTTGGCGCTGATCCGTGATCCCAGGCTGGCGGTCGTAGCCTTGGCTGGCATCCTTGTCCGTGTAGGTCCCCTCCGTGATGACGATCGCAAAGCCACCGCGAGCAAAATCACGGTAGTAATTCTTCATGCGATCGGTTGCGAGCCCATCGCCGTGGGCACTCACGCGGGTCATCGGAGCAACTGCCAGCCGGTTGCATAACCGGCGCCCGAACATCTCGACAGGGGAAAGAACTGGCCTCGACAGACTCGACATTTTTTACTCCCAATTAATTTTGAACCTTAATCAACAAAGTGCGTTGGCGATCTCGTCGTGCCTACTTAACGTGTTCTTCCAAGCCAGGGGTGTCTGTTGGGCGTGGCCCCAGAGGCCAATGGAACTTGCGTTCGGAATCTTCGATCGCATAGTCGTTAATGCTGGCCTCACGGCGTCGCATCAGTCCGTCGTCATCGAACTCCCAGTTCTCGTTTCCATAGGCACGAAACCAGTTACCGTCGGCATCGCGGTACTCATACTGGAAACGCACGGCGATGCGGTTGTCAGTAAAGGCCCACAACTGTTTTGTCAGGCGATACTCCAGTTCCTTCTCCCACTTGCTGGTCAGGAACTCGACGATTTGGTTTCGACCTGCGACAAATGTGTCGCGATTTCGCCACTGGCTATCGATCGAGTAGGCCAGCGAGACCTTTTCCGGGACGCGGGAGTTCCATCCATCCTCGGCTGCTTGCACTTTCCGGAGAGCTGTTTCACGAGTGAACGGTGGCTTGATGTCTGTCGGGAGTGGCATAATCGTGATCCATGGGAAGTGTTAGGAATGGTGGCGACGAATCAACGCTGTCGCCTGAACGGGAAGTTTCAGCGTCAGAATCCGGTCATGTTCGTAGGCGATTTCTTTCAACGATATTCGTTGTTCGGCCAGAAAAGTCGTCGCTCCGGCGAGCATACTTAAGATCCCAGCAACAAAGTTGGCAATCGCAAACTCATCGAACAGCGAGTCTGCTTTGATACTGGCGATACCAATCAACAAAGAGCTGATGAGCAGCAGCGCGACGCAAGCGACCATGCACATCAGAGACGTTCGCATCAGGTGTAGCCGACAAAGCAGGTTGATCGCCTGATTCCCCACACCTTCATAGCGGTGACGCTGCGTTGATGTAACTTTACCTGATTCTTCACCAACTCAGCGATCTCAAGCCGTTCGTGCTGGAGTCGGCGGAGCCTCGACTGTGACTTCAGCGTTCGGGCATTTAACGACATGATCATCAAGCCGCACGCTGAGATCAGCACGACAGGTGCCAGTAAGGGGTGGATGGTTTCGTAAATCATTGTGTACCTGGGGGTGTATTTGGCAGCCTTCATAGCAATTGGAACGAGCCGGCCGACCACGACCTTGCCGAGGGTCGAGTCGACCGTGACCGTTCCATGCCGAAGACGGTGTTACTGCAACACCAATTCTCCGTTAGCGGCAGCGATATGTTCGACAGCATTCCGAGTCGTCCAAACGGCGCTGGCAACCATGCGGTAATTGATGAAGGCGGCGAGGAACCCGTCGAGCCCAGGCACCTTCGCGGCGGCGGTCGCATCGGCAACCACCGCTACCTCAAAACCACGCTCGATCAACTCCCTTAAGTGCGACTCAGTGCAAAGGTTCGCCGACATACCGGCCAGGATGACCTTGTCGATTTTGTACTTTTGTAACTGCAGGATCAGGTCGTTGTTCTCGGGGCCGTAGACCTTATGAGGGTTACAGACAACCGTCGAAGGGTCGTTGATGTATGGCTTATACTCCTCCAGCCAGTCGGCACCGGATCCCTCAAAGCCATACAGGTTTAACGCCCCCGGTCGGTCGAACATGTGGATGCTGTGCATCACACGTTCAAGCGTCCCCTCGAACTTCCAGCCGTGGTCGGTCGGGTAATAGTAGTGCGGGCTGACGAAGAGCCGCATGCCGGTTTCATTCGCGGCCTTCATGAGTGCTTCGATATTCTCCACCGTACCGTTCTCTTCGATGCTCTCCTGACAGACGCCCCAAGCAACGCCGTCTGGGTGAAGGAAGTCGTTTTGCGGATCGGTAATAACGAGAGCTGTTCGACCCGGCTCGATCTCAAAGCCGGTTTGCGGCAGACCATCGTCGGGCAGCTCGTTCATCATTCTTTCAACACGGTTCATCTTATAAATCTCCAGCTTTCGGTGTTTAGTAGGACAGGTTTGGTTCAAAGGTTAGGAAGCCGCGGCGGCGACGGTGTCGACAAACGGGAAGTCGATCTCGGTATCCGCAACGTGGTTGAAGTAGTTGGTGAAAATATTGAGTGCGACGACTGCAACGATCTCGACGATTTGAGCGTCAGTGAAACCCGCTGCTTTGATCAGCTCTAAGTCGTCGTCGGTAACCCGGCCATGGCGTTCAACCACTGCAATAGCGAAGGTGAGTCCCGCTTGCGTCTTGTTATCAGAAGATTGACCGACAAGGTTCGCCGTGAGTTCCTCTCCCGAGATCCCGGCATTGCTTCCCAGCAGCGTGTGAGCCGAGGCGCAATAATCGCATCCGTTGACGCCCGCAACCGCGAGCGCAATTTGCTCCCGCTGCGCTGGCGTGAGTGCTCCGCTTAATGCTTGATTGAAGTTGAGGTAGCCTGCCAAAGCAGCTGAAGACTGAGCGAGTGTCTTGAACATGTTGGGCACCATGCCCATCCCACGCTGGACACCCTCCAGCAGCTTCTTGGATTTTTCATTGGCTTCGGTCGGTTGAACGGGTTGGATGCGAGGCATCTTTGAGCTCCAGGATTTGAGTATCAAGGCCGAACGTCTTGGCGACAGTTAAGTGGTAAGGCAACCTTGATGCCAAAGTCTGAGAATTTCCTTAAGTGGCTGATGCGAAAGTACTTAGTTGCGAATCGATGATTTGGTGCAATTCTTGGTATTTCGCAATTTCGCGAATTATTGCAAATGATTTGCGATTTTTCGTAAAATCGAGCCATGCAAGCCAGCCCCACAAAGACTGATGTACAGGAATTCAAGCAGTTGCTTCTTGAAGTCGCCGCCGAGCGATCGCTTAAAGATGTGCTTCAGCTGATCGTCACCCGAGTGGCAAGCATGGAGCACACAGCACTCAGCCGAATCTGGTTGATCGATACCGATGAGCGTATCGAAACATCAGAAACAGCGAAGATTGAGCCGCCAACGAAGTTCCTTCAATTGCTCGCCAGCGCAGGGCAATCGATCAACGATCCCAATGCGGACTGGAGCCGACTGAACGGGCGCTTCAGCCGTTTCCCGATTGGCGAGCGAAAAATTGGAGTGGTTGCCCAGACGGGCGATGCGATCGTGGTTTGGGACACGACCAAAGACAAGAAGTGGATCGCAGACCCGGAATGGGCAGAGCGTGAATCGATTCGTGGTGTGGCGGCTCAGCCTCTGGTCTTCCGCGGTGAAGTCATCGGTGTCTTCGCGGTCTTCATGCGCACGCCAGTTAATGTTGATGAGTTGATCTGGCACCGGATGTTGGCCGACCACGCCGCTGCTGCGATCGTTAATGCTCGCGCGTTCGAGGAAATCGATCGCCTCAAACGTCATCTGGAACTCGAGAACGAATACCTTCGCGAAGAGGTCGCATCCGAGGGAGCTTTCGGAGAGATCATCGGGAACAGTCCCGCAATCCGAAGCACGACCGAGCAGATCAAGGTCGTGGCGAAAACTGAAGCAAACGTCATGATCACTGGCGAGTCCGGCACAGGCAAAGAACTTGTCGCCCGAGAGATCCATCGACGCAGCGAGCGAGCCAAAGGCCCGATGGTCAAGGTCAATTGCGCCGCTATCCCTCAAGAACTCTTCGAAAGTGAGTTCTTTGGTCACGCCGAAGGAGCGTTCACAGGCGCCATACGAGATCGGGCTGGTCGATTCGAGGCCGCTGATGGCGGTACGCTGTTCCTTGACGAGGTCGGTGAGATCCCACTTGCCTTGCAAAGTAAGCTGCTGCGAGTCCTGCAGGAAGGTACGTTCGAGCGAATAGGCGAAGAGCAGACACGCGAGGTGAATGTCAGAATCGTTACCGCAACCAATCGAGACCTGCTTAAGGAAAGCCAAGAAGGTCGCTTCCGGGAGGATCTTTACTACCGGCTCAACGTTTTCCCAATAGAAGTAGCTCCATTACGGCAACGCAAGCAGGACATACCAGCGTTGGCAAAACACTTCCTAAAAGCTTCTTGCCACCGCATGGGGAGACCGAGCTTACGGCTGACAAAGAAGGTTGCTGAATCTCTCAGGCGGTATGACTGGCCGGGCAACATCCGCGAACTGCAGAACCTGATTGAGCGCGCTACCATCACCGCGAAGGGAACAGAGATTCAAATTCAGTTGCCGGCTTCAGATGCACCCTCAGTCAATGACATGACCAAAGAACCCCCAGGAGAGATTCTTACTGAATCCCAACTGCGCCAACTTGAACGCAACAACATCCTCAAGGCACTTGCGAGTACGCAAGGTAAGGTTTCTGGTCCTGGTGGTGCTGCCGGGCTACTTGGAATCAAGGCCAGCACGCTGACATCTCGTATGAAGAAGATGAACATTCGCTGGGTTGCGCAGTAGGCTCAGGCATCTAACATATTCGACGGCTTCATTCAATCCGACAACATCGATTCGGAGATGCTTGAAGACAAAAGCGATTTGATCGAGATCCAACGGCCGGTTTACGTAGGATTCAACGCTGAAATCGAAGCCGTAAACAAACTCATTTCCTGCCCGATTTCGAGCTGACGGTTGGCCCCACCTTAGCGGATTTGCGGAACTTCAAAACTGCAGAGTTCTCTCACATTCACGCATTTCGGCGAGACAGAACGCAGAATTCCATGCTGTTTTACCGCTCATTCAGGCGTTTCAGAACTTGGGTAACGCGTGCGCGGCTTACACCGAGAAACCTAGCCAATTCGGCCCGTGTACTGACCTCGCCGGAATCAAGCAGCGACTGATAGCAAAAGGCCAAACGCATCCGATCGTGCTTCGGCACTTCCGATTGTGATTCCGCCAGAATTCGGTCAGAAATGGAGTTCCACTTGAACATTTCGATGTGCGGCAATCGACGTAACCTCCTGATACGAAAGGCACCTAGCTCGACAAACCTGCGGTTCGGATGGAGACCGCCTCGGGGAGCTTTTTTAAACTCCGCTGAATCTTAAAATTAAGATACCTCGCGATGGTCGTGAGAGCAGCCCAAACCCAAAAGTTTCAGGGTATCCGTACCCTAAAACCCGTCGGATTGGGAGGCTCTACGCATGGCTCGACCAAAAAAAGACGTTCCCGCTCACGTCCACCACAAGCCCACTGGTAAGGGCCGAGTCCGCATCAACGGACGCGATTTCTACACGGGACCGTGGGGCACGTCCGAGGCTGAAGAAGCCTACCGTCGCATCATCGGCGAGTATCTGCTAACCGGGAAACTCCCCGGCTCTCGCAATGACGCCCCCGCCCCTCTCTCGGTCAATGAATTGATCTTTCAATACTGGCGTCACGCCGAGGGCGTATTACGTCAATAACAGCGAACTCACGAGCGAGCTGCGGCATGTCCGCGGTTCTTTGCGAGTCGTGAAGGAACTTTACAGTTCCCCCCCCAGCCGCGGAATTCTCCTCCGTCCGGTTGAAGACGGTCCGCGAAGAAATGATCCGCATCGGCTGGTGTCGGACCGAGATCAACAAGAAAGTCGGTCGCGTTAATCGGGCTTTTCGGTGGGCAGTCGAGAACGAACTCGTCAGTCCGACCATCCGCCACGGGCTACAGGCGGTCATTGGGCTCCGCAAGGGACGCAGCGATGCGTTGTTGACCGCAGAAGTTTACGCCGAACGCGATTTCGCCGAAGCTCGGCGGGTGATGGCCGAGATCGGCTAATTTGATATCTTGGATGCAACGCGGGATAGACTGATCCCCGAAAACCGGACTGTTCCTGCCGGCTTCGTCCGAGTATCGACTGCCGTCAGAGGGAGCCGTGGAATTCCCGGAGAACATTACAACAGCGGTCACAGACTACGAGAACGACCACACGTTTCACATCCCCCGAAATTCGGCTCAAGCACGCTATCGAGCAGACGATCTATGCTACCGATAGCATTCAGTTCGATACCGACGATTTTCTCGGAGCGGTCGAATCCGCACAGATCATGACTGACAGCGATCATCGTGGCGTTCGCGTCCAAGTTACCGACGACAATGGGTTCGGCGAAGCGGGAGCCGAGGATGTTGGCTCGTGTCGCTCGGAGTTCTCGGTCAACGCACCAGGGCATCGGTTCTATTCAAACCTGGACCCGGTGTTTCTGGTCGACTGGCTCAAGCTGGCGAAGGACAAAATGGTCACGATGTACTACGCGGACAGCACTTCGCAAATCACGCTGACCGCTCAAGACTGCTCCACCTACGTCGTGATGCCGTTGTTGACCGATGCGGTCGGCTATCAGCCGAAAGCCGAAGAACCGGAATCTGACGAAGAAACTACCGAGTCTGAATCAGAATTCGTCACCGAAATTTCCACCCCGCACTTCGAAAACACTGAAGAATGCTGTGACAACAGAGGCAATGTCGAGGAGCCCGAGTCCGACGAAGTGGAAAGCGGCGTGTTCACCGCCGCGGACTTGCTGGCGATGCTAGCTTGAACGCTGGGGTGGGGAGAACCCCCATTAAGCCCTCCTAGTATTAGTATCTAAATATGGCGACCGGGTTTGTGATTGTGTCGGTGGTGATGTTCGTCGCTGTCGGGGGGATTCTGTTTGACCGTCGTGGCAAATGCTTCGGCGGTCGCTTCTTTGATCGAAAAGGTTTTCGATGAAACCAAGTGAACTGAAACAGTTCGAACGTTCGACATGTGCTTGCGGGAAGTGCAAGGCAGGTTGCAAATCGATGCCCGGTCGCCTGGCATCGGGCGACCTAGACGCGATTGCGAATTTTTTTGGCGTTGACCCTGGTAATGAAGAGTTCACGCAACGGAACTTCCGGTCATTGGACGACTGGAAGGTTGGTGAGGAACCTGTGACGATTCCGACAATTGTTCCTGCGCAGAAAGAGAGCGGTCGGTGCGTCTTTCTCACCAAAGATGACCGTTGTTCGATCCACCCGGTCGCTCCGTTCGGTTGTCGGAACTTCGATGCTTGCGGGGAAAACGAGGTAGACGACGTTTACAAATCCATATGCCAATTGGCTGTGATCACTCACTCGCGGGACTACCTGATGACCTGGGGGCACTTGCACACATTGGGTATCCAGGCACCGCCGATAGGTCTGCGGAAAGCCGCAATGCACGCCGAGCTTGATCGGTTGCGCTGATTTTGTCACCGCCGTTGTGCCTGATCGAACTGTCTACGGACGATTCCAGATCGAAAGTGCCAACTTTGAAAGCCTTTCACTGCGTTTCGTGATCTCTTCTTCCGTCCAGTCTTTCTTCTTGATGATTGAGCGGTTCATAGCAAGCCCACTATGTTCTTCGAGAGCGGCTTTTTTGGTCAACCAGCCAGAATTTGAAACTGAAGGATTGAGTTTCTTCGTCAACAAGGTCAGGTTTCCAACCGTGTGGAGCAGCTTTTCACGTTCGAGCTCCGCTTCGACCTGGGGTTTATCATTCGGTAATGCCCAATTTCCGTGCCAGTGCTGAGGCATGACATGCTCAATGGTTAGTTTTTCTCCGAACTGAAGCTTCTCCGACTTGTCCGTGAATAACTCTTGTTCCACAGCCTCCAGCAACATTCGAACGCGAGCTCTTACCAGCTTCGTGTAAAGCGGTGTTTGTTCCCACGCGATACGAAACTCCTCGTCGTTTGGCCAACGACGGTTCTCTGCATCACTCGCTAGAAGATAGTCGCGAACACAATGAGCCGGCGACTCAGATTCGAGACAAGGGAGTAGGTCGATAAAAAATCTGCCGTAGCCACGTGTGCTGAGCTGGCAAACCATCCGCCGAACTAAGAACGACTCCAAATCACAAACGATTTTCGTGACGGTCGCTTCATCGGCTTCGAAGTGAGAAAACAATTCCATTAGAAATGGGAACGCTGTGCCCACGTCCATAGCATTCAATCGATAGAAGAATAGCCCAACCCGAGATTCAATGGATAGTTGATCGAAGGAACGGAACACCTCGGCATACGATCGAATTGAACTAACGATGTCACTTGCCGACCCCCATACATTGTTGCTTGCGAACTCTCGAAACGCTCCGTAGAGATGTGCCACTGAAACATCATCTTTTTTCTTCAGTGTCAGGAAGTGCTGCAAGAAGATGTCGATGCGAGCACGACGAGCATGACCGCGACCAAGTTCTTTCTGCCAGTATTCGTGGTTCTCATCGAACGGCATCCAGTATTTTGTATAGAGAGCCGCAGGTTCGTCGCCATCCTGCCTCGCTTTGTGCAGCAGGAAGTTCTTGATCAAATCGGACGGCAACAGTGGAGTGCCCCGGGCATTCAACGTCTCAAAGATTAGCTGTGGATCATCATTCTGATCCAAGTCAATAACCACCAGCCGAAGATACTTGAGAATGGATTCGTAGAGTGCATTCAGCCGCTGTTCATAACTTTCATCGCCAGGGTCTAGCCATTCCGTTAGCAATTCGTGGAAACACAGGTACGCATCGCCGATGTTGTTATTCACGCTTTTGGCTTGAGGTGAGACATCATATTCCTTGCGAAGTTCTGCCGGTGAACCTGCCAGCATGACTCTTCGAAAATCCTCTTGGTCAATGTTCGTAGGCCAAACCTTGAAGATTTCGATTTCGTCCACACTCATCGGATCGTCATTGCGAGTGAGCTTGCGGAGTGCCTTGTGAAACTGCTCGGGACCATGTTCTTCCGCAAAATCGCAGAGCGCCTCCAGGAACACTTGGAGCGTCGTCAATCGTTGCTGACCGTCAATGACCAAACGCGTTTCCAGAAATCCAGACGGATTCGGCACCTGTTCGAGAACGATTGCACCCAAAAAGTGTGGTCTTGTGTCTTGTTTCAGAAGTCGTCGTTCAGCCACCGCGCGGATATCTTCCCACAAAGGCTCCCACTGAAGTTCGCGCTCCCAGACGTACCGTCGTTGATAGAGTGGCACAATGTGACGACAGTCTCTATCGAATACTTGGCGAATACTTAAAGTTCCTGCGTCCATCGTTTTCTCTTGCTGGTCCTGTGAAATGGAGTTTGGTCGTGATGTGGCAAGGTGTCGTTGCTGTCGGGAGCTCAGTTCAAACCGAATTGGCTAGAACGAAGCGTTTCCATCCAATACGACTCGCGTTTAAGAATGTCCTGTTCCGAGGCGTGTGTGTCAGCAATTTCCAAAATCGAATACTGAAAAAACTGCATATGCTCGGCACCTTTTTCTTTCAGTAGAGCAACGAGTTCGATGTTGCCTCCATGTCCATTCTCAGCATAGTCGCACCAACGCTGCCAAATGCCAACTTGTCCGGAAGTCTTGCCGACATAGTGTTTTCCAGTGGTCGTGTCGGTAATGAGATAAACGCCTTTGATGTTAGCGAGCGCGCCATGCCACGAAGCGATCCGCTGCCGAGTGATAGTTCGCAGTTTGGCATGGTTGATGATGACGGAGTTGTAGCCAGGGAACTCGCCGATTGTCATTTTCTCACGACGCACTTCGGCAATTGGCAGTTGTATCTCCGGTTTCAGCCAAATGTAAGATTGGCGTGTGCGTTGATGCCTGACGACAACTCGCCCAATCAATTCCTCTTGATTCGGCTGCAGAGATGTGGAGTACCGGAAAAACTCAGAATCGTTGGGTGGCTCGCAGCCATGCACAACGTATATGCCAACGTACAGCCACAAACTTTGACCCAGGTCGATGAGGCTCAATACATGCGAGCATGAGAAGTTGCGACGTCTCTGAAATTCCTGCCATAATCCAAATTCGCCGGTATAGTACACGTCAATCGGATGTTCTTTGCCGTTCCAACATGCGAGATGAATCTTTGTGCTACTGGCATCAAACGTCACTTCGGACGCCGTCAGGAAATCAACCAGACCAATCATTCAAGGCCCCCTTCAGCAACTCATAGTGGTAAATAACTCATGGAGTTCGCTCACACCAAAGTCACATCTCAACTACACCGAGCGTCCCAGGCATGTTGCTTGCGGAGGCGTTTGCTTTCCGTCCAGGCGGCTTGGTCTTCGACTTCGTATGCCTCATGGATGGGAAGTTTCCATTGG
Organism: Thalassoroseus pseudoceratinae; assembly: GCF_011634775.1. Lineage (NCBI taxonomy): Bacteria > Pseudomonadati > Planctomycetota > Planctomycetia > Planctomycetales > Planctomycetaceae > Thalassoroseus > Thalassoroseus pseudoceratinae. The sequence continues at coordinate 144,080 of NZ_JAALXT010000010.1, forward strand.
CCGTTACGATAGATGGCGGGGCCGCTGATGATGTCGAAGTGTTCGTCGCTGTTTTGTCTCGATTGTAGATAGACAATCGATCCATGCGGCAAACTGGCATACTTTGAGACTTGCCGGGGCTCGCCAAGGGGAACATAGCCACCGTTTCGCCATAACCTCTTTAATTCCTCATCGTCGAGCTTCACAACTAGCTTCTCGTGCGGATCGTCACCGGGCCATTCTTGGAGTTCGAGGGGGACTCCGGCTCTTTTGGCGGCTTTGAGGAGGAGGCTGCCGACGGTCCAGCGGTGGCATTTTCCACCGTCGGCTTCACGCAGATACGGGCAGCTGCAAAAGAAGACGATGCGGCGGTTTTCGGTGTGGGCTTCTAGGGCGAGGTCGAAGAGGTCCTGTGCGGCTTTGGGTTTGACGATTTTGACTCCGCCTTCATTGGTGCCGATTTGGGCGTTGCCGAGGTCATTCATCCATTGGTGGCGGCGTTCGCCGAGGAGGTCGCCGAAGGCGTTGCCACTAAAACCCTTGGCCCGCACGGAGCGGCTTTTGCGGACATCGACGAAGATCGGTGGTTTGAAGCCGCGACTGCGTTCGACGGCGTCGACGGCTTTCACCAGTTGTTCGGTTGCGTTGCCCCACCCCCAGTAGCCCCAGGAGAACATCTTCAGCGGGTTGGATTTCGTCGGTTTGCGTTTTGCCATGGTTCAAGCATTCATTCGGTGTCGGTTGAGAAATGCGATTGCTAGTTCAGAACAACTGCTCTAGTTTTTTGAGCACGAGTTCTTTGGTGTCTTCCTCGAATTCTTCGAAGTGCATGGCGATGGCTTCACAGGTGCAGTTGAGTTTACCGGCTTGATGCATTCGCCAGAGCCCTTCGGTGATCTCTGGTTTCTCGGCATAGTGCCGCACTAACTCCTCATCGTCCTGGAACTTCCCGCGTTCGATGATAAACCGCCGCGGAGTTTTGGGATCTTGTTTGATACAGTGATCGAGCGATTGTGTAATCGTCAAATTCTCGAAGACGGGGTTGGCGAGAAGTTCTCGAATGTTTGGCATGGGATGATTACCTTCGTAAAATATTGGGAAGCACTGCATTATCATGGAAATTCACCGTAGCCAATAGAACCACGACGGATCTCAAGAATGGTTGTTTGAATTTCGTCACGCATCCAAATAATGCGGTTTTTTGATCTCTTCTGTCTCACGATAATGCGTCCCGCCATTTCACTTACAGCTGGTGCCATTTCAAGCTCATATCGATATGGTTCATTCCTCGTAGGTGGATCGTGTCGCCCAGAGACATTGAATAGTCCAGCGAATAGCCATTCGTCATTACCGCGTAGATCAATCAAGCTTAATACATGATTGCATTCAAATTCCTGGTAAGTTTGGGTTTGCTGCCAGTCTTCAAAATCTCCCTAAAAGTACATCTCTAAGGCAGTTGTCGCACCTCTACGTGCTTGATAAATCTTCGTTTCCGAGACATCGAACTCAACTCCTGCGGCAATTAGAAAATCAACTAAATCGATCATTTTTTTCTCCAGCTGAAAATACGAATAGCTATATCGGCTTTGTTTGCTAGGATTGCGGCAGTTCGACGGCTGAGAGGGACTTGAAGACGTTCACTTTTTCTTGTGGCTTCGTTTCTTGGGGGCGGCGGCTTCGCGTTCGCGGCGAATGCGGTCCAACAACACAGCCGCCGGTTCATCACTCGGATCCTGCGGCACCAACTCCCCCCGAAACGCTTTCGTGAGGATGGATTGATCGAGTTGAGTGAGCGCCGCTTCGCTCTCAATTGCTGAGGCAGTGATGCTCTCGATTCCACTTAGCTGCTCATCGATTCGAGATGCCAGCTCATATTGTTCTGCAATTGGCGGCAACGGAACCGGCATGCCACGAAAGATTGTAAGGTTCATACGAAGTCGCGTTGCACCGTATGCGATCCCAGAAGTAAATCTCCGAGCGATATCGGAGTTCATGTAATGCATCAAGCATCGAGTCGATGCAGCTTCGTGGTTAGTTGTCATCTTCATGACATCAGGCGTCACCATCGCTGTGCCGATTCCTTCTGGATAAATCGCTGCAACACCGGGCGGTTCACCAAGTTTAGTAACTAACAATTCACCGCCATGGACGGAGTATGGTTGAAAAAGTTCTTTCCATTTCCGGGAGTCCATGAAACCAGGTTTTCTTGTCAGGTATTTCCCGGGGGCAACGTGCCGAAGAAAAATGATCGGCACACCTTCAGAACGGAAATCCTTCGCCTTGAATATCGTTCCAAAAGGTCCGGCGCAGATCGCGTTTGGTTCGTCTGCGGACAAGTCGTCCATGCGGCACCATTCCCATCCATCGGGCAGTTCCGGGAGGTCCGTTGCATCGACCGGTTCCGGTAGCAGATAGGTGAGTTCGGTGACGTTTCGTGATAAGTAATGCCATCGTCCCGCAGGACGTGACAGAGATTCCAAAGTTTCGCGACGATGTCTTGGGTGGTCATTCGATTTTAGTTTTCAGTGTTCGGTTTTCAGTGTTCGGTTTTCAGTGTTCGGTTTTCGGTGTTCAGTTTTAGTTCGGTTTATTTTGGAGGGACTTGGTTAGGGCGTAGGACATGCGGTTGATTTGCTTCGTTTCTTCGACGATGTGTTTCATGGCCTCGGTGGGAATGATTTTGATTTTTCCGGCGATGTAGGCTTGGGTTCGAAGTTCGGCGGACGAGCCACGTGCGATGGTGAGGAAGCGGGCAAAGTCTTTATTAGTGCGTTCAGTTCCCTCGGCATTGTTGGAAGCGATCGAAACCGCGGCCCGCTGCATTTGGTCTTTCAAACCAAAATCCCTGGATTCTTGCAAGGTTTCATAGACAAAGACAGCCAGCGTACACGCCTTCTTCCAGACTTCCAAATCCTCAAACGATTGAAATGCCATCTTGATCAATCCCGAACACCGAACACGGAAAACCGAAAACTCCGTCAAGCTGCCTGCCACATGGTGTCCGCAATGGACTGCAGGACCGTTTCCAATTCGCCCTTGAAAATCTTATTGAGCCGATTGAATCCGCCCATTTGTTTGAACTGGCCGGAGTCGAGGGCTTCGCGGTCGACGATGAGTTCTTTTTCGAGTTGCTTGCCGATGCGGTCGAGCCATTGACGTTGGGGAGTAGTCCAGGAACGGCTGGCGAGAATCTGTTGCATGGCGGCTTGCACGCGGTCTTTGTGAGCGATCAGTGGCTGATCGCAGGCGACGTGACGAATGTAACCAATGATCGAAGCAGTATTGTCTTGGTTGGTGGACTCTCGCCACGCGGTTTGGAGGTTGGCTTCCGTGAAACCGGCTTGATCCAACTCCAATCGCAGTTCCCGAAGTTGGGCGCGGGTAAGTTCGCGAGGACGCTGCGTGACGACGATCAGTGCAGGCACATCATCAATGTGCTCGGTGACGTACTTGCGAAAGGCATCCAGGAAATCTTCCGGTTTGGCAGCTGCCCCATAGCCACGCTCGATGCGACGCAATTCGTCGGCATGGTTGGAGACGATGTATTGGGTGCCGGTGTGACGGACTTCGTCGAGAATCGAAGACGTCGGCGCATGTTGTTGGAACCACTCCGCCAGATTCTTAGGATCGGTTTGTCGAACGTGATCGATCAGCCCACGGCGATCTAACCCCGTAGCGGTCTCCAAGCGTTCGGCTTGGGTTTCGCTGAGTTTCTTACGTTGGAGTTTGGCGAGCAATTGTTCTTTAATTTGTTGCCGAGCATCTTCGTCGGTCACCGTCTGCAGTTCTTGGACAAGTTGCTCGAAAGACACGCTGACCCGTGTGACAACGGGTTTCATGTCGCTGACTTCCTGTAACGCCTCGTAGAGATTGACGGCGTCGAAGATGCGGAACCGATCTTTGTCGTCGCCGGGGCCGTTCAAGTCTTTGCAAAGTCGAGTGGCACGCCCGAGCATCTGCTCGAACAAGATCCGGCTCTTGACACGCCGGAGAAAAACCAGGTTGGTGATCGGTGGGACATCGACACCGGTTGTCAGCAAATCAACCGTCACGACGATTTTGGGGTGCTCTTCGTTGCGGAATCGGCGAATGAGTTGCAGAGGTTTGTCGGCTTTGCCGGTGATTTTCATGATCGCGTTGTCGGCGATGCCATCGTAGAGATCGTCGAAGGCGTCTTTCAACAACCGGACGACCATGTCCGCATGGAGATCGTTGACACAGAAGACCAACGTCTTGCCTGGTAGCGAAGGGTCAATGTGTTCGGCCAGCGACGCGCAGACGGTCTTGTTGAAGTTTTCCGTTAGCACTTGTCGATTGAATTGATCGACCTCGACTTCAACTTCATCCGGTGTGTTGAACAGTTGCAGTTGGCTGGTTCGGGAGTCGAGCAGTTGCATCTCCTCGCCGCGTTCCCACTTGATTCCATCTTCTGCGAGTTCCGTGATAATGCGATACGGCGGCTCATGGTCCACGAGCCAGCCGTCGATGACGGCTTGCCGATACGTGTATTGGAAGACCGGTGCGCCGAAGATTTCGGTGGTATGCAACGCGGGCGTAGCGGTGAGTCCAATGCGAACGGCGTCGAAGTGATCAATCACACGACGGTATTTCGAGATGTAGTCGGCTTCGCTGCGGAAACTCATCTCGGCGTCGGACATCTCCTGATCGAGATTATAGCCGCGATGGCACTCGTCGACGATAATGCAATCGTAGGCATCGACTGGAGTCGGTGGGACGTTTTCGTCGGCGTAGAGCAATCGCTTGACCATGCCTTGGACGGTCGCAATTTGCAGCCGCGTATCAGCATCCGGGCGGAGGTCGCCGAGTTCCTTGATATCGTAGATATCGGCGAAGGACTGCTGTTTTTCAAGACGGACATCCTTGAAGGCGTTGCTGCTTTGCTCGCCCAGGGCGCTGCGGTCGACGAGAAACAACACCCGGCGAAATCGACCGGCTTTGATCAACCGATAAACGAGCCCGATACAGGTCATCGTTTTTCCGGTGCCAGTCGCCATTGCCACGAGAAGATTGCGTTTGCCGGCTGCGATTTCCGATTCAATCCGCCGGACGGCTTCGGCCTGGTACGGGCGAAACGGAAGATAGTCAGTCGGTTCGTTGGACAACCGTTTGTCCGCTTCGTCAAGGTTCTGATCCAACAGTTGTGAGAGTCCACCCGGTGTGTACCAAGCTTCCAGCGGCTGCGGATGATTGACGCTCCGCCGGGCATCGAGGAACCAGATCCCACTTTTCTCAATGACCTGGCGGAGAAACGGACGACCGTTGGTCACGAATAAAAATGGAATCTTGTACTCGTCCCATGGTCCTCCCGGTGACTGATGCGTTGGGTCAAGCTGAAAACCGCGACTGTAACGCTTGGGTTGATCGATCTTTCCAAGAACGTCCTCATGTTTTCTTTTAGCTTCGACGACGGCAATCGGAGTCAAACCCACGAACAAGCAGTAATCCGCCGGACCTTGCTTTGTTGGCCACTCGGCGATGGCGAGGTTGCGACCTTTGACCGGCCAAGTTCCGTGGCCATGTCGTAGTGATTGAGAATCAGCTTCCCAACCGGCCTCCCGCAATTGAGCATCGATGATGTGTCGCGTGGCGACCTCGTCGAGATTGAGTTCCTGGTCTTGAGCTTGGGCGATACTGACCGTTGCTTGCCGCTGATCGTTGGTCGTCGTGGTCTGCGTTTGCAGCTCCGCCAACCGTGCATGAAACTTTTGACGTTCCTCGGCGAGTTGCTGTTCGGTCTCGGCCGCGAGTTGAAGGGCAGCTTCGAGATCTTGGAATGCCCGATTGGCTTGCGTTTCGAGCTGGTTTTTCAGTTGCCGTTCAGATTCCAACGATTCCTTCAAGTCCTCTGTTTGGACTTTTGCGGAAACCTCCACTTGTCGGAGTCTTGTTAATTCGTCGAGAAGTTCCTGCTCTGCCTCCGCCGGGTTGGGCGGAACAACGAAGGCCCCTGGATTGAACTTTGGATCTCCCCCAAACACGCGATGAAGCCAAATCGCAAGTTTGCGAGCCATCTGCAGTTGGTGGAGTGCTTCGCGGCGATCGCCAGTATGCTCGTGAGCCGCAGAGTTGCCGGCTTTACGAAGACCGTGGAATAACTGACTAACCTTTGGTCCCAAGATCCGTGCTTGCCACAACTGCTCAAGCACGTCCACGAATGAGTCCCGGGGGCCAATCACGATCCCGCTGTTTGCGGCACAATGCTCTGTCAGTAACTCCGCGAATTGCCGCAGTTTGATCAACGCCGAATTCGAATCATCGAACACATACCGTTCCGCTAGGGCGGCATGTCTTACCAGCACATCATCGTACTTGGCTAAGAAAGCGAAATTGGGAGAGCGGACTGGTGTTGCGGACATAACAGACGAGTTTATTGGTAGTTGTTCTTGTCTTTCCGGGGATCTCACTTATTGGTCATCAAGTTTTGGAGGTGCAATTTCACCGAATATCGAACGCCATTCTACTTAGAAGCAGCGTGGGAGCAATTCAGGCCAGCGAGTATGAGAGGAGATGGATCAGAAGCGTGTTTTGGTTTCGCAGAGTACACCGGTTATCGCAGGTAAACGGCCGGGAGCGTATCCGGTTCACCAAAAATCATGAGCATGTGACCGATATGGTTGTCGAAACGTCGAGGTCGGTCTAGTCTGGACGTACGAATAGAAAAAACAGGGAGCCAGTATGCACGTCGTAGCGATCTACAACAACAAAGGTGGCGAAGGAAAATCCACAGTCACTGTGGGGTTAGCGGAGTTCTTGGCCGCGAATCGGGGCAAAAAGGTTTTGGTGATCGATCTCGACGCACAGGCCTCGAGTTCCTGTGCGTTACTGGGTCACAAGTCACTGAACGCGGCTATCGATGAAGGACGGACTGTTGTCGAGTTGGCGGCTTACCTGCGACGGTCTCGGAGGCCGATCGTGGAATGTTCTAAGTATTTGACTTGGCGTGCTGGTGCCGAAGCTCGCGGGGCCGCATTGGAAGAGATTGCTTTACTTGTTCCCGACGGCGACCGCATGTTCGATGTCGAAGACTCGATGCGTTGGGGGCAGCACAATCATCTATTCTTGGAACACCTCAAGCCGGCGTTGACGGAATTCGATTTCGTGTTGATCGATTTGCCATCGAATGTCACGAAGGCTTCCATGATCAGTGTCAATGGCCTGGCGATGGCGGATTTTGTCGTCGTGCCGACTCGTTCGACACATATTTCGCTGAACGGTCTCCCCCGGACTTTTTCGCTGATCGACCAGGTTCGGGACGTCAGCGGAACCGGACGACCGGCGGTTCTCGGTTTCTTGCTCAACGCCACCAACAAGACCCACCAGCAATATCGATCGATCGTCAAACCAGTTGTCGAAGCTTCAACCGATGGATCACTTCCACCGTTCTTCAAAAACCATTGGACTCCGTCCCCTGCACTGGAAGCAGCCACCGACGAAGACCGCGATGCCCGAACACTGAAAGAGCGATTCGGTGCGGGCTATGACCGAGCACGGTTGGTCGCTCGCGAACTTGAAACTGCCTGCGACAAGTTTGAATTCCAGCCGGTGAAGCCCGTGTCCCGAAGCATTTGGGAACGCCTTGGGTTAGCTTAGCGGAGGTGTCAACTCACCCATTCCTGAGCAGTTCCAACGGTCCACTATTATTCAATCCTTCTTCGCTTTATTCACAACACAACGCTGTGTTTGCCGAAAACATCGTCGATGCAGGAGGCTGGTACAACTATTCGCATTGACTTGATGGACATGAACTGGGGCAATCCGTCGTGCTTGTTAGGCCGCCCGTTCTTGTCAGTAGCGTACCGCCACCTTTGCCCGTCTTTGTCCGCTTGATGCATTTCGTTGACGATCGCCTCAGTCGCCTTGATGTCACTGGTGTTACCACTCGGCCAGCGGTGCACTATCGCTTGCTTCGCCTTCGTCCAGAGCTTGGCCAAGTTGTGGTTTCCCAGAATCGCCTCGACGTCGGTCTTCTTGTAGCAGTGCATTTGGATTCCATATCGCACGATCTCTTTCAGCTTTAGCTCCAACGCGTGACGGTACAAATACGCGACAGGGTGAATCAGATCGTCTCGATAGTCAATCCGGCTTGCTTGTTGAGCACCGTCGATCACCATATCTGCGGCGGTCTTGAACGCAGATGCGTGTTGCAGTCCACTCCACATGTAGGCGCCAACATGGAAAACACGCTCGTCGGCATCAGGTTCCTCGACGAAAAGCTTGTCACCCTTCTTCGGCCAAGGATACTCACGCTTTGCCATCGGCTTTCTCCAAGCACTACCATGATTGTGAGATGGATATATTCTGCTATATGGTGGCCGTCTGGGTCGATCTGTGGTGTGTACGGGCAGGCAGTTTGGTTGCCACGGGTGCATTTTCACATGATAACCAGAGACGCCGGTGGGAGTCGAACCCACTTCGATCGGGTTGCAGCCGATAGCCGTGCCGTCTGGCTCCAGCGTTATGTTGCACGCTCGAAGCGAGCGTTGTTTCATTCTTCGTCTCTAAAAGTATTGGTCGCGATTGACGCCATCAAAATCGCCCCTTCTTGAGGCAACACTTCTTGAAGCGTTTACCGCTGCGCCAGGGACAGAGGTCGTTGCGTCCGAGCTTTTCCTCCAGCAGCTTGCCGTCGCCCACGATGTGCACACCGCGTTTGACGTGCGTCTCGGAGGGAAACCCCTTCCGGCGTTTGCTCATCGTCTCGAAAAAAATGGCTGTTCGTCAAAGTTGCGTTTGGACATGGGAACCTTCCCTTCCCGAAGACGCTGTTGCAAAACATGCAAGTGTCCCGGCCAGGAGTCGAACCGGGCACCGCGCGGAGTGTGGTTATTCGAGCTTCGCGGGCTCGCGTACGAATCCAGCACACTGCCAGGACATGTTGATTTCAGTACCCCGCCAGGGAGTCGAACCCCGTCTTGTGGTTCCGAAGACCATCGTGCGTCCATCACACTCGCAAGGCATGTTGTCGAGTAGCCCGTCCAGGAATCGAACCTAGTCCAACAGCGAAATCAACATTACATCGGGAAACTTGCCGCCTCCGACTCTTGTGGTCATATCAATGTCCTCCGAAACAACCGTTGATCTGTTTGTTCAGGTGGTTCATAATCAACCTTTCTCTGGAAGTCTCTCTCCAAAGTCGGTGAAGACCATTTATGCCCGAATCGCTTGCCGAGAGGTTCCAAGTTCTTTGGAACCAGCACCAGTCTGCGCCCGACGTTTTCGCTTTTCTGGAACAGCACAGCGAGTTGGACCGGGAAGGCCAACTCGCTGTGCTTCGAGTTGATCAACAACACCGCTGGAGAACCGAACAGTCGCTGACTGTCGAGGAGTATCTGGCTCGGCTTCCTGATTTGGCAGGGGATTTGGAGTGCAAGGCGGAACTAGCGGTAGGCGAGTTCCAAGCTCGGCAGAATGGAGAATCGTCACCGAGCGTCGAAGAATTTCTATCTCGATTCTCGGACATCAGCGATACGCTTCGTCAAAAGCTCTCCAATTCGAATACGAGCAGTCCCAGTGTAGCTTTTGCCACAACAGAAGACTTCGACTCAACCCAACTCGACCAACAGATCGGACGCTATCGTATTTTGCGGGATCTCAGTGAGGGAGCTTTCGGTCGGGTCATGCTAGCGTTCGATGAGGAACTCGAACGTCAAGTCGCTATCAAGGTGCCCAAGCCCGAACGATTTCAATCGGGGCAAGATGCGGAATTATATCTGGCGGAAGCTCGGATGGTGGCGAGTTTTGACCATCCTCATATCGTGCCGGTCTATGACATGGGTCGCAGCGACGAGGGAGCCGTATACGTTGTGTCCAAGTTCATCGAGGGTTGCACGCTGGCGGATCGGATCAAGCAGGATCGACCGTCTCCCGATGAGTCGGCGAAACTGCTGGCGGTGGTTGCCGAGGCTCTTCATCACGCCCACCAGAAACGGCTCATCCATCGAGATATCAAGCCTGCCAACATTCTGATCGAGGAATCCGCTGGCACGCCCTACGTCGCCGACTTCGGGTTAGCGATCAAAGAAGAGGATTATCTGAAAAGCGGTCGCCTAGCAGGAACACCAGCCTACATGAGTCCAGAGCAGGCCCGTGGCGAAGGTCATCGGTTGGACGGACGCAGTGACATTTTCAGTGTCGGGATTATTTTCTACGAACTCTTGACGGGGAAAAGGCCCTTCTGTGGAAGCTCATCCCATGAACTGATGGTTCAGATTTCGACGACCGAACCTA
>NZ_JAALXT010000011.1 GCF_011634775.1 Thalassoroseus pseudoceratinae
ATGCGGCAAAGCAGTGAGTCTCGCACTCCTCCAAGCCTTCATTGCCGATCAACGCCGCGCCAAGTTACTCGTTGCTTCCAAGCTGGGGGTCGCCGCTGATATCCCTGCTCTTGAGTGGGCCGGCAGTTTCCCTGCAATACGTGACGCCTATGCTGCAAATCCGTTCGCAGATGTTTTTCGCCCGCACGGCGACCGAGTGGAAACCGCCAAGCAGACCAAAGCGAAGTCGACGAATTCAACTATTCCAAAACACAACCGGGATTTCTCGTTGTCGCTCAACCGAACCACCAATTGCCGACGAACATGCGTTTACAAGACACTCGACCGTGTCCGCCGCTCTGGTGTATTCGGTAGTTGGGTTGCACAGGCGAAATTGCCCAGGTTTCCAACGGCATAGACCGACGCCTCATCACACTAGCATGTGGTTTTTACCCGTACATGACATCCGTGCGTAGTACGTATTTCGTGCCTTCCGTTACTGCGACGCCTTCGTGCAACAGGCCGTGATCAAACACTAGTGCCTTCCCAGCTTCCGGCTTGATCTCGTGGGTAACACCAAGCCCACGTGCGTAGAATCGGGTTTCGCCGCCCGAACCAACATTCGCCAGGTACACCATGAACGTCAGCAGGCTTTCGCTGCGGCCGATCCGAACTGACCCATCGTGATGTGGCTTAAATGATTCAGTGCCGCTGTAGCGGTAGTAGCGGAACCGAGGATTTAGTCCAGACGCAACCATGCCCTCACGTCTGGCCGGCAGCATACCTGCGGCCGTTTGCCACAACGCATCAGCAAGCGCGGGATCATCCACAATGACGCGAGAATTGTCGCGATAGTTATGCACAACTTCGCCGCCAATCGTAAACGTCTCGTAGCCGAGAGCTTCGCTGCGGTCGATATGTTCCTGGCAATCTTCGGCCGACATCAAGTCGTGGATCACGAAAAGGTCATCGCCTTCCAGCGTTTCCAGTTTCATCGTGGCCTCGCGTCTGAACAACGAGTTACGTGCAACCTCACTTGTTTTTCTCTTGACCATCCAATTTGAGAATACTCGCGACGGTCATGCTAGTCAATTTCTGACGTGGAAGAGAGGTGTGTCGAATCCGTTAGGCCAATTGACCACATAATTTTCGCGCGGCAAACGGCGTGAATGAAACTCGTCCCACAGTTTGAATACGCGGCAGGCGTTTGTCTTCACCGAATGCCAGCTTATTGCCTTCTGCCACAGCAACAATCCGCCGCACAATCTCAGCGTCCCGAAGTTCCACGTCGCCATCGGTGAATCCGTCCCGCATGGGGAAACTCTTGCCGCAGGTCGTTGTGACGCATCAACGCGAACACCGAGTCGGCTTCCCCCTCGCCAGCCTCCCCGATCGCCTCAGCGAGCCCGTGGAACCCGACTTTACATCTTGCTCATGTTGAATCGTGGTTTCACACAAGCGGATGTTGCCAATCTCTTGCCGAGCGAAGTGGACTTCGAGCAGGGTACGATCACGAGAAAACGGACCAAAACCAGTGTCCCGATCGTGCGGTATACTCTTTGGCCGGAAACGTTGGCCCTCCTTCAGCAAGAGCAAACGGAGAGCGGAACCCGAGTCCTTCTCAACCAACGGGGGGAACCGCTGCTGACCGAAACACTACTGGAGTCCGGAAAATACAAAAAGACGGACAACATCCGCTCGGCATGGAATCGCCTGTGCAAGCGGCGCGACGTGGATTTGCCCTTGAGCGGTTTCCGCAAGACCTCCGCGAGTCTCCTTCGTTCCCAACCTCGCTTCGTGTCAATTTATGATCACTTTCTGGGCCATGCGCCGAGATCGGTCGTCGATCGTCATTACGCCGCTGCACCCCAGACCGTGTTGGAGGATGGCATCCGGTGGCTGCGGGAGGAACTACGCATCGCCGAAGTCTTCGCGGAGGGTGGGTAGCGTCGGTAATCCGTGCCGATCATGCAGTGCCATCATTCGGCAGACGCCCGAAAGAGTTCGACCAACTGAGAATCGACCTTCTTTCGGACGGTCTTCCAGTCGACGCCTAGGTGTCTTCCGGCGGCTCGGTAATTCCCTGACTGAGCATAGACGAGAGAACAATAATGCCTCTGCACTTCCTCTGCCGTTAAATGCCCCGCAATGACGTCTTGGGCAAACCGCTCGAGAGCCGTTGAGCAATTTGGCTGAGCACGGTACGGCGGGTGGTAGTGCTTGCGAACCATGACGCTCCGGACGCACTGCTCAAGTTCGCGAATATTGCCAGGCCAGGGATAATCGGTCCCGAGATGCGATTCAATCCAGTCGACGACCTCGGTCGTAAGCTGTTCGACTTCTCCCGGCATGTCGGCAAGTACGTCGGTCGCGATATGACGGACCATCCGCGCGAGATCGTCCGGCTGTTCGGCGAGTTGCTCGCGAAGACTGGGCGTGCGGATTGTGTCCGCACACAGCCGAAAATAGAAGTCTTCACGGAAACGGCCGGACTGCATCTCGGCCGCCAGGTCCCGGTTTGTGGCAGCAACTAGGCGGCCTTCGAACTTTCGCGCATCCCCGAATTCACCGACTCGTTGGAACTCCCGAGTCTGCAAGACCCGAAGCAATTTCACTTGAATCTCCGAGGTCAGCTCACCCACTTCATCTAGGAAGACTGTCGTCTTTTTGTCGTCACTTTCCAATCGCCCGGTTCGATCTTCGACGGCTCCGGTGAATGCCCCCTTGATATGTCCAAACATTTCCGACTCGATGAGTGTCGGCGCGAGTGCTGCTAGATTGACTGCCCGAAAGTTTGTTGGGTTCTGAGCGGGAAACGTTTTTGTGCTCGGATCGAACTCAACGTACCGTGCTATCCCAATCGCTTTGGCGACAAGTTCCTTACCCGTGCCGGACGGGCCGGTGATCAATGTGGAGATCGTGTGCATCTGCTGATGAAGACCGCGGGCATAACGCCGCATATCGTGGGTAAAAATGGACTGCCAGACCGCGGCTCGCAGGCGGGTCATGGGCACCGATGCGCCGATCAGAAAATCGAAAATTAGGTGAAACGCCCGCTCGATCTGATAGAAGCAAGCCAACACATGCTCGGGCTCGAATGCATCGGGTAGTGTCACTTCCGGTAGCTGTAGGTAGTGATTGAAATCCTGCTGAAACTGCTCCCACAGCGGGAATGGGCTCTCGGCCGTCAGTTCGCTCTGATAGGTCAATTGATCCAACGGACTTATGTATTCGGTGTAGAGGTGGTAAAGAGCCAGATCCTCATAGAGAAGCCGATCTCGTTCATTGATCGCTGCTTCGCGAATGATTCCGGCGCGGAACTTGTCGGTTAGTTGTTTGGCTAGCGAGCAGAGTTTTTGCTGGTTGGGAAACATCTCTTTGAACGAGGCACCAGGTTGATGGCTTAGAGCGACCCTGTCCGATTCGCAATCGCTGCCAAGTGCGATCCGCTCCAGCACCATCCGCTCCGGCAAAAACGGGTTGCAGTAACCGATCCCAGCCAAAGCCTCTGCGATACGACGTTCTTCAGTCGTCAGAATGCTCATTGACCACTCCTGATCGAAACATGCGACAAATTTTGGAGTGCAGCTTACAAAGAAAGGCGCCCCCTTGCCGGGTTCTTCTCGTTCTTGAAAAAGGCACGTTTTGTAAACCGTTGCTGTGAAGGCACTTGAGATTTCACTGCGTTTTCGGAACGACATTCGCCAGAAGGGAGCACGTTCACTTTTCCTTCAAAGGATTCAACATGCCTTCACTTCCTGTTGCTGCGACTGTTCGGTTCACTCTTGGTTGTATCGTAGCCTTCTCGACCCCCGCTTCAGGGGATTGACGCGGATGAAACGAAGCCCTTGGTTGAGTCCGCCGTTGTCCGTGTCTATGCCACCCAGCGGCCGTCGAATTTGCTTTATCCTTGGCGGAAAGTGGCCCCTCAGAACGTGTTCGGTTCGGCTCAGCAGGCGACCAAAGACGTGCTGGAAGAGAATGGTATTCGGCATGAGCGATCTGCCAATTTCGGCCGAGACGATGCGTCGACGGCTGAATGAGCAGATCGACGAACGACTCAGATCCGTTTTCCGACTCCGTCAACAATCTTGCTTGGTGACACAATGACTCCTTGTAATGGAACTTTGCCGGGTGCACTATCCCGTGTCGTTCAGCCGCGTCTGGATGTCCTTTGCAGCGGCACTCCCCGAGAAATGGGGCGTGCCCAGGGTGAGGCGTTGCAGGAACGGATTCAGTTGGCATGGGCGACAGTCCTGCAACTCGAAGCGTTCCAGTTGATGAAGACCCCTATTCTGCCGCTGCGTGCATTTCGTCGGTTTGCTGCCATGCGAGCCTATCGGTTTCTCATGAAAGCGTTCGCCGACGAAAAAGCCGGGACGGCTACGCGTGATCGGCTCCATGGGATTGCTGAGGGCTCGGGTCTCGACTTCTCTGCGATTTGCCTGCTCAATGCCCTGGAACCTGCGTTGTCCGATGTATCGAGCATGACCCATGTGCCGGTCTCGGGGGCGTGTTCGGCGATCGCGGTGACTGGTTCTCGCTCATCAACTGGTCTGCCATTGCTGGCCCATAATTTCGATTACCTGCCAATCGTGCAGCCGCTCTACACAATCCGCGAGAACAGACCGACGGACGGGTTCCGTTCGCTGGAATTCACGGCAGCTCCGTTGGTTGGGACTGTCGACGGAGTCAACGAAGCCGGGCTGGCAGTGACTTATAATTATGGTTATGGCGTTGATTCATCCGAGCCAGCACCGACGATCTCTATGCGGATCGCCGAAATGCTTGGGCAGTTTCGCTTGGTGCCGGAAGCGATCGAGTACCTGACGCGTTCGCGGCGGTGGGGTGGCGGTCTCTTGATGCTCGGTGACGCCGAGGGTCGCATTGCCTCCGTCGAGTTGACGAACACACGGTCGGCCGTCCGTTTCGGTTTGGACAATCACGATTTACTGACGCATACAAACCGTTTTCAGTGCCGTCCGACACGTGACGTCGAACTATCTCGCCAATCAATCTACGACCATCATGCACCGATTCCACTGCGGAACATTCGGGTCCACGCATCGGCCGAGTCACGCGACCTTCGATTCGAAACTTTGACAACTGGCAGACAATTCGGCCTTCGCGATTTGCAAGAACTGCTCTCGGACCACGGCTCCGACGAAAGTCCGAGCAGCGAGACGCTCTGCATGCATAGCAACTATTGGCACACCACTGCTTGCTTACAACTGCTCCCGTCCGAACGCGCGATCCGCGTGCACTACGGGACGGCCTGCCAAGCAGACTTCCAAGAGTTTCGACTTCACTGAAACACACAACGCGTTCACGCAGTCGACAGAAGAAGACTCAACTGCAAAGGATTGACACTCGTGTTGGCCGGTGACGAATTCTTGCCCCCAAAAACATGGCACACCCAAGCTCAGCAAGTGTCAAATGACAGGGAGAAAAACATGATCTCGCCATGGGCGCTAGAAGCCGCGCGATTGCCGGTGGCCTTTGCTCAGGTCCGTGAAGATTCACTGCTTGATTGGCGGGTGGTGGAACAAGCACCTCCCGCAACACATGTGGCGATCGTCGCGTCCGGTGGTTGCACCGCCGCTCATCTGGCGGCAGTTCCGAATGTCGCCCGAATCCATCTGGTCGATCCCAATCCGTCGCAACTCGCATTGTCACGTCTCAAACTTCGACTATTAGAGACCGTCGATCCGGCATCCCGATTGGCGTTGCTCGGTCACACTCCGATGGCAACCGACAGACGGCAAGTGTGGCTGGAAGCGGAGTTGTCGGCGCTTGACTTACCAGCCGATGCACTGGGTTCGCCGCCGGAAGTCGCTTGTCTTGGTCCAGACTATGCCGGTCGCTATGAATGTGTTTTTGCAGCGTTACGTCACGAATTGAGCGACTGTTCAGAGGATGTCGAGGCTTTACTTCGGCTATCCGATCCGGCGGAGCAAGTCCGACGAGTCGCAAATTCAACATCGCTCGGGCAACGCATCGATCAGGCTTTCGATGCTGTCTTCACGATGCCGAACTTGGTCAGGCTGTTCGGGGCGGACGCGACTCGGAATGCCGTTGAGCCCTTCTCGCGACATTTTGCAAGCCGACTCAGACATTGTCTGTCCACGTTGCCCGCTGCCGAAAACCCCTATCTCTGGCAGTTGCTTGCCGGACGCTATCCCGAGGGGCATGAGGCTCCTTGGTACAACTTACCGATTCGCACCGGCATGCCGCAGATCTCATGGACGAACGCGTTCATGGCCGATGCGTTGCGCGAGGCAGTTGGCGCATTCGACTTCGTTTTCCTTTCAAACATTCTGGACTGGCTTCCAGCGGCCGAAGCGCGATCAACGATATTAGCAGCCTGGGACTCGCTGCGACCGGGCGGTTCCGTGCTGATTCGTCAATTGAACTCGACGCTCAGAGTACGTGAGTTGAGCAACCGTTTTGAATGGCACACGATCGAGGCAGCCCAACTGCATTCATGCGATCGTAGTTTCTTCTATCGCGAATTGCATTGGGGGACAATGCGATGAATGTGCATCAACTTTCCTCGGCACCTTCACAACAATTGACTCACGAGTTGATGCGATTCGAGGAGCAATTTGCCTATCCACTTGGCGAAGGACAGACGTTCCGCATTTCGCATGGTGAGGACTACCCTCGATTCTTTCGTGCCCTGGGCAAAGGGGTGTGTTTTGTCGCCGAGTCACACGGACGAATCGCCGGCGTACTGGGGGCGAGCATTCGCCGTCTCGTCACCCCCAAAGGGGACGAACGCATCGTTATCTACTTCGGTGATCTCAAGATCGATCCAGCAAGACGCGGTGGGAAGACTCTGCTGCGTTTGGCGGATGCGGTGCGTCATTGGGTCTCGTCACAAATCGATGGCACGCGTGTGGACGGAGCATTCGCCATCGTCATGGAGGGAACAGCACACATGCCGTCGCGTTACACAGGACGGCTCGGCATCCCGAGTTTCTCCGAAGTCGGACGCATTGCGATTCTGCGATTGCCCGCTTCACAGCCTCCCGATTCGCCCAGTTCACGTTGGGTGACTACGCCGGAACAAGCACACGTCTGCTGCGAGAAACTGAGTGCCGACGCATACGTCTGCCTTGACGGCCATCCGGAGGAGCGGTCGGAAATGTCGCCGATTTGGCTGATGGAACCAAACGGCCGGGCGTGTGGACGCTTGGAAGACACCTGTCACGCCAAACGATTAATCACAAGCGACGGAACCGAACTGCGAAGTGCACACCTTTCGGGCTTTACTTATCAAACACCCCGCGACGGCGTTGCGTTGCTACGACACGCAGTGAGGTGTGCTTCGAGTCACCATCTTACCGGTCTATTCGTCGCAGTTCCCGGCGAGGACGCGGCGGACTTTCGAAAAGCACTCGCCGAAAGTGACGCCATCTTGACGTCGGCCAAAGTGTTTGGCGTGGCGTTCGAACCCGACCGGCGTTGGCACATCAACACAGCGGAGATCTAAATGACGAATTCGACAAGTCACGCCCCACATGTCACCGCTTGTGCGGACGCCGTCCTACAAACGACCGGAGTGCTAAACAATCCGTACTTCGCAGCGCTTTCGAGCGGCCGCATGTCACAAAGCCAATTCCGTCGGACGCAGGAACAGTTCCTATTTGCGGTGAGCTTCTTTCCGCGTCCCATGGCGGTTCTGGTCGCTCGGATTCCAGAGCCGAGACAGCGTCTCGACATTCTTCGAAATCTGAACGAGGAGCACGGCGATTTCGACGAACAAGCCTTTCACCAGACAACGTTTTGCCAGTTCCTCGATACGCTCGGTCGCGATCCTGGAGTTCCGAACCAGGCCCAAATTGGGCCAGCCGTTCACGCGTTCAACAACGCCTTGAATGCGGCCTGTGTCCTGGACGAGTTGGAAACGGGACTGGCTTGCATGGGGATCATTGAGTACGCCTTTTCCGGAATCTCAGCCGCAATTGGCAGCGCTGTTGTGCAACGCGGTTGGGTTCCCGCAGAGAATCTCATCCACTACCGGCTTCATGCGGAGATTGACGCCCGCCACGCCGAAGAGTTCTTCGCAATCATTGAAGCCGCCTGGCACGATACCAATCGACGCCAATACATCGAACAGGGATTGGCACTCGGAGCCTACATTTTTGATCGGCTCTACCGGGACCTGCTCGAAGCAGAGACATGAAAGTATCCCTAGTGTGAGAACTATGATTTCAAACTTCGTCGCAAACTGTTGCTAGGCGGTACCTGCAGCGCGGCATGAACTTGGCTGTGCAGGAAGAAGTTCATAACGCTGTATTAAACAGTGCAAGTCAAAGAAACACCGAAACAGCAGGTTTCGGCACGTCTCTCCAGTCGACAGAAGCAGAACCTCCTTGGTTTCACCTTCTTCTCCGTCGGCTCTCCGTCTGGCATCTTACTCTCATTGACTTATGGACTCTGGTTTATGAAACACTTTTCGTTCTTGCGTCGATTCAAGCGACTGAGGTTATTTCTTGTGGCTGTTTTGATCGTGGTGACAATCGGGACGCTGATGGCAGGGTATTGGTTTAACGAGCTCTTTGAAGAGAAGAATGCAAAACAAGTGGACTCACTCGTTGCGTATTTCAAGGCTCAATCAGTACTAGGGATATTTGCACATGCAGATGATGAGACACTCGCAGCGGGATTTCTTGCCGATGCCGGGCAACGAAACTCTGTTTTCGTCCATACCATTACGTTAACAAGAGGCGAAGCGGGCTACCCGGATCCACCGATCTGTCGGAAGGAAGACTTGAAACTTGTTCGTGAAGCGGAACTGCGATGCTACGGATTCTTCCTGGGTATTGACAGACAGGATGTGTGGGACTACCCGGATGGAAAGCTGAGCCTACTGCCAAAGCAGGGGCAGAGCGAATTGGTCGACCGTCTTGTCGAGCAGATTCGGCGCGACAAGCCTGATCTGATTCTCAGCTTCGACCCGGACGGTGGGTATTCTGGCCATATCGATCACCAAGAAACAGGACGCCTAACAACGAGAGCGATCGTTTACGCTGCCGATTCCGAGTACAAGCCAGAGTTAGGTTCCGCACATGTTCCAGATTCTCTTCTATATATTCTGGCTCCCAAGCGAGCACTACAGATGCTGGGAGATGAGAAGCTTCGAACTGTTGCGAAAGTTCAACCAAGTCCGAACTACTCAATGCCGATAGACAAAGTTGCGAAACTGACAGGCTGGCGGACCCATACTTCCCAGCATTTGGACCAGGCATACCCCGTCCCGGGTTGGTTGCTATTTGAGTTTTTCGACCAGGAACATTTCTTGGCTTTTGACCCCGTAACTAACGAGTTGCGGTGAAACAGGTACGACATCTCTCTGTCCGCCGGCAGACTGAGAGATCAACAAATGAGAAAGGATCGGCATGCTTCAAATATCAAATGACGAATACCAGCAACGATTGACGGGCCTACAGGAAAAAATCCAGCGTGCTGAACTCGATGTCTTCGTTGTCTCGGCGTTCGAGAGCATCTATTACTTGACGGGAGCAGGTTTCGAACCGTTGGAACGGCCGTTCTTTCTGCTCGTTTTCCCAAACCAACCACCGACACTCTTGGTGCCGAAACTCGATGAGCGGCACATGCAAAAGGCCCGAAATCTTGCACAAGAGAAAATCCAAACTTACCGAGACTATCCCGCTCCCGAGGGACAGGGTTGGCCAGAACGACTTCTTTCGCTCCTTGAGGGCCATCATATGATCGGTGTCGAACCTTCGCTTCGGCAGGACATCGAATCTGAGTTGCCGAGGGAACGCGTTTGTTGCAAACCGCTCGTCGAAGAGTTGCGTTCCGTCAAATCTCCGATGGAGATCCAAATGATAGCCCGTGCCGCACGCTATGCCGACTTTGGAGTCAATCAACTCTTTGCGGCGTCTTACAATGGTTCGACCGTCGCTGAGGGTTTTGCCCGAACGCGCCAAGTGACCGCTCGAATTATTCGGGAAACGCCCGATTGGGACCCAATCACAACCCGAGTCCTGATGGCGACCTGGGCCGCCCCCCAAAGTGCCATGCCGCATTCAATCCCACAACTAGCCGACCGTCTAGAGGCTGGCCCGCACGTGGCGTTGGTGTTGACCCGTGTCAACGGTTACGCTGCGGAAAGCGAACGGACCTATTTCACACAACGGCCCAGTCCCGAAAGTCGCCGCGTCTTCAAAGCCATGCAAGAAGCCCGCCGAATTGCATTGGGAATGCTCCGCCCCGGTGCATCCTGTGCGGAGATCGACGGGAGTGTCAACGCTTTTCTATCACAGGAAGGCTTTGGCGGAGAAGACCAGCGTCTGCATCGGACAGGCCACGGTTTCGGATTGAGCCATCACGAAGGTCCGTTCCTAGCCGAAGGCAGCACCGAGACGCTAGCCGAAGACATGGTCGTTAGCATTGAGCCGGGGATTTATCTGGAAGGCTTCGGTGGCTGCCGCCATTCAGACACGATTCGCGTGACCCGCGATGGCTACGAACTGCTGACGAATGCTCCTCAAAAAATCGAAGACCTCACAATGACGGCATGGAAACCCAGAACACGAATCCAAGGCCAGTTCATCCGACGTGCGTTAAGAGTCAAATAGCACAAGCCAAGAAACTTAAACTCTGATAAGTCCCAGGCAAGGATGCAGTTGAGTCAGATCGAAAACCTGCTGTGTCGCGAAGGTCGGGAATGTTTTGCGGGTCTCGGCCTGATCAGCACGACCGAACTGCCCGCATTTGTGCTGGTGTTTCCTGATGACAGACAGCGTCACGTACTGCCCTCTCAACTTCTGGAAGCGAGAAGACCGTGATCGCCGTCTGTCGCCGCTCACGTGCCTCGCGTTTTCGCAAGAGGGGGGAAGCCTTCGGGAATCACGAAGGCTTGGATCGCTTGATGTTAGAGAGTCGACTGGCCTTGATCGACATCATGCTTCTGTAAAACACCCAAACGCTCAGTCTTCAATCAACACAACCTCGCAAAGGATCTATTTGGGGAGTTGGGGTTGGTCAACTCACAAGCAGTGACAATAGAGTTTGTGATTTCAATACCGCCCGAAATCAGAGCCGTGAGTGAGGCACTAGATTTCAACTTCAGCGTCCAGTTCACCGGACTTGTATTTGTGCCAATACTTGTCTAAGTCGTTTCTGACTTTCCCCGACAATAAGACGACTCCCAAAATATTGGGAAACGCCATACCAAGAATCATCTGATCGCTGAATTCCATGACATTAGACGCCGACACCACCGAGCCCAAGAACACGAAAACGAGAAAGATGATTTTGTACCACAGCGAGTATCGGTCGCCAAACAGATAAACCCAGCACCGCTCGCCATAGTATGACCAAGACACCATGGTGGAGTAGGCAAACAAGACGACAGCGAACGATAACAAATACGGAAACCAAGAAATCTGCGTGGACATCGCAGTTGAAGTCAAACCCGCTCCGTTATTCTCCGCGACGAAGTGAGCGTTTTCCGGGTCGGCATAGGCTCCTGTGATCACAATCACCAATGCTGTCATGGTGCAAATGACGACCGTATCGATAAACGGGCCCATCAATGCGACTATTCCCTCCCGAACGGGATAATCTGTCTTTGCCGCGGAGTGAGCAATCGCGGCCGATCCCACCCCGGCTTCGTTGGAAAACGCGGCCCGGCGAAACCCCATGACCAACACGCCCAAGAATCCGCCGTAGGCCGCCTTCGGAGAAAACGCCTCCGTGAAGATTTTGCTGATGGCATCCGGAATGTGCGTGATGTTCATCACCAGAATCCACAGGCAGGCTAGCAAATAGATGGCGCACATCAACGGCACGATTCGTTCCGCGGTCGCGGCGATCCGACGAATGCCGCCAATAATTACAATTCCCACAGCGACGGCCATAATCAACCCGTAAGCCCAACGGTAGTCTTCCAGTCCGGGCACTGTTTCTTGGACGGCATTGAGCGATTGGTTCACCTGAAACGCATTACCCCCTCCGAACGACGCACCCACACAAAGCACGGCAA
The DNA here is from genome assembly GCF_011634775.1 of Thalassoroseus pseudoceratinae. Lineage (NCBI taxonomy): Bacteria > Pseudomonadati > Planctomycetota > Planctomycetia > Planctomycetales > Planctomycetaceae > Thalassoroseus > Thalassoroseus pseudoceratinae. The sequence continues at coordinate 11,999 of NZ_JAALXT010000011.1, forward strand.
ACGTGACGGCTAAGCATTTGCCAAAACCGGCAAGACTCACTTGACCAAGTTGAATTTCCGCCAACCCACGCGAGAGGTAATGCATTGGTCCGCCCATGATCGTGCCATCCGGTCGGACGGAGCGATATTTCTGACCGAGTGTGCATTCAGTGAATTTGCTCGACATCCCCAAGAGGCCAGACAGAATCATCCAAAACGTGGCGCCGGGACCGCCGACCATCACTGCAATCGCCACGCCCGCGATGTTCCCCAACCCGACGGTCGCCGATAACGCGGCAGCCAACGCTTGCAAGTGACTGACCTCACCCGAATCGTTGGGGTCATCGTATTTCCCACGGACGACCTGAATCGCGTGCCAGAAACCGCGGAAGTTGATGAAGCCCATGCGAAGCGTGAAGAACACAGCTCCCATGACTAGCCACAGCACAACTAACGGAACACCGAGGACGTCGTAGAACAACACGGAGGCGAAACCGTCAACACAGACGCCGGCAATATCATCGACTTTCGCTTCAAATTGTCGCATCGGATCATGGTTGGCCGTGTTCTGCTCCGTGATTCCATTATCTTTTCGGGCGACCTCATCGCTGACGGATTCGGCATCAGACTGAGCAATCGATTGACTATCCTGCTGGAAAGCGAATGCCGAGTGCGATCCCAGCGGAGTCAGCCCGAAAAGACACAGTAAAAAGAACGGCAAAACAAGTTGAAACTGTCTCATTTCCACAGAATTCCATACGAGGTGAAATCGGGAGAGCGCAATTTCGTCACGACCGGATTGGTCATCATTGGGGGTTGCAACTTTCTGTGCTCAGTCAAATTCAAAGCGGGTGGTTGACGACACGTCGTGCGTCGTGGTTTTCGAGAGGTGGTCGCCAGGTTATAGATTGCTTTTCGACAGATCAAGTACGGAAGCGCTCCAGGATCGCAACTGACACTACGGTCGGATGGCTATATCCGATGGGGCATCGATAACGCGACTGACTGTCAACCCTTTTGTGGTTGCAAGGATTTCACGAGTGACCACGAGTGCTCTTCATCATGTCAGTCGTCCGGCCGCTCGAGTCATGTTTCGGCCATGGTTTCGAACCAGTCGCTCTCAAGCTGCTTTGTTGGTTCCTCGGAGAATATTTAAAAACGAAGCGACTAGAAAACCGTAGTTTTGTCGGACAGAGTCACGGGGAAAAGTCAGTGGGTTGGGGAACATCAGCGGTGAGGATGTTGGAGAGTGTACCGACAAAGTTGAATGTCAATGTTCCATGCTGCGGATGATTGACCAGGGGGTGGTGAAAGCGGCTGTTTTGACCTTTCTGAATGACTCGGGTTACGATGCCACCTGATCTTGAGCGCACGTTGTCTCGTAATGCCGGGACCTTGTACTTGAGGGCGATCCATTTTGCACAAGCCTCCCTTCGGTGCCGATATGCCTATCTCGCTTCGTCTTTCGCTGTTTCTGTCGGCAGGATTCTTCTTGACGCTGGCTACAGCCGCACCGGCTGATGATTCGTCGCGGCCAGCGTGGACAACGTCGCGTGTGCACGGTTCACCGGAACCACCGAAACCGTATCGCACCGAGCGTGTCTTTCCTCGTCTTAAGTTCGATCGGCCAGTTGCGATGATGCCGGCACCGGGCAGCGGCCGCCTGTTCGTCGCGGAACTCGGCGGGAAGCTGTATTCCTTTCCGAACCAGCCTGACGTGACCCGGGCGGATCTGTTCTTCGACGGACCGGCGGAAATCACGGGCCTCACGCGGTTATACGACCTGACTTTCGATCCCGAGTACCAGCAAAACCGGTATGTTTACCTCAGCTACATCACCGAGAGACAGGATCCGCGTGGCACGAAAGTCTCCCGATTTACTGTTACTGATGCGAACCCGCCGCGGGTCGAGCCGGAGAGCGAACTCGTGCTGATCGAATGGCAGTCCGGCGGCCACAACGGTGGCTGCCTGCGGTTCGGTCCCGATGGTTTGCTTTACATCTCGACGGGCGATGCGAGTTCGCCGAGCCCCCCGGATGGCTTGAACACCGGCCAGGACATTTCTGATCTGCTCGCGTCGATTTTGCGAATCGATGTCCGCGGTGCGAGCCAAGATCGACCGTACCGCATCCCGCCAGACAACCCGTTCATCGATCACGACAGCGCTCGACCGGAAGTCTGGGCCTACGGGCTGCGGAACCCGTGGAAGATGAGCTTCGACGACACTGGCAACTTGTGGGTGGGTGATGTCGGCTGGGAACTGTGGGAGATGATTTATCGCATCGAAAGCGGTGGCAACTACGGGTGGAGCATCACGGAAGGTCCGCAACCGGTGCGTCCGGAAATTCCCCGCGGACCGACGCCGATTCGGCCTCCAGCGGCCGCCCATTCGCATATCGAATCGCGTTCGATCACCGGCGGGGCCGTCTACCGCGGCGATCGGCTGTCGCAACTCCGCGGGGCCTACATCTACGGCGATTACGTCACCGGCAAACTTTGGAGCTTTCGTGACCAGGACGGTCAGGTGACGGAGCGGCAGGAAATCGCGGACTCCTCGCTCGCGATCATTACCTTCGGCGAAACCCGCGAGGGGGAGTTATTCATCGTCGGCTATGATGGCACGATCCATCGTCTGGTGCCGAACGCGGCGGAAGCAACGAACAGCAAGTTCCCCGTCCTATTGAGCGAAACCGGTTTGTTCGAATCCGTCGAGCAGCGAACACCGGCGACCGGCGTGATTCCGTACCGAATCGTCGCTGAACCGTGGATGGACGGAGCCCGTGCCGAGCGGGCGATCGCGATGCCGGGAACTTCTAAACTCGACGTCTACCGCAGCAGCAATGCCCAAGTCGGCAACCTCAAGGGCCAATGGGAGTTTCCTGCGGAAACCGTGTTCGTGAAAACGCTCTCTTTGGAAACGGCTCCGGATCGCCGGCAACCCGTCGAGACGCAACTGCTACACCGCGACGGCGAAACCTGGAAGGGATACACGTTCGCCTGGAACGACGATGGCACCGATGCCGAACTCGTGCCGACGGATGGAACGCAAAAAACTTACCACGTCGTCGACGAGTCGATGCCCGCTGGTCGTCGACAGCAGACGTGGCGGTTTGCAAGCCGGACGGAATGCCTCGTCTGCCATACGACCCGCAGCGGCTCGATCCAGGGCTTCCGTGTCGAGCAGCTCGATCGACCGATCGGCTCCGGGCGAAATCAACTGACAAATCTCGTCGAGATGCGGCTGTTCGATGACCCCGACCCTCTGCTCGCGAAGCTCAAGGTCCAGCCGCACCCGCTGACCGATCCATCCGACACCAGTGCTGACCTGCAGGCCCGGGCGCGGTCTTACTTGGACCTCAACTGTGCTCATTGCCACATCCGTGGCGGCGGCGGGACGGCGAATTTTGAAGTGCGACGCGAGTTGCCGCTGGAGCGAACGGGTCTCGTCGGCGAACGCCCGACGCAGGGCACGTTCGAACTGTTCGCTCCGGAAATCGTGGCGGCCGGCGATCCTCACCGTAGCGTGTTGTTCTATCGAATGGCAACGCTCGGCCGCGGCCGCATGCCGCATGTCGGTTCCCGCGTCATTGATCAATCCGGTCTTGGATTAATTCGCGAGTGGATCGCTTCGCTGCCCGCGGAACAACCGTCATTGGCTGTTCGAAAACTGCGGAAAGAACAGGCGACAATCCTCGCAAGAATGCGGACGGAGGAGTCAGCAGTCGATGAACTACTGGCATCAACGAGCGGCGCCTTGCAATTGCTGAGCGCACTCGACGAAGGCACGCTTTCGCCCACGGTCCAACAGCGGATCATTGAAGCGGCGACCGACAGCACGCCGCCCCACATTCGCGGCCTGTTCGAACGCTTCCTGCCGGAATCGCGGCGATCGAAACGGCTGGGGGAATCGGTCGATCTGGCGATGATTCTCGGCCTCAATGGTGATGCGAAACGCGGCCGGGATTTGTTCTTGAACGCCACCGGCGTCCAATGCCGGAACTGTCATCAGGTCAGCGAGCAGGGACGAAACGTCGGCCCCCGGCTGGACGGCGTTGGCAAGCGACTTTCGCGTCGCCAACTGCTCGAAAGCATCCTTGACCCTTCCGCGGTCATCGACGAAAAATTCCGCACGTGGCTCGTGCAGACAGCCGACGGCCGCGTGATCTCGGGACTGTTGATCGAGCGAACGGACCAAGCGGTTGTGCTCCGCGGCACCGATGGAAAAGACGTTCGCGTGCCAATGAGCGATGTCGAGCAATTGGTCCCAGCGCAAAAGTCACTGATGCCGGACTTGCTCGCCCGCGACTTGACGGCCAAAGAATTGGCGGATCTCCTGAGCTTTCTACAATCATTGCAAACCCCGCCGACCGAACCCTAACAGCAGCGTTCCCGCGACTGCGATTCATCAAGCGAAATCTGCCATTGCCTGCGTGCTATTACGGCATTGGTCTCTACACGTCTTGTTCGCGATGATTTAGGGTGGTCTGGATGGGATTCACTGGCCGCCGCTGGATCGGCGGCTGCAGCGGCGTTGTGAACATTGGGTTTCTGAGCACATGAAGTCAGCCAATCGCAGTGCGGCGGGGCCATCGCTGCCGGTGGGGCAGGTTCAGTCGGCTTCGGCAACGCAGGCGGCGTGGCGGTTTCTCAACAATCCGCGGGTGGAGCTAGCTGCACTTGCCGAGCCGCTGCGGGACGCCGGTCGGCAGGCCTGTGAGCAGAACGATTCGGCGTTTGTGCTGCTCGCTCATAACTGGTGCAAACTGAACGACAAATCGCATGCGAGCAAGAACGTGGTTCGACAGATCACGCATGCCGACGATGTGGGCTACGACCTCTTGACCGCTCTTTTGATCGATGCGAGAGGCGGTTACTCGTCGCGGCGATGGCCTGTGTGGTCGTTTGGGATTCGGAGCGTGATGAATCCCCCGAGGCCGACGAAACCAAAGCGATTCTGATTCGCTTGAGCGGTCGCAGCATGAAGTCGGGTCGCCCAGCCACCGCCCCTGCGTTGCTCGCTGGCTACGTGGTCCTGCTCGCCATGCACGACCTATTCAGCCAAACCGATTTCGACATCCATCAACTCCAACAACTCGCCAACCAAGCCTTATCCTTACAAGATTCCTCCTGAGAAGCTGTTTGAAAATTGAAGTTGGTTGTGGAAACGGCTACGACTCCCTTGGATAGACCTGACCAACCAGGAAGGAGCCGTATCGATGTGTTTTCGACGTCAGTATCCCACGAATTTGACGAATCGGCAATGGAACAGACTTCAGAGGATGTTGCCGAAGCCCAAGCGTCGGGGACGCCGGCCGATTGATCGCCGCCGGATTCTCGATGCGATCCGCTATCAGAACCGCACGGGCTGTCAGTGGCGAATGTTGCCCCGTGATTTTCCGAATTGGAGCACGGTCTATGGCGTGTTTCGTCGTTTGCAAGTCGCCTTTGCTGACTCGGCCAACGGTAAGAACGGCTTGCCGGATTGGGTCCAGTGCGTCTGTGGCTTTCTGCTGCCTCGATTGATGGAAAACCTGTGCCACTTAGCCTTGGCTGGACCGATCCTGGAAATTCTTCACCGAGGTCGGCCCTGCACAGTATCGGCGATCAAGGAACACGAGCACGACTGGCATCAGGCATGGGCAGCGGCCGGATTTCTTCATCACGATGAGACTGAGCGAGTCGCCTGTTTGGACCGACAGATTGCTCTTGGAGAGCGATACATCAGCTTGCCAAGCTGGCAGGCATACATCGGTCCGATCGCACAACATCTGTCGACAAACGGGACGATGAGAGGTTCAGACGTACAAGCGATTTGGGATCGAATCAAAGGTGAGCATGAATCGAGGTTTCGACGCCCCATCAATCGTCGGTTGTTTGATCTGTACGCTGATGATGCGGATGAGGAATGGGATGCGGAGCCCTACCCCGAATAAATTGGAGTTGCTTCTCGTTTCGTGTTTTACCAAGCAATGTCAATGGGCGAGCAATCTCTGGAAATGGAGCCTAAGAGCCTGCTGCGGTAGAATGTCCGCGTCTGGTTCTCCGTGGAAAATGATGGAACAGGAAAATGTTTGCCGTGAATGTTCGTTGTGGGCTGGTTGTCGTTGGTGTTCTGTCAGTTGTTCTGACGCCTGCACCAGAATTACTTGCGGATGTCCCAGACGGAAAAGCCGCGGTGAGGTTGACCACCGTTGCAGCCTCGGCCACCCGGCAAACGAGTCACAACTTCCCCGAGAAGTTTGCTGAACTCGATAGTTTCGTCGTGGACGTCCGCATTGATCCAACGAAGCGGACGGACGGCGATCTTCAGTGCATTGCGGGATTTGCAATCGGGCTTGATTCACCCGAGGCCGACCCGTTCACAGCGCCGAAGTCTGTCAAGTTTGAGCTTCGCAAGGGTGAGCATCGCGGGTTCTGGGACATCTGGATTGACGGTGTCAATGAGCCGCGTCGCGAGCCGTCACCGAAACCTCCCGGTTGGGTCGACACACGCCAGTATCAGAAGCCGTGGGAGTTCACTCCGCACGAGGGAGACTACAAACTCCGTGTTCTGTGTTCCTCCGAAGATGGTGGCAGCCGATTGCGGTTCTATTTTGAACACTTTGATCGGCCCATTTACGAGTTCAGCCTCAACCGGACACTGACGCCGGGACATATTGGGTTCTACGCTGTCACTGGCGGAAACGAAGCTCGCCAGAACACCGCGACATTCCGCGACTTGTCAGTCACAAAAGTGAACAACCTCGAATCGTACACACAGCCATCCGCACGGGACATTGTGCTGGATGCTCTCGATCTGACACATCCCGCTTTGAAGCATGTCGCAGATGCGATCGAGAGTGGCAATCGACAGCAGGCCGGTCAGTTACTGTTGGAGCATCTGCGGACACGCAAAACTCCAATCGGACCGGGCTTCAAGCCGGAGTATTGCGGTACCAACTATCGCGAAGTTGCTGATGCGGTTCTCGAAAATCGTTACGGCACGCAGGGACCATTTCACACCTTCTCGAAAACGTACGTCGATGGTGCGGGCAACAGGCAGCAATTCGTCGACGATGACGGCACCATCCGCTGGGACCTGTGCAGCGGGCATTTGACGCGACACTTCCATTGGGTTTCGCTGGCAAAGGCTTACTCAGAAACTCAGGACAAACGCTACGTCGATCGCTTCTCACGCGAAGTTCAGGACTGGGTGACTCGCGAGCCGTTCCTGCATCCTCGGAATCCCGACATCGGCAAGTTGAACTGGATGGACGGGACGACGTTCGAGTTGGGTTTCCTGAACACCAGCAACATCGGGCGGCGTTGCGAGATGACCTGGTGGCCCGCCTATGATGAGTTCCGCAAGTCGGCCGATTTCACAGACGAGGCTCACTTTCACATGTTGCTCGGCTTCATCCGACAATGTCGGCTGATTATGAACCCCAGCAGTTTCGCCGCCCACGATGACGGCGGTGCTCACATCTGTGTGGCGTTATTGCAGACCGCGTTGATGCTGCCCGAACTGAAGGAGTCGAAGCGTTGGGAACAGGAAGCGGTTCGACGCTGGCAGGAAGTGCTGAAGGTACAGTTTCACGACGATGGCAGTCATGTCAGCCTGAGCACCGGCTACAACTGGGCGTCGCTGATGGCGATGGAGAACATGATCGCCCTGTACCGTCGCGTGGGCCGGGAAGTCCCGCAGCAGTTTCTCGACGTGCTCGAACTCGCGTGTCGACATCCGATCGCACTCTCTCGCCCTGACCAGGGGCAGATCGACTTGAATGACAGTACCTGGGGCATGATCGATGACCACATGCGTCGCGCGCACCAGTTCTATCCGCACCGAGACGATTTCCTTTGGATGGCGACGAAAGGCGAACAAGGCAGTCCGCCCGATTATCGTTCGATCTACTTTCCCAATGCGGGTCATATCGTGATGCGGACTGGCTGGGGACCGCAGCACCGGTATTTGTTCATGGACGCCGGGCCGGTCGGTGCGAGTCACGGCAAAGAGGACAAACTCAACATCTATGTTGATTACGGTGGCCATCAGCTACTGGCCAGTGGCGGACGTGGTTCGTATTCGGGCGGTCCGTTCGCGGCCTACACCGGATCAACTCGTGGCTACAACACGATTCTCGTTGATGGAGGCGTCCAATCGAGGATTCCTCACCGAACAGAAATTCAGGGCCACATTCCCGAACAACGTCGCTGGGTGACGACGGACGGTTTCGACTATGCAGAAGGCTTCCATGCACACGGCTGGTTTCCGCCGGGTAAACATGTCGAAGGCAAGCAGACGCGGCAAATAATATTCATCAAAGGAACTAATCCGCCCGAAACGTCTTACTGGGTTGTGTTCGATACCGTCGAACCGGCCGATGATCAGGAACATCAATACCAAGCCCTGTTCCACAGCCGTCGTAATCACGCGGGCGTTGTCGATGACAAATCGAAAACCGTCCATTGCTGGGATGCCGGTGCGGCCCTCCGCATCATGCCTGCTGTCACGGATGGACTCGATGTCGAGCTGATTCATGGACAGACGGAGCCACACATTCAGGGCTGGCATGTCGTCGGCGAGAACCGTGCCCCGATGTGGACTCCGACGTTCCAATGGAAGGCAACCGGAACCACGACACGAGCCTGGGTTCTCGTCCCAGCCGGGCCTGACCAAAACTGGTGCGTCGATCGCGTCGAACTCCAGCAGGCGGACGCCAACACATTGATCATTCGCTGTATTCGCCCCGATGGCAGCAGTGATCTGGTCTATCGCCGTCCAGAGAATCAACGCGAGACGATCACTTTCGAGGGAACTGAACTCCAGAGCGATGTCGGTGTCGTTTCCTTTGATGCGGACAGCACAGCAACCTCGCGATTCATTGCCCCCGAGAAATAATCAGACGAATGCACCACCAATGAAAATCCTGTTCCTGCATGGATGGCAATCCGTCCCCGGCGGCGTCAAACCGACGTTTCTCAAAAGTCACGGTCACACTGTGATCAACCCGGCCCTCGACGATGACGATTTCGAGGCAGCGGTCAAAACAGCACAAGCTGAATACGATTACTATCAACCGGACGTTGTTGTCGGCAGCTCTCGTGGCGGCGCGGTGGCGATGAACATCGACTCGCATGACACGCCACTGATCCTGTTGTGTCCAGCGTGGAAGAAATGGGGAACGGTCACGAAGCTCAAACCCAACTCCACCATTTTGCATTCCCGGAAGGACGACATTGTCCCGTTCGAGCACAGCGAAGTACTCGTGGCAAACAGCGGAGTGCCAGCACCGACGCTGATGGAAGTGGGCAACGACCATCGCCTGGCTGATCCCGAGCCGTTAGCCAAGATGCTCGAAGCATGCGAGACTCACTACCAGATGGCGTTGATGTTCTCATTCTACGAAGGCTTGGCACGAAAAGGACCGGGCAGCGAAGCAACCACGCTGAAAGCCTTGTCGATGCTGGGTGAGTTGCCCCCGTCACCCCGCGTCGTTGATTTCGGTTGCGGAGCTGGTGCGGCGTCTCTCGCGATCGCTAAATCAATGAAGTGCCAAATCACCGCGAGCGATATTCACGCGCCGTTCCTCGCCGAAGTCAATGAACAGGCCCGTCGCGCAGGATTGGAAGAACGCATCGAAACCCTGCTGGCGGATATGGCTGATCCGCCGATCCCGGATGATTCGGTCGATCTGATCTGGTCCGAGGGAGCGATCTACAACATCGGCTTTGAAGCCGGGCTCAAACGCTGGCGTCGGCTGCTGCGTGCTGGTGGATTGATCGCGGTGACCGAGCTCACCTGGCTGACCGACCATCCCCCGCAACCGGCGGTTGAGTTCTGGGAAGCGGAGTATCCCGCGATTTCCCATGTCGATGCCAATCTCAAGAAGATGCGATCGGCAGGATTCGAGATCATCGACCACTTCACCCTACCGACCGAAGACTGGCACAACTTCTACGGCCCGGTGGAACAACGGATTGCCAGCTTTCGGGAACAGCATGCCGGGAACGATGTCGCCCACGCGATACTGGACATGCAGCAAACGGAAGTCGATCTGTGGAAGAAATACGCCGATAGCTACGGCTACGTGTTCTATCTCGGCAGAGCAGTTTGATGTCGAATGAATCGGTCACTTTGAGCATACGATAGACGTGATGGTATGATAACGAATCCAATGATCCTGAGACATTCCCATGAAAGTCGCTCATCATGCCCATCCATCTGGCCACTTTGAATCGCAGGCGTTTTCTGCAAGCTGCTGGCGCGAGCGTGCTGTTGTACGGACGTGGTGCGAATGCCGCTGAGCCAACGGACGTCGAGTCCGATCTGGTTTATCTGCTCAATGACACGCATATTGGCGAGAAGCACCCGCCGAATTCCCCCGTCCCAAGTCACCTGCGTCAGGTCGTCACCGAGTTGGTGGATCGACCGACGAAGCCAGCGTGCGTGCTCATCAACGGCGATCTGGCACTCAAGGATGGTCAACCGGGAGACTATCGGCACTTTGCCAAGCTGATTCATCCGCTTCAGGAATCGGGTATTGAGACTCATCTCACGCTTGGCAATCACGATCATCGCGAAGCGTTCTACGAAATCCTGAGCGAGCAACGCCCAGAGAAGCCACCTGTTGAGTCACGACACATTGCTGTCGTCGAGACGCAGCATGCCAACTTCTTTTTGCTCGACTCGTTGCAGAAAACGATGGTCACCCAGGGCACGATTGGTGAGACGCAACTGATATGGCTGGCTTCTGCGCTCGACAAGTTGAGGACGAAGCCAGCGATCATTGTCACGCACCACAATCCGCGTCTTGGCGGTGATCCACTGCACTTTCCCGGCGGTCTGATTGACTCGCGGGAACTCTGGGAGATCATCGGACCACGCACGTGGGTCAAAGCCTACATCCACGGTCACATTCATGACCGCAGCTATGCGGAACATCAAGGCATTCACATTCTCAACACACCCGCGACGTCGTATGTCGCCGATCCAAAGAAGTCGACGACCGGCTGGACGACGGCAAAGCTCACCGCCAATGGCGTGACTCTCACGACTCACACCACTGATGCTCAGCATCCTTGGAACGGCGAATCCAAAGTTCTGAAATGGCGTTTGGCATGATCAGAATCACTCACCACCTGAAGCGATTGTTCCAGATCCTGGTACTATTGGTCGTGATAATGGTACCAGTGGCTGTAAGTTAGGCTGAAGAACCGACACAAATGCGGGGGCTGCCAGAGTCATCAATGAAAACGCCGGCGACCTGTCGGTTGAAGCCATTCCCGCCACGCATGGACATGGCATGATCGGATGGCTGATGGGACCGGTTGCCGGCTACTATCTGGCTCACCCATATGAACCAACGGTCTACATCACCGGAGATACGGTGTTGACGGACATGGTCGAGACCGCCATCGAGAGACTCAGGCCACAGGTAATCGTCGCTCCTGCCGGGACCGCCAACTTCGGCATCGGCAAAGATTTGATGTTCAGCGAAGCCGAACTCATCGAGCTGGCGAAACTGGCACAATCCGAACGCGAGCAGGATGAGCAACCGCCCAAGCAAGCTGGGCTAGTTCCTCAGCGCTGGCATCATCGGGCAGTTCCACTGGCCTCGAATCGCATTTCTGTTGTCGGACTGTTTTTTGCCACCAGCATGATCTTTATCATGAATCGACGATATACGATCTCGGCAAGGCCGCCTGAGGTCAAACAGTCTTTTTGGATCGGAAATCAGAATCGTCCAATCGATGAAGTACTTGTGTGACGCGGGCACGGCTAACACCGAGGTGTCAGGCCAATTCGGCACGTGAAGAAACTTCGCTAGAGTCAAGCAGCGACTGGTAGTAACGGGCCAAATGCATGCGATCACGCTTTGGTTTTACTGACTTAGATTCGGACCGACTGTGATCCGAAATCGAGTTTCACTTGAACATTTTGATCTCAGGCAATCGCCGCAACCTCTTGATACGAAAGGCACCTAGATCGACAAAGCCCCGGTTCGGATGGAAACCGCCTCGGGGAGAAGCCGAGTCGATCTGGCGTCCAGCCTTGGGGGCTAAAATGGTTCTTGTTGACCAATGTCGAACTCCAGGCTTTATGTGCTTGCCGAAACTGCTGTCGGCGACAGGAAGGAATAGAGGACGGGAATGACGATAAGCGTCAGAATGGTGGCGAATGTCAGACCGAAGATCAGCAACCAGGCCAGGCCCTGCCACAACGGTCCGCCAGCAAGGGCGAGCGGGATAAGACCACCGACCGTGGTCGCAGTCGTCAAGAAGATCGGCATCAGTCGTTGTCGAGCAGCATCGACGATGGCAGAGTGATATTCCGCTCGCGTCAAAGGCTGGTTCGTCTTCGACGTTTTTTGCTGGATCACGATGTCGGCGAACTCGACAAACAAAATGGCCGAGTTCAGTACGATCCCAAACAGCGCTAGCACACCAAGCTGAGGCATGAACCCGAATGCGTTTCCCGTCACCCATAGTCCGAATAGCGCGCCCACCAGAGCAAGCGGTAACGTCACGATGATGATCGCTGTGCGGGCGAGACTGTTGAATTGGAAAATCAACAACAGGATGATCGCGATGAATGACATGCCGAACGATCGAAACATCTTCCCTTGAGCCTTCATCGACTCTTCCAACGCTCCACCGATCTCAATACGAAATCCAGGAGGCAATTCAGTCTTCAGCTCTTGCATCGCTTCCGAATTGAAGACTCGCATGGTGATGTCGTTACCAGACGCACCATAATTGATTCGCGACCTGACTTCGATGGTTCGATTCCCATTACGGCGATCGATTGACTCCAATCTCCATTGCGGATTGACGCTCGCGATCGCCGCGAGTGAAACCTTGCCAACGCGTGTTTCGATATGAGCATCTTTGATGGCGGCCAACGATTGGCGACTCTGGGGATTCAGTCGAAAGTAGACAGGGATCTGCCGGTCGCCTTCGCGATACATCGTCAGCCGTTTTCCAGAGTAGTAGGCGTCCAGCGTTGAAGCGACTTCTGCATTGCGAATCCCCGAAAGGCTCGCTCGATTGGAATCCACATTGACAAACAATTGCTGGCCGGCCACACCCCACGAATCATTTACATCCCACGTATCAGGTTCAGCATCCACGAGTTGCCGAACGCGGTTTGCGATGCGGCGAAGTTCGTCTGCATCCGCGAGGCCGTTACCCATCACGCGAAAAACGACCGGATCGGCAGGCGGTCCGAGTGCCAGTTCAACGGGAACCACTCGAGCGCCAGCGATCGGTGACAGCCCTAACGATTCGTCTCCCTCTCTGGCAACGACCCGTAGTTGCTCGGCGAAGTCGTGGGTGAATTTTCCATTGGTCGTGTGGATCAGGATCTCGGCGTAGTTCGGCTTCAGGGTCTCCGGTTCCCAAGCGAGGTACCACCGCGAGCCTCCGCCTCCGACGATGGTCCGCATATTGAATAATCGCTCATGCGACTTTCCCTCGGCATCGACATGAGGACTGAGTGCGCGAATCATCTCTTCGACGTTCCGCGCGACCTTGTTGGTTTGTTCAATCGAAGCCGACTCAGGCAGATAAATTTCAATGGCGAATTGGTCGCGCTCCGTAAGTGGAAAGAACTCGCTGGAAACCGGAAGTTGCGTCGCCAATGCCATCATTCCGATTGACGCGCCGATCGTGACAATCCGATGACGCAGTGCCCAACCGACAATAGCCGTGTAGAAGAGATAGAAGCTGCCGTGCTGTGTTTCGGCATGTAATGATGCGGATGCATCGTTCTTCCTGCGCAGCCTCCGCAATACTGTTCCTAGCTTATTCATGAGCCATGCCAGCGGCGCGGTCGGCCGAGTTGGGTCTTGTGGCGGCCGGATGAACCATGCGGCGAGGATGACACAGAACGTCATCGCCAGTATCCAACTGACCGCCAGCATGACGGACAGCGTGATCGGCAGACTGTAGATAAATTCGCGATTCGCACCGTCCATCGCAATCAACATCGGGACGAACGCGGCCACTGTCGTCGCGGTGCCACTCAGCATCGAAGGGCCGAGCATTTTTGCACCAGCGACCGATGCATCGCGCGGGCTCATGCCGGCAATCTGGTTGGTTCGACTCTGATCGCAGACTTGGACGGCGTTGTCGACCAGCAACCCTAGTGAAATGATCATCGAAGCCAACGACATTTGTTCCAGTTGCACATCAAAGAGCGTGACGATCGCCAGTGATGAAATGACGACAAACGGGATGTTGGCCGCCATGACGGCAGCCGTGCGGAATCCGACGACGAGGTACACCAGCACGACGACGACCAGAATGGCTTGAACAATGTTCACGCCAACCTCGCGAATTCGCTGCTTCACGCTATCCGACTGATCGGAAATGATGGACACGGCCAGGTCGGGCGGCAGCACGCCCGTGCTTTGCAATTCCGCGACGCTCTGTTTGGAGCGGTCGCAGATGTCGATGATGTTGGCGCCGGACTTCATCGAAATCGCCAGGATGATGGCGGGCGTCTCGAACTCGGGCGTACCATAACGGCATATGCGCTGGGGCGGATCGATATAGCCGCGTCGGACGTTCAACCCCATATTTTTCAGTTGAACCTGATTGACACCTGAATCGCCGGGTTCATCCCCGGTCGGCACGACGCCAACGACCAACGAGTCAAACGCTTCGACCGCGCTGACGTCACCACTGGGTTTGACGAAGAAACGTCCATCGTCACTGTCCATCCTGCCGCCCGGCGCGACGATGTTCTGAGACTGGGCCAGGGTCTCGATTCGAGCCGTCGTCAATTCGAGTGTTGACCAGTTCCCTTCGTCCGTTTCGATGTAGACCGCTTCTTCCTGGACTCCGAACCGGCCGACTTGTGAAACCCCTGGGAGTAGTCGCAACGAATCTCGAATACGTTCTGAGTACAGGTCAAGTTGTCGCGGTGAGTAGGCGTACTTTGGGGCAACAGCCGAGTTTCCTTCGAGCGGCTGTTGATGGACGGCATATAACAGCACGCTGGTGTCCGAAAACTCATCAAACAAAAAGGGAGAAATCTTTTCGTCAGGCATCGGCACGTTGCGAATGCGTGCCCTGACACGATCCCACGCGTCATCGACCCTCGCCCCCGGCACACTGTCTTCGAGTTCGACAAAGATGACGGACTGTTCGCTACTAGACGTCGATCGAATCAACCGAACTTCTTCCAGTCGCCCGATCGCATCTTCCAGAGGATCGGTGACCAGCTTTTCAATCTGCTCCGCCGATGCACCTTGCCAACGAGTGGTGACGACGGCGATCTTGAGCGTGAATTCAGGGTCTTCGCGACGCGGCATCGTCAAGAAGCTGACGCCGCCCCAAACGACCAGCAGCATTACCAACGTGATCGTGATCGTCGGGCGACGCACGGCGAATTCGGGCAGATCCCTCATTGGTCGACTCCCGCCAGCGGCGAAATCATCACGCGGTCTCCGTCGGCGAGGTAATGAGTGCCTTCGACAACGATTCGCATACCATCATGCAACTTGTTGGATGCAGCCGGCTTGATCCGAAGCAACACTGTTTCGCCAAGGACTGATTCTTCTTGAGCGACATCGACCAAAACCCGACGCGCGATCGGTTGGCTTTCTGCAGTATCGATCACATGAATGAAGGTCTGACCTTGCTCCTGACGGACAGCCTTCATCGGGACATAATAGCCATCGGCCTGTGGAGCTGGATTCAACGAAATTTGCGCGACATCGCCTGCTCGCAACAACCAGCGTTGTCCGTCAAGCATGACGTGTGAACCAGTCCAAGTTTGCAGACTCGGGGATGCGATTGCCGCGTCGCCCTGCGGCTTGGACTCATTCGGTTTGAAGTATAGGCTTCCGGTGATCAGATCGTGCTCGAAATCCACCTCGACATCTGGATCGGTGAACTCGATCGCGACGAACTTCCACCGCCCGAGATAAGGAATCACATCGCTGGTGATCTTTACCGGGACTTTAGTGACCGAAAGCAGACGATCACTCGGCGGCGACGGACTCCCCCATCGACGATTGGTGACTTTCCAAACAAACGTCTCGCCGCCGACCGTATGAACCGATTCGCGAATCACCAGCTGGCGTCGGTCGCCCGTGATCATCGGGCCGATGTTCAATGGTGTGATCTGGTCTGTCCATGCCAGCAGTTCGTCTTCATCTGGCAGCGGGAGCGCGGAGTCGTCGATCTCGTTTCGCACATGCATGGTCACGGTAAAAGTGCGTGCCGCTGGGTCAGCCATGGTATCGACCCGGTAAACCATTCCGGTAAGTTGCCGGGATGTTCCACTGCCATCGGTAACCTGAACGGGCAACAAGTCGCCGCGACGGTAGCGGCGAGAATCATGAGCAGTGACTTCAAATTCGATGGTCATCGGATCCATCATCTGCACGGTCACTACGGGATCGCCTTCTTTCACATACGTGCCGGGCACGGCGTGAATCTGTGAAATCATTCCGGGAAATGGACTGAACAGAACTGCGTTGCGGAGATTACGCTGAGCTTCGGAGAGTTGCTGCTGGGCCTGCAGAACTTGTGCTTCGAGTGCCAACTGGCGAGCTTTCGCCTGAGCCAATTCGGCGTGGGTGCCGGTCAAGCGAGACTTTGTCGTCGAAGCGTTGGTCTTAGCGGCGTCCAGTTCCGAGCGTGAGATGGCGTCTCGCTTGGAAAGCCTTACCGCGCGGGACAGCTCAATGTCGGCGAGGTCAGCTTCGGCTTTAGCGACTTCGATCTGGGAAGGCAGTTGCTGCTCGATCGATACCAGGTTGGCATCACGATTTAGCTTCGCGACTTCCACGCTGGCCAGAGCCGACTGGACGGCAATTTTGAGTCTCTCATCGTCCAGACGAGCCAGCGGGGTTGGATCGGGCGTCTGTCGAACGGACTCACCATCAATTTGAGGCGTCACCGATTCGTTCGGCTCAATGACTTCGGTGACGCGACCGGCGACCTCGAACCCAATCTGCTCAGATTTCCATGGGACCACGGTCCCGGTGATGAATCGCCCGGTGGTCGGTGATGTCTGCCGCAACGTCGCAATCACAACTGGCTTGGGAGGCTTTTCAAGCGGAACGGAATCTGTCTGGTTCTGCGTGCAGCCGATGATTGCCAAGCCACACAATGAGACACACGCTAAGACGACGAAGTTAGACGTGGGGAGATGCATCACTTGCGAACTGAGAGAGGCAGTATCAATAATTGTAAAAAGTAAACCGCGTGGTATACTTTACCTTATGAAAGACAAAAGTAAACCCCAGAGTGTACTTTCGCAAAACGAGCCGCGAACGCGTTTGACGGATCGTAAGCGAGCTTCGATCGTGAAGGCTGCAGTCGAGGCATTTCAGCGGTACGGCTACCATGCTGCCAGCATGAATGGCATTGCCGAAGCCGCGTCGGTCAGCAAGCGAACGCTGTACAACCATTTCGATAGCAAGGAAGCGTTGTTTGACGCGATTCTTGATGAGCTAAAATTCCGCGTTGAGCAGCTTCCGGCGTGTGAATTCGACGAATCGCGTGATTTAGTCGAGCAGTTGACGGAATTGGCTCACTCGGAGATCGATTTCTTGACGTCTGAAGAGGTGCAAGCGTTTGCTCGTGCTGGGTTATCTCGAGTTTTGGGCGAACCGGATGCAGGCCAACAGGTCGATCAACGCTTTTTTCTTCAGCGTGTGACGACCTGGATGAAAAAAGCACAGGCATCCGGCTGTCTTCTCGAAGCCGACGCAGAGTTTGCGGCGTTGCAATTCGTCGGCTTGCTGCGCACATTCGCTTTCTGGCCGACGATTGTCCACGGCGAGCCCCGGCCTTCACGCCGCAAGCAAAATCAAATCGTTGCACGCACCGTTGAAATGTTTCTTAGTAGATACGAAGCGTGCTCTGACTGAAGAACCGTTGCACCCAATCAGCAAATGAAGTGATGGTTGCCGTGGAATCCGGGGGAGTCGGTGGAAAACATGCTTCAAGCAACATCATCCTGAGATGGCCTCAACCGGTTCAGCACCTGAGTAACTCGTGCCCGGCTCACCCCTAAGAGGCGGGCGAGATCGGCACGTGATGAGACCTCGCCCGAATCAAGTAACGAGTGGTAGTATCGAACCGTTGTCCACATTTGAATTATTGGTATCTCGTGAGGTTTCGGTGTATTGAGGTGAGAGTGGGGTTTGCAGTGCTTGTCAAAAGGAATTCCAAGTCGAAAACCAAACCGCTCGGTGAATTGGCGGAGGACTGTGAAGTGCCGGCCAACGTACCAAACATTGCGGCCAATCGCAGCGGACGTTACCCTCCAACGTGAACTCATCAGGCATGATCTCAAGGTCATCTTCGACCGCGTTCTCGTTTTACAGAATCGTCATTCCGCATGTGGAGCAATCTGTTTTGGCCTATCATCGTTGTGGCGATGGAAATTGTGCTGGTCGGTTGGGCCACCGTTCACGCTGTCTTGAATAAGCGAGACACACGCGCCGTTATCGGCTGGGTCGGCTTAGTCTGGTTCGCTCCGATTCTCGGCGCGGTTGTTTACTTCTGTTTTGGCATCAACCGAATCCAGCGAAAAGCCGAGTCGCTGGACCTCAATCAATCTTGGGAATCGCAGGTTACCCTACTTCCAGCGGAGGAAATAAAACGTGATCGACTGATCGAGGAGTTTCCCGCGTTGGTGGGGCAGGCGAAACTCGTCCGCAACTTGACCGGTCATCGTGTGGTGCCGGGAAATCAAGTTGATCCGCTGATTGACGGCGATCAGGCCTACCCCGAGATGTTGAAAGCGATTGGTCAAGCCGAACGATCGGTCAGCCTTCTCAGTTACATTTTTGATGATGATCGAGTCGGCCAAGAATTCGCGGTCGAACTTGGAAAAGCGTCCGCACGTGGCGTTGACGTCCGAGTTCTCGTGGACGATGTGGGCGCGCGCTACAGTCGGCCAACGATTCTGAATCGACTGAATCACATCGAGGTCAAGGCGATGACTTTCTTGCCAACTCGCATTCCTCGATTGTTCAAGTACGCCAACTTGCGGAACCACCGTAAGCTTCTGGTTGTTGATGGTCGGATTGGATTCACGGGTGGAACCAACATTCGAGAAGGGCATCAACTTTCGCTCTCGCCGGAATTTCCCGTCCAATGTCTTCATTTTCGAATTGAAGGCCCCGTGGTAAATCACCTTCAACAATCCTTTTGCCGAGATTGGGCTTTTGCGAGTGGGGAATCCCTGCAAGGGGACACTTGGTTTCCGGCCCTGTCGAGAGTAGGTGATGTTTGGTGTCGCGGCATTCCCGATGGTCCTGACGAAGACCTCGACAAGATGCCGTTGACGCTCATTGGAGCGATCTCAGCTGCTCAAAAATCTCTGACAGTCGTCACCCCGTACTTCCTACCGAACACAGCGATCTTTACCGCTCTTCAGGCGGCCGCGCTTCGAGAGGTGGAGGTCAACATTTTGCTTCCTGCCAAGAATAACATCGCACTCGTTCAATGGGCCACGCGGCCCTCGCTACGGTATCTGCTGGATCGAGGGTGTCGCATTCACTTGTCCCCTGCTCCATTTGATCACACAAAGGTCGTCATCGTGGACAATGTTTGGACTCTCATCGGTTCGACCAACTGGGATCCACGCAGTCTACGATTGAACTTCGAGTTCAACGTTGAGTGCTACGATCAACGCTTAGCTCAACGTATCCAGGGGATTGTCGACGCGAAAATCGCGAAATCTCACGAGTTACTGATTGAGGAACTCGACCGGGATCCGTTCGCGATGCGTATTCGAGACGGCCTGGCGAGGTTGCTTTCCCCGTACCTGTGAAGTTGCAGACAGCACACACAAAAGGCACTCAAGCCAGTCGATGGATTGTGGGAACGATCGAAAATCACGGCCTGTCAACGTGTGAGCAACGCAGCTTCAACCGTTAAACCGGGGCCGAAGGCGAGGGGTACGCAGGGACCGCTGGCCCCATTTCTTTGCAATTCACTCAGAATGAATGCGATGGTCGGCGAGGACATGTTGCCGTATCGTTTGAGGATCGATTGTGATGGAACAAGTTGCTCGGGCGACAAAATCAACACCTGACCGATCGCTGTGATGACTTTCGATCCCCCAGTGGTTCTCGGCTCATGTGAATCCAGATTGGGGCGATCACTCTGGACGCTTCGATGAGAGGCAACTTCCGGCACCATCCAATTCCGAGAGGCGTTCGACGCCTTGAAAGCAACTCGGTCACGCGAGAACACAGAGGAATTGCGACTGCAATATGCCCAACGAGCCGGGATCGATCGGACGATCTCGCTATGCCGGCAAAGCAAAAACCCACTTGCAACAGATCGCCACCGCCACGGCGATGCACTTCATCGGCATCCACAACTGGCTGATCGATAAACTACCAGAGCAAACGCGAACGCCCGCATGCGTCAAGACGATGAAACGATCGATGGCAAGCTGACACCACTTCGCCAGCCGCATCAAAGTTACCGAAGAGCCACTATTGGGCAATTGTTCACAGTTCCCACCCTGTGTTAGCCGACCTTGCTGACCGAGACGGAACGACATCGGGAATTGAATCAGATGCAGTGGAGTCATGAACAGCCAGTCGACGTATCTCAGGGCAGTGGAAATCGTAATTCCTTAATAGGTTGCAAAAACGTCCAAAACTCTCAGATCCATACTGCAATGTAGGCAGTACAGCCGAGCATGCCTTGCCAATACAGGTATTTTCTGGCAGTTGAAGAGCCGGTTTCTCAGGGTTGAGACATTGCCACAGTCGGTGTTTGGGCAATAATCTTTCAAAACTGTCAGGAGGATCGTTGATGAGACAAGCACTTTCTCCCAAAGCATTGGCCGAAGCCGTCGGGGTCAGCGAGTCGTCGATTCGCCGATGGGCCGACGGCGGGCAACTGGCCATCACGCGGACATCGGGGGGCCACCGTCGAATTCCGCTCGCGGAAGCGGTCCGATTCATTCGGAGTTCAAAAGTTTCGATCGTGCGGCCGGATCGTTTGGGCCTGCCCCAATTGAAAGAGAATCAAAACGCCGGTCGTCACAATGATTGGAGCGACCGTTTCCTCGCGTTGCTGTTGGACGGTCGAGCCCAGGCTGTCTCGGGATTGGTTTTCGCCATGTATCTGGATGGGCTCGATGTCGCGGAGATCTGCGACGGCCCGCTCCACAACGCATTGACTCATATCGGTGACTTGTGGCCGCAGAATCAGCGCAGCGTGTTTTTGGAACACCGCGCGACCATGCTCTGTGTCCGTGCATTGAACCAGCTTCGATTGTCGCTCCCCGAGCCGACAACTGATTGCCCGAGCGCGCTCGGCGGAGCACCGCAGGACGACCCGTACGTTTTGCCGTCGCTGATGGCATCGCTTGTGTTGCATGAAGCTGGCTACGCGGAAACGAATCTTGGACCGAATACTCCCCTCGACGTGTTGGCGGACGCTGTCGAAGATGAACAACCGACTCTCGTCTGGCTAGCGGTGACATCGCCACTCCGAAGCCGCCAACTCGCCCGCGAGATCACGCATTTGGAGCAAGCCACTTCTCAGTATGGCGGTCGACTCGTCATGGGGGGGCAGTCCGTTTCCACCTATGAGGGGGCGACGATCCAAACGTGTGAGAATATGCAACAGCTACGAGACATCGCCCAACATCTGAAACGGCAACGTCGAGCCGAGTGACCGCTCAGGGGCTCAACTGTTTGAGTGGACGGATTCGCGAATCGTTTGTGGTCGCGAATTTGCAGAAGTATTGCGCGAGAGTTTCAGATTAGTTGAGTCTAGGAATTCGATCCAGCTTGCAGTCGATAGTTTCCAACAAAGAAGGAACAGACCTATGAATCGACAACTGTCTTCGACAACCATAAAACTCGTTCTTGAACAGCCCGATGGAGTCGTTGAACTCGAATTGATCGTTCGTCGCAATGGTCGAGAATGTCGAATTTGGATTCGCAATATTGAAGTCTTGAGCGGGACACCGTCGGCCATCGACACGGCAGCTATTCGCGAAGCTCTTCGATTGCGGAGTTGGTTGATCCACAACCCCTCCGTCCTGACCGAAGGTCGATCGACATCGGAACAAGGCTTGATTCCATGAGTGCCAGCTTTGCAGAACATGCCGCTGCTGCCGCGCAACGCTTGCAGCGTGGAACGACATTCAAGGACCTTCATGAGTTCAAAGAAGTCGGCTTAAGGCTACGACCCAGCAGGCAGCGCCAAAACTCGAATGTCGAGCAACCCAAGTTATCCCATCTTGGCCGATGTGGCTTAAACGTTCGTTTCAAAGCGTCTCGCGATTCACGAGATCAAGAAACGCGTGAAACTGACGTGAAATCGGACGGCTTGGAGTTCGGTAAATTCCTCGCCGGTCTGCTTCGTGAAGATTGACATCTCGAATTCACGTATGGCGACCAACGACTCCGATCAACGTTCGACTCAACGTCGCTTTGTGAGAGTCGTTTTTCGAGACTGCCCGGCCTCGAGTTGACCGATTAACGAACTCATCTCAGTCATACCGTCCACCCTGACATCTCGCAAAGAAAGTGGTTAGAACAATGAGTTTGAACAGCTCAGGCGACAGTCATCCCAATCGAGTCTTGTTGACTGGCGCGACCGGCTACGTCGGTGGCCGACTGCTGCCGCTGCTTGAAAACGCGGGAGTGACGGTTCGTTGTCTAGCACGTCGCCCTGAAGAACTGGAAAGCCGTGTCTCTGGGACGACCGAGGTGGTCACGGGAAACGTCTTGGAGCGTGACTCATTAACGAGCGCGTTCGAAGGGGTACATACGGCTTATTACCTCGTGCACTCGATGGGGAGTCGAGACGACTTCGAGGAACTCGATCGGCAGGCTGCTCGCAACTTTGCAGCCGCTGCGACACAGGCTGGCGTGCAGCGTATTATCTATCTTGGCGCCCTGGGGACGCCGGATCCGAATCTCTCGAAGCACTTGCGGAGTCGGCAGGAAGTCGGTGACTTGCTGCGACAGTCAACGGCCCAGGTCATCGAGTTCCGCGCGTCGATTGTGATCGGATCGGGCAGTCTTTCATTCGAGTTAATCCGTTCGTTGACGGAGCGTCTACCGGTTATGATTTGCCCCCGTTGGGTTCGGACACTAGCACAACCGATTGCCATCGAAGATTTGCTCAAGTATCTGCTTGAAGCAATGGACCTCGAAGGCAACTCGTCCAGGATCTATGAAGTTGGCGGCCCGGAAGTGGTTTCGTATGCCGGCATCATTCAAGAATATGCTCGGCAACGCGGACTACGACGCGTGATGATTCCAGTGCCTGTTCTCACTCCAGGTCTATCGAGCCGGTGGCTGGGACTTGTCACACCGTTATACTCGCGGATCGGTCGCAAATTGATTGAAGGGCTGCGGAATCCCACGCTGGTTTCCAGCAATCTTGCAGAGAAAACGTTCTCGGTCCGTCCGATTGGTTTATCGAAATCGATTGAGCGAGCGTTGAAGAACGAAGACCAGCGAATTGCTGAAACTCGGTGGTCTGACGCGTTGTCATCCGGTGGAAGTGCACCAAAGTGGGGTGGCGTACGATTTGGCTCGCGACTACTCGACTCCCGTACTCGCCCAGTCAGCGTGCCACCGAGTCAAGCATTTGCCCCCATCCAACGCATCGGTGGAACAACCGGCTGGTACTACGGGACGTGGCTTTGGAAAATCCGCGGCTGGCTCGACTTACTCGTAGGCGGCATCGGATTGCGACGCGGACGCCGCGACCCAAAAGACCTTCGCGTGGGAGATACACTCGACTTTTGGCGAGTCGAAGCGTACGAGCCGAATCACCGGCTACGACTACGGGCCGAAATGAAAGTTCCTGGCCGGGCGTGGCTCGAATTCGAAGTCAGTGGTGATGACGACGGCAGCCATATTCGACAGACTGCAACCTTTGATCCCATCGGCCTGTTCGGAATTGTGTACTGGTATTCGGTTTGGCCGCTTCATCAGTTCGTCTTCGCGGGCATGCTCCGAAACATCGCACACGCCGCAGAAGGCTTGGGGGCGACCCCTATGAAATCACAAGAGCCGCAATCGGCTATCGTCTCTTAACAGGTGCGAAGATAAAGGCAAACTCAACTTTGGCGACAGGATGTCGAGAAGTAGCGGAGGTGATGAACTTTCTTCAATCAGTGGCGTTGAAGCCATTCAACTGCAGAAAGACAACCGGAACTGGCAGTCTAATCGTCATTCAGTTCTCTACCTGGTGGATCGGATATGGACGGTTTCACTCAACCTACGGTGTAAGCTACTATTGATCGCTGGCCTTGCTTGTTTGATATTACTGAGCACCGGTGTCTCCACTTCGTTGCTCCACCTCTTGTAGAATCTTGTCCGCTTCCGCCATCAACTCGGAGTATCGCACGATATCGCCCCGACGCTGCACGTCTCGAGCTTCTTCCAACTTGCGAGCGTAGGCATTCTCTAGATTTTTTGTTTCATTTCTGCGGAACCATCGAAACATGTCTCAACCTTTCGCAAAGCAGTTGTGATAAATAGCTAGAAGCTCACATGCTCCTAAAGTGTGTGACTCTCTCATGTTTGCAATAATATCAAAGGCAATGGTTTTGCCAACGATTTCGATTGGCATTTGAGTGATAAGAAGACACCTAGGCGTACTTTCTCAAGCATGCCACACCCTATCACAGCTATAGCGAACCGGTACGGTATATATTTCCTTTCAAAACGCAACAGATGCTAGGATTGCCATGACTTGCTTACGGCATTAACACTTTGTCGATCGCGTGGATCAAACCAACTTCGCAGGGGATGTCGGTCTTCAGAACCGAGGCCTCATCGACGCTCACCTTACTATCGACGACATTGATCGTCAGTTCGCCTCTCGTTGCTTCTGCTTGGCAGTGGCTGGTGATAAAGCTTCCGCTGGCGTTTCCGGTCCCGAATTGGAATCTGGCGAATTGATAATCGTCGGAGTGAATGCGGCTTTGATTCTCCCTGCGTGGCGATCGAGAAACCGCTCGAGTGTCTCCCGGATATTTTTGAGCAGATGCCAACGGTCAGCGATCTGTTGGGCCTGGGGAGCCGCTGCGGTGGCTGCCTCGGTGTACGGAGCCCAGCGATCGCGGCAAAGAACCTCGATTTCCGGGTGCTGCGTTAGCCAGGTCCGCAACTCACTGCCATCACGTCTCGGCAGCAGTTCCACAGCTTCGCGACGCTCCAGGTCGACGATTATCGTCCCGTACGACTGTCCTTTCCAAATGGCCCAGTCGTCGACCCCAATGATGCGTGGAGCAGGTGTCGCATTCGGCCCCGCATTCTTAACTCGACGCAGACAATCGGCGGTCAGCGCCAAAGGGCTCAGAATCAACGCACCTGGAGCAACCAGACATCTATCCGGAACCAAAGACGTCTTTCCGATCACCATGGTACAGTTATTGCGTTCTTCTAAGGATGTGAAACCCGAATCCCAGCGGCAGTCTGGCAACTTGGCATCCACGTAAACTTTTCCGCGAAGATCCAGTACATTGTTCTGTCGTGGAGCAGACCTACAGTACGTTGTTGACGGCTGCGATTGTGTCGCTTACAAAACGGTTGCCTGATTGGCGTGGCATCGTGCTGCGTTACATGCCTTCGTTCGCTTGATCTTTCTGTGACTAACGCGTCAGCGTGAGGAAAGAACGCGTCCGGGCAAGTGTTTTACATGCCTTCAATGCCATTGGATGAGCAATTCATGCAACGCCATTTCGCGGGGACTTCAAAAGTGCGAGAACAAAATCGAGTTCCGTTGAATTCACTAATGTTCCCCAGCGTTTCTCTAGTGAGCACGTTAGCCGTGTTTGCGACGATGTTGGTCAATGGTTGGGGCCACGTCAGCGTGCATGGTGCGGAATCCGGGGACTCGTCCGGTGCGAAGGTGACGTATCAGTTGCCGATGGACGGACCGCTACCAAAGACCTATCAGGTGACGCTTGCAATTACGGATGCGGACAACCCCGACTGGGTCATCAGCACCTTCGTAGCCGCGGCCGTGCGAACTGTGACCGCAGAAAATCAGGGGCGGTTCACGGAGTTCTGGAACGGACTCGACGACAACTTCATGCCGGTTCCTGCGGGCGAATACGGCGTCAAGGGCATTTACATGCCAGCTGAAAAGTGGGACGTCACCGGGGAGTATCGGGGGATTATTCCGCAGTACATCGGCTCGCCCACGAGCTGGAATCCCGATCACACCGAAGACCGCAAGCGATTGTGGCAGGCAGGCAATCCCAAAGGGTTGCTTCGCGATGTGGCGACTTCCCTAGATGGCAAGGCGGTTGTCTATCACGACTATCTGGAGAACAACCTCAATGCGTTTCTTTTCGATCTGACCAAGCCGATCGGCCACGCCGCGGGAATCAAAAGTTATCCCTCCGGTGGAGCGGCAGGCGGTCAAGCGGTGGCAACTGACGGCACAGACGTTTGGGCGTTCTCCGATAATGGCACGCCGGACTTCATCCATCGTGGCGAAGGAAAGTTCGGCTACGGGCGGGGGCGATGGCGGCGAAATGTTTATCCCGTCGAGCAGGTCGTTCGGGATTTGGCGGTGCGGAAGTTCGGCGACCGACCACGATTGTTTGTCGTTCAGCCCGGGACCGAAGACAATGGCAATGGCCGACTGATCGTGCTTGATGGCTACTCGTCGGAAGAACTCTTTGAAACTGCGTTCAAAGAGCCCAGGGCGGTGACTCTCTCGGCGGAGCAGGCTTTCGTACTGCATCGGGATGGCGACAGTTGGGCCATCAGCAGGCTGCGACTTGGCAGGGACGGCGTGCCTCAGGTGTCATCTCACTCGGTTTTGAAGTTGTCGTCGGAACTTGAGCCACACGATCTATCCCGCGACACCGCTGGCCGGTTCTACGTGTCGCTGCCCACGCAGAATCAGGTTGTTCGGCTTGACGAAGACGGCAGGATTGCATTGCGACTGGGCAGCGAAGGTCAACAGAAGCCCGGTTCATACGACCCGAACATCTTCATGTCGCCTCATCGGCTCGCGATGTGGACCGACGACGAAGGCCACGATCGTCTGCTCGTGCTGGAGTATGAGGGGGCGAACCGTCTTAGCGAGTGGTCGCTCGATGGCAAGTTGCTCCGCCGATGGATCCCTACGCAGTCTCACTCTCATCTGGGTTCGGTTGCCTATGATCCGGACCGGCCGAATCAAATCTATGTCACTGGCAACGCGGGAGGGCTCGTCCGCTACAACGTCGACTTCGAGGGTGGACCGTGGACCGTTGATGCGGTCTGGCCAGATATCTGTCAACGATCCGATCGATGGCCCGGCGGTGTCCAGCGGATTGAAATCAAAAAGCACAACGAACGGAAATACCTCGTCTGTTGCGACAGCACGAAGCGGGACTTCGGCGTCATCGTCTACCGTCAAGACGGCGACAACTGGGTTCTCTCCGCCGGGCTGATTCCCGATCCGAACATCTCGAACAGCAAGCGGAAGTTCGTCGAGGGCTGGTGGTGGCACGACGCCGATGGCGAGGGCGATCTCGATGTGGAAGAGTACGAAAACAACCCAGCCAAGCTGCCTCGTCAGCCCGGTTACTGGGGTGAGAAGTGGCTCGATGATTTATCGCTGATCTTCCGCATGCGGGGGGAACCGCAGTTGATGCGGCTGGCTCCAAGAAGTTTTGACGAGCATGGCAATCCCATCTTCCACGGCGACGACTGGGAGATGTTGCTCACCGACCCGATCTACGAAGCCAAGCAAAAGGGGCAGACGCTCCCCGCGACTCGCGGTGGTAACGAGGTCGCTGAGGGATTTAGTACGTGGGGCCTACCCGATGGAAGTCTCGACCGCGGTTTCTATGTTCCGGTTCGCGGTGACACCAAGTCAGCCAATCACGGCCTCGAAAACAAATTGATCCATTACGAGCCGGACGGCAACGGCGGTTATCGCTTGAAATGGAGGGTTGGTCGTGCCGCCTTCGCCACGGCCGAGCCGGGGGAAACCTACTCGCAAATGCAGGCTTGGGCACCACTGGGCGGACTGATTGGCGTTAATGACTCGTCCTATAGCACCGTCCACCTTTACACAAGCGACGGACTCTATGTCACGAGCGTCCTGCCCGACGACCGGGTTCACGGCCGGTCAAAGTTGGGAGCGTACTTTCAGCCGGGCGAACACTTCCTCAATGGATTTCCCTTCGCGCACGGCGAGACCGGACAGGTCTATCTCTCGATCGGAAAAACCACGCCCGTGCTGTACCGACTCGACGGCTGGACCCGAAATGGCAGCCCGGTGCGACGTCTGAAGGACGTTTCCCCAACGGTTACACTACGACCCAAGCAAATTGCGAAGACTCCGACGCGGGCGGTCGCTATGCGTGGCGGGTTGGGAACCGCACCGTATGCAAAGTTCCGACCATTCGCCGGGGATGTCGCAATGGACGGTTCGATCCAGGGGTGGACGCAGACCCAACCGATTACGTACTCGGGTGACTCCCAGGGGAAGCAACGAACTGAGATACACGGCCTCTACGATCGAGACAACCACTATCTGCGAATGCACGTTCGCAAATCCAGTGAGTTTGTGCCTCAAGACCTTCATCCGCTTAACCGTGTGTTTACTCACGACCGGGAAAGCGACGTGGTCAGCTTTTATATGCAGTGTAACCCCGATCCACCGGCGAAATATCCAGCCGTGGGACGACGCGGCGACGTTCGTTTTGTATTCACCATGGGCAAGAATGAAGAGGGAAAAGTGGTGCCGGCGGCACTCGCGATGCATCCGGTCTGGCTTGGGAATGGCCAGGGCAAGGCGATGTCTTACGGCTCGCTGGTGGGTGAAGCGCCATTCGAGCACGTGGCACCGGCCGACGAAGTTCGTCTCAGCGGACGAATCGACGAAGACAACAAGGGCTTTGTCATCGTGGCGACGATTCCGCGATCAGCGCTGCCGAATACGGTGCCGGAATTTCGGTCGGGACTGCGAACCTTTATCAACTTCTCGACCACGCTCGGCGGCCACAACAAATTTTGGTGGGCGAACACTGATGGCTCAGCCAACATTATCACGCAAGACGAGCCGAGCGAGGCTGGGCTCTATCCCGGTTCTTGGGCCCCACTGGAACTTGAGGGGTTCACAAACGGCGTTCCGGTCCGCCGCTGGCTCACTCTCGGTCCTTGGGGCGGCCCGGAACTTCAGGATCCATCGCTGAAAGCCCAGGACGGATCGTTCAAAGACATTCAGGACAAGAACAAGAAGGCTCGAATTCGTGCCATCCTCGGCCAGCGGCGTTATCCGCCGGACCTCGAACCGCTCGATTTCAACGCGACCTACGAGGGACCTTTGACCGGAAACTATCGTGACAGAAAACGCCGGATTTTTGGCGAGGCGACGCTCCGGTGGACAACCCAGGAGATCCCGTCATCAAAGAAGCCAGTATTAGAACTTGGGCCCAGTAGCCAGCTTCACTATGCCGTGACGTGGATCCACGTTCCCGAACAGATGGAACTTGACGCCACGTTTTATCTGGGGGAATTCATTGTCTCGTCCATCCACATCGGTGACGAAGAAGTGGTGCGAACGAAACGCGATGTCAATCCGCCGGTCAAAAAACGCATCACCCTGCAAAAGGGTTGGAACCGCATCTTCTACCGTGGCCACTCAGCGATGTACGACAACGTCATCGGGCTGGTGCTGGATTCCGAGGACAAGGACAAACTGTGGAATATCTCGTTCAGCGCGATGCCGCCGGAATCCGAAGACACCAAAGCCTCGAATTGATTCCCACAAGCCGTTGTTCACACAGAAGACGCAACCCGGACAATCGGCCTTCCGGCAGAAAAATCGGCGAACGGTGAAGTATAACCGGACCGGGCAACCTTGAATTGGTAGGTCCCGGGCGGCTCGAGTGTAACGACTATGACCGCAGCCGGTTTGCTGACGACAGCCGGGGCATGCGGCGGTCAGAGCAGAAGAGCTCAGAGACAACGTCACGAGGACATCACTCATTGCCACACGGTCCAAACGTAATCCCGCGTCGGACGGCAAGAGCCTGATCTATGTCGCAGATGAAAAATAGATCGAATACGGATAGTGGATGAACTTTGAAATCCGTGTTCCATCCATGGCTGTGACTTCTTCCGGCATCAACACACACGCCCACGGAGCAGAATACAGAAGCGTCGACATTCAGTGATCAGAGTTTTCATCACAACTATCGCACTGACTTTCGCCAGCAACCTGTTCGCAGCACATCGCCCCAATGTCATCTTCATGCTGACCGATGATCTCGGGTATTCCGATGTCGGCGGCTAAGAAGCCAGGAAGGTCAAGAGACCACATATCAACCAGCTAGCTGCGAATGGTATCTGCTTCACTGATTATCATGCGGCAGCGTCGATTTGCTCTGCGTTGAGGGCGGCGTTTCTGACGTCTCTGAGTTTTTGTGGTATTGCACGACTCGTAGGTGGCAACATCGCACATGCGGTCCCACAATGGGAAATGGTTTCGCTCGCGGTCGGAGGTCGGATTGATGGGAATGCATTCTTCATCAGAGGTTTGCCCGAATTGTGGGGTTCAGTTATCGGTCAAACAATCATCGTCATCCGCAATCCATTGTCCGGTGTGCGGACGGTCTTATAAGACGAAGAAAGCGTCGAATCGCCCGTCTGCTTCACTTTCGACGAACCGATCTGCAACGCCCCCGGATGACTCTGACAAATCGATCGCCCGATTTCGGGTTGTTGAGAAGCTCGGGGAAGGGGCCTTCGGAGTTGTTTATCGGGCTTATGATCCGGTTCTGGAACGTGAAGTGGCCTTGAAGTGCGGGAAGTTTCCCGTTGACGACCGAGCGCGACGTCGGCGGTTTTCGCAGGAAGCGCGGGCCGCCGCTAAGCTACATCACCCCAATATTGTTTCCGTCTTCGACAGTGGACGCACGGATGATGACCAATACTACATCGCAAACGAACTGATAGACGGCGGCACGCTTGCCGATGTCATCAGCCGTAAGTCGATCAAACTCCGAACGAAGATCAATTGGGTCCGGGAATTGGCGATTGCATTGGCATACGCCCACGAAGAGGGAGTCGTCCATCGCGATCTGAAACCAGAGAATATCTTGCTCGATCGTCGGACCCGTCGTCCCATGATTGCTGATTTTGGGCTCGCTAAGCAGACCAATACAAACTCCTCGCTACAAACCCAGGACGGCTCACTGCTCGGTACGCCAGCTTACATGTCACCCGAGCAAGCCCGTGGCAACGTGCAAGCGATCGGTCCCCGAAGCGATCAATACTCCCTCGCCGTGGTACTGTTTGAAATCCTGACCGGTGAATGCCCGTACGTCGGGCCGACGCATGCAGTTCTCCTGGCCGTTGCGAGCGAGGTAGAAGTTCCCAGTGCCCTGACGATCAAACCCGATCTTCCAGAAGACTTAGCTGCCATTTGCAGTCGCGGATTGGAAAAGCAACCCAATCGCCGCTATCCGGATCTCATGGCATTTGCGGATGATCTAACCTGCTGGCTCGAGGGAGAACCTGTATCGGCTCGTCCTATCGGCAAATGGGGTCGACTGACTCGGTGGTGTCGTCGCGAGCCCAGATTGGCAACGAGTCTGATCGTTACGATCATCTTGTTCATTGCGACAAGTGCCCTTGGATTGGTTTTTGCCGCCTATCAATCACAGACGGCTCAAAAACTTCGCAAGCAGCGAGAGGAACTCGAAGATGCCCTAGCGACTGCAACACAGGAGCGGGAACTGGCGGATCGACGGGCGGTTGAAGTCAGTCGAGCGGCCTATCGCCCTAATATGTCACTGGCATTCCGAGAATGGCAACGCAAGCACGTGGCTCAGGCTCGGCCACTTCTTGCGGCGTGCGATAAGGATGTTCGAGAGTGGGAATGGTATTTCCTCAATAAAGAACTTAAGCCCCATTATGAGGCTGTTATTCCACATCAGCCGACGCGGTTTCTGGATTCTCAACCGTATCCCCTGGTCGTAAGTTCGACGCGTTTCATCAAGCATCTCACAGGATCCTCCTTCGGCCTTTTCCGGTCATACGACGCGCATTTGGTCCGAGAATTCCCGCTATCACAAACCCCACCGTGGACACCGTCCTCGATCCAAAAATTTATGCTCGATCCGTCCGGCGAGTTCCTCGTGACCTTCAGTACTCCGTTGGCACCGTCGGACGATCCGAATTTGTTAGTACGTCGGAAAACGGACCTCACGCTCTGGACCACCACCAACGGTCATCAGCTCAGCATCGTCCATGACGATTCGATGAGTTTTCTTGGATATGCTCCAGATCTGTCTCGTATTGATCTGTGGCATGTCGATTTTGATGAGCAAAAGTTGGAGGTTCGAGATGCATCCATTCGTCGCTACCGAAAACGTGGCTACCAACTGGAATTTGTAGAGGAAATTCCGGTGAAGCTGCCAAGCGTTTTCGGGGTCGGCAAGCAACCGACGACGCAAAAATGTGTTGTCTTCGGGAGACCTTCCGAATACAACCTCAAGGATCCGCTGCTGCTCTATCAGCTCGATATTCAGAGCGGAGAGATTGAACGAACAATCGATCTTACCGCTCTTGGATTGACACAGAGCGATTTTGTGCAATTTGATTATCACGAGCCGTCGAACCTTTTGGCTTTGACAACAAAGGACGGCCGCCTCGTCTGCGTTTCTGTCGATGCAAATCCAATCGACGAAGCGACCACGTTTCAACAAACTGTAATCGACAAACAAGCTCGCTCGACCGCTGACTGTTTATTCTCCGCAGACGGTCGGCAACTTCTAACCTGGAATGGCAGTCGACCCGTACAGGTGTGGTCAATTCCCGATCTCACGCTAACGAGCGAATTCACGGAGGCAGGCAAGGTCGGACGGTGTCAATTCTCGCCGTCTGGACATCAAGTGGTGACCTTGGACGACCAGAACGCTTTTGTCTGGGATGTCGAAGCCTATCGTGTGCCATCACCGCGAAAGATTCCGAATTTCCGCCTTCAGGATGTCGCAGCGACCGCAGACCAAATGATCTTCGCGGGGAATCGACTTGATCCGTCCTCACAGTTGGCGCAATCGACTCGAAATCCCGAATTGGTATTCGTGCCTTATGGATCGGATCAGATTGAACGGCGTGACCTGACCGACTTCACGGACGGTGGCATCTGCCAATTGACACTCGATCCGAAAGGTAAGTCCGTTTGCCTCCGCGAACAATCTACGGGCAAGAGATACTTTCGCTTACTCGCAATCGATAATAGCGAGGTGTCGCTGATTCACGAACGCGCAGAATCCGACACTGATCCGTTCTCGACATTTTCGCATCCAGCGGTGGCCTCGAACCATCTCGCAGTCGTTGGAAAAGTCGAACCGGAAATCCGCCTGTTCAACCGAGAAGCCATGGATTGGTCTCATCGGTCAAGTTCGAAAAACTCGAGTTTTCGCGGTCCTCGTTTCTCAACAGACGGATCATTCCTGTCGTGGAACCTCGTCAAATACGATTCAAAATTCGATGTTCGCGATCGGGGCGTGCCATGGAAAAACGGTCGCGGTTTGATCTATGACTTGAACGATGACAAGATCATTGCCGAAATCCCGAATACGTTTATTGCCCAAGTGGGGAATCATGGCCGAACCGTTGCAGCAGCGACTCTAGAACCATTCACGTTTTTTCTGATCCAGATGAAATGGTCGGGGGCAACACTGACTGAAACATCGCGAAAGCCGCTCGCAGTTTCTCATGAAGAGATGCAAGAACCAGGCGAGTTTTTGCCTCGCTCTCCGCGGCTTCTGCTGCCATTGCGAAATGGTCATCTGCGGGTGATTGATACTAGTGCTGCGGAAGAACTCGTCTCGATCCCCGTCTTCGACGACGACAAAATCGATAAACTAGCCGTCTCTCCGAACGGACGATACGCGGTCAGTGTGAAATCTAATGGCACCTATAAGGTCATTGATGCCGGACGCGAATACATCAAGCAACTTGATTCTCGGTGATGCCTTAGCTCGACTATTGCCAATTTTGGATGGGGTTTGATTGCAAAAATGCGGACTCCGGGGGAAGGTGCAGTTATCACGACTTGACCTTTTTGAACGGAGTCCGCAACGGATCAAAGTCCCCAAGTGGCTGAGGATTTGATGATGCGATTCTCGCCTGCGTTCACCCAGCCGACGGCCTGCCGAATGCTAGCGTTGACTCTAGCAACCATCATCACCATCGGACATCGCACACTGTCGGCCACTTTGATGGTGGCCTCGGGTTTATTGACGGGCCATTGTAGCACCGACTATCGCTTGTTTTCCAGGCCCGCTTGGTCGACGTGGTCCGTCGGTCGAATATTAGCCGACATCGTCATCGAGTTGGCACCGCCGGTCGAACTGGTCGTCGATGACAGGACCACCGAACATCCCGGTCGCAACGTCTGGGGCAAGGCCAAGCATCGTGATGCGGTCCGTAGTTCTCACAGCTTGACCAAGTGGATTTGGGGACATAAGTGGGTGGTGCTAGCGGTCACGATCCGCTTCCCCTGGCC
The DNA here is from genome assembly GCF_011634775.1 of Thalassoroseus pseudoceratinae. Classification (NCBI taxonomy): domain Bacteria; kingdom Pseudomonadati; phylum Planctomycetota; class Planctomycetia; order Planctomycetales; family Planctomycetaceae; genus Thalassoroseus; species Thalassoroseus pseudoceratinae. Next base: position 46,454 of record NZ_JAALXT010000011.1, read on the forward strand.
GAATCGGCCTTGGGCCTTACCAGTATTATTCGCACTGCATACTCCGCAGGAAGAAAGCCAGCGTCTCGGCCGCAAACACCGCACTGCGGGCAAACTAGCTCGCATTCTCATCCGACGCTTGTTGGGATGGTTTCCCGAGCGGCGTCTTGTTTTGACCGGTGGTGGACAATCTCCACACACGAGATGACGCGATTCGCTCATGCGTATTGCCCCCAATTGACGTTCGTAGGTCGGTTCTACGGCAACGCGAAATTGTATCACCCGTCACCCACGTGTTCCGGCACCGGTCGGCCTCGCGTCAAAGGAGAGCGGCAGCCCGAACCCAGCTTTGGTCTCGTACCGGTTTCGCTTGTATATGTCGAAGACTTAGAATGCACGCATCGCTCCGAGTATTTCTATAGTAGCGATCCAAGCTGGTCGGATTCGGCCATCGTCGAATCCTATGTATCCAGGTGGGCAATTGAAGTCACGTTCTGGGAATGCAAGGCCAGACTAGGACTCGGTTCTCACCGACGGTTTAGTCGACTCGCCGTCGAGCGAGTCGACTAAACCGTGGCTCATGAGTTTGTATCGTCTCGTGAGTCTGATCGATCACCGACATCAAACCACGCATTCAGTCACAGTTCCGAGTTGGCCATTGTATGAGAAAACGTAGCCCACCTTTAGTACTGTTCTTTCGGAAGTCCGAAGGCTCATTTGAAATGAATGGGTTTTTGAGCAACCCCAATATGTCGGGGCCGTTGAAAAACTCCCGCACGAATTCAAAGATTACCTACTCAAACGCCTGGCAATGGCTGCCTGAATTGGTAATAGTCGAGATAAGGAGATGCGTGGCTTTGCAAGCCGTTGGCCAGTATAGTCAACGATGACTGGTTTAGACTCCGTCGCCGCATTTTGCCAGAGGACAGCACCAGAAATGGAGAGAGACCCACGAAACCAGATGCTGCCAATTCCTAACAGAGCTACATGGCTAACTGAAGGAGTTGCACTGCTAAAAGGAACTCGGCCGCCGGGAGATGGATGCGGGCGTCACACGCATGACTACCATTCACTCACCGTGTTGCTTTCCAGTCCTGGTTCGGCCAACTGGTGCTACGGAGATAAAAACGGCCGTTCCATACGACCGACAGCCGGGGATGTCTTTTTTTGTCCGGCCCATGTGACCATGACAATTCATTGTGAGAAGGAATACGAGAGTATCCTTCTTTGCTTATCTCCAGCAGTTTTCAATCGTATTGCCGATCAACTTGACGATGCCCCCAAGGCACACATTGCTCCTGTAATAATGCGACAAGATACATTTGTCCATAAGCTTGTGGGGTCGCTCGCTGAGGAGGTCAGTCGGAAAGACCCAATTGGTGCTCCACTCATGTCCGAATCGTTGGCAACCGCTCTCAGTATTCATTTAATGCGAGAGTATGTTGGTACATGTCATATTCCGAAACCGGCGTCATGCCTTTCCGGTAGCGAGTTAGACCGTTTGTATCGGCACATTGAAGTCAACATTGACTCACCCCTGACCGTGGCTGACTTGGCATCACTTGTCGGCAGGAGCCAATTTCACTTTAGTCGTTTATTTAAGGCATCGACGGGAACGTCCCCGCACAAATACGTCATCAGTCGTCGGGTCGAACGTGCGAGGGAATTGCTACTTGCAGGGCGAAGCATCGTTGACGTAGCTTTGGCAACCGGGTTCTCAAGTCAGAGTCATCTGTCGCATCATATTCGACGGGCTTTCGGCTGTACGCCCGGTGAACTCATCTCTCGTCAGTGAATCATCAATTGCCATTCTGTAAACTAGATTGGAGTTTGCCGCAAGTACTCTCGTAGGCTACGAAGGTGTCCCGTGCATTACGGTACTTTATGTCCTACGATCATGTAGTGCCATGGCATCGATTCGCTGACGACTTCAACCCTGAAGCCAGCGTTTTCAAGTTGCGTGCTCACCTGCTGCGGTGTCAATCGCCTTGTTCTCGGCGGACTTATCTTCGCATCGATCTCGGTTTGGGACATTCGCACTCGCCTACAATTTGCTTCGTCGTTGCATTGACTCGATTGCCGAAATTCACCATCCCAATCGTTAAGATCAAAGTCGCCAGAGCCTGCTCGTCGAAGTGCCGGGAAACGTCGGACCAAAGTGTGTCTGGAACCGGGTCTGATCGATCACAAAGGCGAGTGACAGCTTCGGTCAGAGCGAGAGCGGCTCGCTCTGCGTCGTTGAAACAAGGGGCGTCTCGCCACGCTGCTACGGAAAAGAGACGGTTCTCAGTGTCACCTGCCATTCTAGCCTCACGAGTGCGCATCTCGACACACACGCTACTACCGTTAATCTGACTCGCTCGCAAACTGACAAGGTTCAACGTTGTCGGTGGCACATTTCCTTGCTTCATCGCCTTCGCAAATGACATTAGTGCTGGCATCACGTCAGGTAGAATTATCATGGGGTTGGTCATGCGGGCTTGCATCGTTCGACTCCAATTCCTTTGAGGGATCAATGTTTTATGTTCGCTCAGCGTCTTCTCGGATCAGAGTTTTATTCACCATTACCGCCGCCATTGACCCTTCTGAGACGGCGGTTGTCACTTGCGATGCACCACGAGACGCATCGCCAATGACATACAGGCCTGTGATCGAAGTTGCACCGAACATGTCAGTGGGGACGCTGTCGATCAACGCTCCGTCTACAGATTCCAGTTTGCAGCCAAGACTTTTGGGCAGTGGAGACCGTTGGGTCGTAACCGTGCGAACGAACAAGACTCCAACTTCCAGTCTTCGTCCGCTCTCAAACACGATTGCGTTCAACGCTCCATCATTGCTTTCTAATCGCTCGATCTTCTGTTCCCGAACCTCAATGTTTCTGTCTTTCAAGATGCGATGCCCGGCATCGCTCAATCCGGCAGGACCGTTTGAACAGAGGGTCAGATTTGGTGTCCAGCCCAACAGTTCAAGTCCCCAATCAACAGCTTGCTCTCCACGATCAAGAAATGCCCAAGGCTTTCCCCGGACCTCCCAACCGTGACAGTAAGGACAATGACGTACGCTCGTTCCCCAGAGCTTGGGCAGTCCGTCAATTTCTGGAAGTTTGTCTTTGACGCCGGTTGCCAAGATCAACTTGCGGGCAACGACAGATTTGCCATCACCGATGTCTACCCGAAACCCGTCATCGAGCTTTTCTGCATTCGTGACTCGTACTCCACGCCACTCGACGGCATACGGCTTGAGTTGCTCACGACCAATCTTGAGAAGTCCTTCAGGGCTAATGCCGTCTCGTGAGAAGTAGCCGTGGACGGCGTGTGATTTGTGATTCCGAGGAGTGCCCTCGTCGCAGACCAAAACTTTACGGCAGGACCGCCCCAGTACCAAAGCTGCACTCAAACCAGATGGACCACCACCGACGATCACGACATCGTAGTCGAACTTGGGGACGGGCATATTCAATTCCTCTGCGTCAACCTTGACATCAGTAATGAGCAGTCCCAACGTACTTGCGATCAGAGTGATCGCTTCCCGACGACTTACCTCAGTGGGCAACATCATTGATCTCTCCTCTTGCTTTTCATTTCGTAGCGATGCCAATGTGAGCGTGAGCAGTCAGTGTAAATGGACGATCTCCATACTTTTGACGGAGTTGCCGCTGTATCACTTGGAGCAACTGATCAGGACAGTCCAGTCCAAAGTGCTCCGAAATTGACTGACTGCTGTCGGCGTTTTCGATGAACCATTGTGGCGACGGAACTTCCCACTCATGCACGACTGGTGTTACGGAGACGTCCCGAAACCCAGCCCTTTGCATCTCTTGATGCAACTTCTCTTGTGAGTCCAATTGCACCCAAGCGTTTGGGCGAGGAAAGTTCGGCGCTTGAGTTTGGATTGTGTGGACCGCTCGTTCCCATATTGCAAGATGTTCCATTCGAGACGGAGTTCCCCACACTGCCAATCCAACCCGCCCTCCGGGTTTGAGAACTCGTAAAAGTTCACTGAGACCGGCTCGGTAATCTGGAAAGAACATAATCCCAAATACAGAACAAGCGGCGTCGAAGTGCGACGTTGGCAGTTCCAAGTTCTGACCATCCATCACCCGTGCGGTAAGGTTCTCCACCCTCTCCTCGAATGCTCGTGCGGAAAGGAAGTCAACCATTCCGGGTGACCAATCGACCGCAAGAACCTCAGTCCCTTGACGTGCCGCTGCGAGTGCAACTGCACCAGTGCCGCAAGCAACGTCGAGCAACCTCTCACCCGGTGCAATTCGAATTGCCGCCAAGGTGTCAAGGCCATACGGCAACGTTAGAGGTTCCCGCAACCGGGCGTACCCTTTTGCGATGGCGTTCCATTGTTCTGTACTCATCTGAACCTTGTCTGTCTCCATCTCTCCGCCTTTCACTCACACTCTGATCACCTGCTAGTTGTCGATGATTTTATGGCGAAGGACTCGACACGTATTCCAGATGTCTGCTTTTTCTTTACAGATTCTTGCTGCTGTGGGGCAACCGCTCTCGGGCATGAAATCCTCCGAGAGAAAGCATTGTCAACACTCACTCGAACAAAACCGAAATACGAGCCTGATCGTCGGGCGGCTGTCGCTTTCTTCGCCATGCACTTTGGCATCGGGAAGTCGCCAAACTTGAAGGGCTCGCCATGACCTACGATTAGTTCCTCGACGTCCATGATGTCCTCTTCAACATTTTCGAGTCGGTACTCGCAAGTGAGTGGAGGCTCGTCGTCTTAGTCATTGGGATTACGTTATCACTGGTCAAGCAGCTCCGTTGAGGCAACAGGCCAGCGCGTACTAAGTGATTGACGTTGTTAGGACTTGCATTAAGAAATCTGTACTCCAGCCGCAGCTTTGGTGTTTCATGGAGAGGCTGAGCTTGGCGGGATGCTGCTTTAACAACGATAATGTGAACCGCCTCAGCCAAGCAAAGTTCTCTCGCAGGTGTTTTGCGCGGAGTCGGGATTCGTCCTCGTGATAGATCACATTCAAACTCCAATGGCAACGAACGGCTCAAGCAAACCGCTTCACGCCCATCGGCAAACTGCTGATAGAACAACGCTCTTCGGTCGTCTCGTGCCCGCTTTGAACGCAGAATCGTGTCGCTAAGCCGATGGTCTTCAAACCCCGCCAACGACTCAGTCCCGGCAGCGTCTCGGGAGCGGGCAACTGCACGACCACGCGTGTTTCCTCTCGGTCATGCCGGGGCTCTTTCGTGATCTGACACCGGGGGGAGACCTCAGCAAAATCCGGTTCCGTCTGCAGATCGATCTTGGCTTTCACGCCTTCAAATAGAGTCTCGTGATTGCCTTTGAGTGCCAACACAAAGTCGCCACCGGACTCTGTAATCTGCCGGGCGATTGCTGTTTGAGTGCCCATCGCGTCGATGGTGATGATGGCCCCGGCGATGTCGACCTGTCTCAATAGCTGGGGAATCGCGGTGATTTCATTGGATTTCTCATCAGTGGCGACTTGCCCCGACGAAAGGCCGAACTCCGTCGCCCACACGCTGACTGAGTGCAACGCTCCGAGTCCCGCGGTCCGGTCATGACTGCGGCGAAGCGTTTTGCCATCCATGGCGAGCCACTGCGTGAACGCCAGTTGAAACGCCTCGGAGTTCAGAGCCGAGAGCACATCGACAATCACCAACCCAATCGCAACACTCACTCCTCGATCCATATCCCCCAAAGTCACCACTGGCCCTTGGGTTCGAGACTGTGGCATCATTCACGAAAAATTAATGTCAAGTATTCTGGCTCCCTGCCTATTCATAGTATTCACTGAAAACACTGTGGAACAGCAGCCATCTAACATGGCTTATTACAACCATGGCCGAGGACTACTGGCAAATGCAGAATGAGCATACGGAAGAGCACAAACTGGAGATGACCCGTGCTCGACGAGAGAGATTTACGCGTGAGCTTGTCTCACATGAACGACAGTTGCATTCCTATGTACTCTCCCTAGTGTTGGACTGGAAAGCTGCAGAAGAGATCTTGCAAGAGACGTATTTGCGACTGCTGGAACGGCTTGAGGAGTGGGACGAGTCAAAGAATGTATTCCCTTGGGCCTGTCGGTTTGCTTACTACCAGGTTCTGACTTATCGGAACGATGGTCAACGCGACCGACTCAGATTTAGTGATTCGTTCATAGAGAGTGTTTCGGCCGCCTACGAATCTAAGTCCGATCAGTTGAAGTTAAGGCTGGAAGCCCTGGAACACTGCATGGAGCAGCTAGACCCAGGCCATCAACAGTTACTGGGCGATTTCTATAGCGGTGATAGCACGGTTGAGGAAATTGCCTGCAAATTAGAGCGTACAGTTTCGTCTCTTTATCAGTCCCTCTCTCGTTTACGTCGCTCTTTAAAGAAGTGTGTCGAAAGTGCAATTCGGCCGATGGAGGATCAATGAGACCATCTCAGTTTACAGCTAGCAATTTCGCAGAAGAGGTTGGCCCCCTGGTCGACTTGATCCTGGCTGGAGATGCCACCAATGCCCAGTGCGAGCGACTCGATCAATTGGTTCAGCGTTCCGAAGAAGCCCGTGGGGCTTATCTTGTCTATGTTCACGATGCAATTCTGATTCATCGTCGACATTTGGAGGAGGTATCCGCAGGACGAAAATCACGGCAGGGTATCAGAACGACATTGAGCAGGATTCTGGGGACAGAGTCGAAGGAGCGGCAAAACGAGCTTCTGACGCTCCTTGACGAATTGAACAATCGATCTGGTGAGACTCATCATCAGCAGACATCTTTTACGGAAAGTATTCAGATCGTCGCGCGAAATCATCGTAGGATACTCTGGTCATGTATAGTTGTGGCGTGTCTGATTTTCGTGTTCTTGAGTTGGCATTTCTTGACTGCAAGCCCTCCGGCAGGCCCTAGATACCAACAGAATCTGGCTCGGGTCATTCGCTCATCGGATTGTGTCTGGCGATTGAACGATGAAGCTGTGACCATTGAAGAGGGAGATGACTTGCATGTTGGTCGATATCTTCTCGAAGAAGGTGTCGCCAAGCTACTTTTTCCCTGGGGAACGGAAGTCGCTTTGGAAGCTCCGGCGGAATTCGAGTTTTGCGAAGATGGCTCGAAGTTTCTCCGCAACGGCCAGCTTGTCGCTAAAGTCTCCGCGGAGGACTCGGGTTTTACCATTGACACTCCCGCGATTCGGTTGATCGACCTTGGCACAGAATTCGGTTTGTCGACGAACTCTCAAGGTGAATCCGAAGTTCACGTATTTAAGGGATCGGTCGAGGTACGACCACGTTTTGTCGAGGCAAGCAGCGATCAGAGTTCGATCACTCTAGGAACGGGCCAGGCGAATGGATTTGATATGGTCGGTCCAATCGTGCGAAGCATCGCTTTCAATCCCAAGCGTTTTTCTAAAGCTTGGCAACTCAACAACCGGATTGCCCAAACAACCGGAGGCATGCGATTCACTCACCCTGCCCCCAGCAGTGTTGCCGAAGGAGAGACCGAATCCAGCGAGACGCAACTCCTCTTCGCCGAGAGACAGCATACTCTAAACCAGCCACTCGCCGTCACATTCACCGAACCGGGACTCTACACAACTTTTAACGATCGCATTTCCTGGTTGCCTGAGGGGCTGCACGTGGAAAGCTATCTCGTCCATTTTGATCCTGTGGGCTCAACCAATAATCAATCTCCGGTGACGGTCGAGGGTTCCGTTACCTTCGATCGCCCGATTATCGCGGTAATTGCCCGTGGAGATCAGCTCTCGCAGAGCGATCCTTGGCTCGCCTCCCCAAGAACCGAGTACCTTCCTAAACCCAATTTCAGACAGTTGGAAGGAGACGACTTCTCAGCAAACATCACCCCTGCCTACGGGATGCGAGGCATGACCGGGCTATGGAACATTCACTACACACACGAATCTCCTGCCCCTAACGACTGGGTTCGGCTCAGCAGTGACCGGAAGACGCTGACGGTTCGAAGCACTGCCGGAGGAGAGAGCGATCAACTACGGGTTCTGGTCTCCGATGACGAAGCAGTCAACACACTTCCTGCCTACACAGAAACACGTCGGCTCTCAAAACCATTTCAAGGGCGACCGTTCACAGTCGGTGAAAAAATCGAGGCGGAAGATTTCGATTTGGGCGGACAAGACGTCGCCTACTACGACACGACCGCAGATTCGCTATCGAACGTTTATCGCCGAAATGAGAGTGTTGAATTAAAACAGTATGTCTTCAAAGAGGAGACACACACGAACGTCTCCGTCGTTCGCGCCGGTGAATGGTTGACTTATACCATCAACATCGAAGAACCAGGACGGTATACGGTTTCTGCTCGAGCCGGTTCAAAACTCAAAGGTGGCAAGTTCCGCTTTGAAATTGGCGAACCTGGTGCTCCTTTTGTAGTAACCAGTTCATTCGACATGCCCCAGGCGCCTCTGGAAGAGGCAAAATTCGAGGATTGGTATGGCACCGTTCAGTCCGAGCCGATCTTACTTCCGGCTGGAAGGCAGGTGCTCAGGATCGTTATGGAAGCCAATCATTCCAGTGGACGCCTAGGCAACTTCGACTGGTTCCGCATCGATCGGGTATCACCACCGGGGATTTCTGATGAAGACAATTGATGACCGCGATTTCTGTAGGATATTCAATTCATGAGACTGGTGTGACGACAATCCGTCCTGAATTGATCGTTGTACGGAAACATGACGTAAGTCCCTTGGACAATTCTCCTGTACTCTAACGGAAAGGATTGATTGATGTACCACGTTTCTTTTGTCTGGCGAAAAAAGTGGCCGTCATGCCGATCAGTAAAGAATGGTTTCACCCTAATTGAACTGTTAGTTGTGATCTCTATTATCGCTGTACTAATTGGTTTACTGCTCCCAGCGGTTCAACAAGCCAGGGAAGCCGCACGACGAATACAGTGTTCGAACAATCTCAAGCAGATTGGCTTGGCATTGCACAACTATCACTCAGCTTACAGTACGTTTCCGATTGGAGGACAAGCGCTTTACACGCGTCCGAACTGGAGAATTGCGTTGCTGGCCTACATGGAACAAACCGCAATCGCCAATCAGATTGACACAGCATGTCTAGAAGTCACAGATTCCTGGGGAGCCGGTGCCGCAGGTGGCTTTGCTTCATACAATGGATCAGGTTCCGGGGGGTATGGAGTGGGAGCCAATTCTGTGCTCAAAGGCTATGCTGCACCGGCTTACAATTGCCCATCGAGCGAACTGGGAACGAATGCGAACACAGCTGGATTGAACAACTACGATCACGGACAGACTCATGACTACGTTGGTATCATGGGCTCCACTCCAGATCCAGGTGGGCGTTCTGGGGTCTGCTCGTCTCAAAAACAATACGGTGGGATCTTCTGTAACAATGGCATGCTGGTCCCATATCAGACATTCAGGATGGCAGATTGTGCTGATGGAACATCGAATGTCATCATTGTTGGTGAGCAATCAGCACCACTGGAAGGGGTTGATAGACGAGCCAATTATTTTGGTGGATGGTGGGGCTGGAATAGTTATACAACCGCTCCGAACGCTGTCTGGTGGGCTTTCACAAGTGGCATGACCACGATTCGCTATCAGATTAATTCTCCAACCGCTTCCGTGGGTTCGAACAACCCCTATGATGGAAATACCGTGCTAAATTCAAGACATCCAGGCGGAATCCAGGCCTGCTTAACAGATGGCAGCGTGAGATTTATCTCAGAAAATATCGACTTCCAGACTTTGTTGCGTTTAGGTGCTAAGGATGATGGCGAGATCGTAACAGAGTATTAGACTGAACAATGCTTATCAGAGAACTATGAGATTCTCATAGTATCCTTTTTGTATCTAGGAGACTTTTTCATGCTGTCATCTCTGTCATCACGTACTTTATTCATGGGAGTCGCCCTGGTGTCATTGCATGCTCTACCAGGGTGTTCTCAGGGAGATCAAGGAATCCAAATGGCTCCGGTTAAGGGAACCATCACGCTAAGTGGGGCTCCGCTAACAACCGGCATTGTCTTGCTGGAATCGGCTGAATCGGGTTTCTCTGCTTACGCATCACTCGACGCGGACGGCAAATTCCTGATCAAAAACGTTCCAATCGGAGATTATGGAGTCGCAGTCAGCCCTCCAGAACCGCCAGCGCCAGGGACAACCGCTGCACCCCGCGATGAAGCGTCGAGTTTTTCGCTTTTTGTCGTTCCTTCGAAATATCAAAGCATATCAACTAGCGGTTTTACGGCCGTTGTATCTCGGGATAGTCCGAACGTACTAACGTTCAATCTGGAATGAATCATCGAAGAAGCGTCCCGAAGTCGTATCAGACCCGAACGATTCGCAACTCAACAATAGCCATCTTATTCATATTCGATAGGAACACGTTATAATGACAAAGTATAGTCTCGGACTATTTCTTGTACTGAGCATTACAAGAATTTCCAGTGCAGAGAATGACAATCAGGCGGCAACTGATTCGAGGACAGTCTCTGTACAGCGTAATATCGTTTATGGCTGGGTCCATGGAGCCGCGTTAATAGCAGATTTCGCCAATCCACGCACTGACAACAAGAAGCCCGCAATCATTTCCTTGCACGGAGGTCGCTGGAAAGCCGGGAACAAAAATATCTATGGTGCGATTGACGTTGCACAGTGGGCCGATCTCGGTTTTTTTGCAATGACAATCGATTATCGTCTACGGGGCTGTTCGCCTCCACCTGCCTGTTATCAGGATGTGCAGTGTGCTATCCGCTATCTGCATGCCCACGCCGATCAGTATCACATCGACGAAGATCGAATCTTTCTGATTGGCCAGTCTGCTGGCGGTCACATGGTCTCGCTGGCGGCGACACTTGGTAATGGAAAATACAGAAAGACCGGTGGCTGGGAAGAAGCACGAAACGACATTTGTGCGGCGATTTGCGTCTCAGGTGCCCTTGATCTGACAACCTGTCCCTGGGGAGATTTGTGGACACCCAATTACCAACCCTCAATGGAAGCCAGGGAATACGCATCTCCCATAAAGCACGTCAATCAGGACATGCGGCCATTAATCATCTTTCACGCCGACAACGACAAATCGGTTCCAATTGAAAATGCCCTTTCGATGGTCGAGGAGCTAAAAGCCAAGAATGCTCCCTTTGTATTCCATCATTATGCAGCAGAAGGTCATATGAATGTGACACCGGAAGTCATCAAGCGATCCCTAGAATTTATAGAAACGGTTTCCGAGAACAAAGGCATATTGTCGAAATCCTACCAAACATTCACAGAGCATGTTGAAGCTGCTCAGCGATCACACATGAAAACTTCACGTTAACGCGAGTGGGCAACACCATACATTTCACGAAACTCAAGCAAAGTTCGAACATGGATGATCACGACGGGGCCTCGTCCAAGTGAATCCGTCGCCTTTTGTTAGGTCAGATTAATACTTAGGAAGTCGCCGGCATATCCCAGCGGTTTGTGCCGGCCTCGCCAGTGGATGTTGCTGGTATCCAGCTCCGGTGCCGTCTTTTCGAAGCAATATTTCATGAGTGTTCTCCGCTCGGTTGAGAGACAGTCACGTGAGGCAGCGTCGATTCTTCGCAGCAGTTGATGGAACTTTTCGTCAAACGAGACATCGGAATCGTCGTTGTACTGTATCATCATAGAAAACAATGCATCAATCATCGCTGTGATATGTGGCAGATGTTCTGTTTGTCCTTTGAAGGACGTTTTCATAGAACCGATATTGTTTTCTCAGGGGGCTTGTCGTTGGTTCGTAGCGGCCATCAAATAAACAATCGTTTTGCTGTCACCACGGAATGATCGAACAACCGCGACCTCGAGGCAAATACCTGCTCTCGAATACATTCATGACAATGGTGTAATTCACCGGGACATTAAGCCGTCTAACCTAATACTAGATCGGGAAGGGCGAATCCGAATCACCGATCTTGGTCTTGCGCGAATCGTTGACGAAGCGAGCGTGACGGGAACTTGTGATGTTATCGGAACCCTCCGTTATATGAGTCCGGAACAACTTCGCGCTGGACGCCGCCGAATCGATCAGCGAACAGATATCTATTCGCTAGGCGCCACAATTTACGAACTCCTTGCATTGGCGCCTCTGTTTCCGGAAAGTGATCGAGAACGTCTGATCGAGCAGATACTCACGGTCGAGCCGATCAGGTTGTGTAATCGAAGAACGGGAGTTCCCAACGACCTAGAAACGATTGTACGAAGGTGTTTGGCAAAATCGTCCGCGCACCGCTACCAAACCGCTCGAGAACTTGCGGACGACTTAGACCGATTCCTTCGAGGGAAGAGGATCACCCCATGGAAGTTCCAGAGTATCAGGCTTTGTCTGCACGGCTTGATTCGCCGATATTGGGCGGCAATTTTAGTCATTGGTTTGGGAGCCGCAGTATCGCTAATCATCCGTTCGGATCGGCACCGTCCTCCACCGAAACGGATAGCAATTCAAGAGGAATTGGTTCGTGAACGGGCTCAAACTGAGTTGGAGAGGCAAAAGGCTAAGTCACTGGCAACCAACAGCATTGTGAGTAAGGGACTTCTGAAACTTGAACTTGGGCAAACCGCTGATGGAATGCTGTGGTATGCAAAAGCCCTTGAATTCGTAGAAAGCGGTACGCGGCTGGAGGAATTAATTCGCCGGAATCTAAACGTCTGGGAACGTGAACTCGCCCCGCTGACGGATTTTGTCACAATTTCCAACGCTCCGCTGGAGTCCCCCCGGTTTGTTACCACTAACGACGGCTATCTCGCAGTCGCAGACATCGACAATGTGACCGTTCGGAGCCTTACAGGAACAATTCGACCCGTTGCCCAAAAGCGTCTTGAAGCACACATCACGGGTATGGATTTCGTCGGGAATGAGCCCCTCTTATTTATGACGACAGCCGACGGAATCGCGATAAAATGGCGTTTTGAATCACGAGAGTTCGAACGTCAGAATTTTTCCGAGGCCGAGTCTGTTCGCCGTCTTGAGTGTAGTGATGATGGAGAGTCCCTGCTGTTAACGACCATACATGAAGGACTCAGTATATGGAGCCTCGATCCACTCCAACGAGTTGCTGACAAACCCGTGTCCCGGGATCAAAGACCCTATGGAGGATGCTTCGCTAATGCTGGAGACACCGTTTACGTTTGGCGAGGTTCCCAACGAGAACTCTGGGCCTTTCAATCAGCGCAGAACCAAAATCGAACCCTTCCATCGTCAGCGGAACAGACTCGCGCCGCTCAACTCACTCCCGATGAAGCGTTCTTTTTCGCGGCCCATGCCAACCGAGCGATCCTTCGGAACTTGAAGTCTCCTGAGTTGGCTACAAATTCTGTACAACATTCTGGACATGTGTCGGCAGTCGACGTTCACCCTTCGGATCGCTATCTCCTGACGGGCAGCTACGACGGCACTGTTCGAATCTGGAATCGAAGCACGTTGACCCCAGTTGGCCAGCCCTTGGAATTCTCATCCCGCGTTATCCACGCCGGGTTTCGCCCGGATAGTCAGGGGGTTTATGCCATTAGCGAGTCCGGAGTTTTGAAATGCTGGGCATGGCCGGTTAACCAGCGAATGCATCCGACACTTCCACATTCGTCAACGCCCTTAGGAGTCGCCGTTGCAGACGATGGCACGTGCGTAACGCTCATTGGAAAGAATTGGACTGGACCACAACAAATTCGTGTGTGGAATGGGTTCGTTGGTTCACTCGTCGACGAACTCGAAGTGCCGACGAAAGTGGATAAGGGGATCATCACCTCAAATCGTGGATCGCTCCTCTTGTGTTGCGACGACGACTTTCAGATCTGGCGAATGTCTCCGCAACTAGAACTTCAAGAATCGGCAAAACTACCTTTTGAGAGAACGTCCGTACTTTGCCTCTCGCGAGACAACCGGACGGCAATTGTTTTCGGTGATGAATGTGGAATCGTGTTCTCGATCCCTAGAGTAGAGCAAATCGGGATCGTCTGCTTCCCAGCGACCGTGATATCCGCTTGTGTGACAACGGACGGCACGCGACTCGCTGCCGTCTGTTCGGATATACGCATTCGAATTTGGGACCTTCGCTCCCGCCAACAGGTTCGCGAATTTGATTGCCCGCTTTCGGATGTTGTCGACTGTGGAATCGATGGCAATAATGTGTTGACACTCATCAGCCAACAAGGCGAAATCCAGTCAATGGAACTAGCAACTGGCAAGGGTTTGCCTTCCTTTTTTGGCGGCCATCCGGGAAAGCAAGAAGTTCGGCTCGATCGCGAAGGGGCAATGGTCGTCGGCGTGGCTGGAGATGGCAAAGCCACGCTGATCGATCTGGAAACTGGAATGCGGGTGGGGCCCTCTTTCCCACATTTCGCCCCAATGTCGTCACTTTCCATAAGCCCGAATTCTGAACTCCTGGCAACGGTTCTGCCAGATTCATCCGTTCGAATCTTTGCCCTCCCCGACGCGTCCAATGAGTCGAATCAGGAAATTCTCCTCCGTCTCCAAACGCTCACCGGAAAATGCTTGGACGAGAACACTCCACGTATTCTTTCAAATCAAGAATGGCGCGACTTCCATGACTGAGTTCAAATGATCGATCGCGTACGTCCAGCGGACCTGCCAAAGGCAGGATTTCAGGCACGAACGGAAGAAATCGTCTTCACTTTCGTAAATGCATGATCTTCGATCTACCGTTGATCCTTCATATAATCGGGCCAGCAAAAACTGTTCAACGCGACTTCCGGCGAAGTCATTGACCATGACCACATCCGACGTTGGATCAGCGAACTTGGCAACCACTATCTCATCTACTGGAATGCTGCGTAGTCGGCAGTATGACTCGCATCAGTTGGTTTTGAAATTGTCACGACGGGGAAAGATTATGCGAGGACGAACTTCCCCAAAGTGATTCCCTTCCGAACAATTTGTTGGCAGTGGGTCAAGCCAGATTGAAGACCGACGCATCCAACAACTCGGAGGCTTCGAGGGGGGATTGCAATAGCTTGAATGGAATGAGTTGCAGGCAGCGGGATTACCTGCCATCGCGACGTTTAGTGGCTCACCAAGTGGTTCACCGCAGTAGATAAGAAAAGCGGCTCACCGAGGAGCCGCTTTAAGTCGTTGTTATCAAACGTTTTGGGGGTTGGAGACGATGGGATTCGAACCCACGACCTCTGCATTGCGAACACCGATTTCGGACCATAAAGGGATAAATGAGTACTTCGTAACCTGTTGTTTTATAACAGTTTATGTTCCGTTTTTCGAGATATCTTTTTAGCGGTCTCGCGAGATACCTTTCGAGATACCCTCACGCCCGATTTGGGAGGCGATTCGGGAGGATTTTCCGCTCGTCCGCGAGGTGTTATTGGGGTAGATTAATCTCGACACATTGGAGTCAAATTGACAACTTGCCCAGATCGCCTCCTGCGTTCCACTACAGCTTTGAGTTGATCGAATTTGCCAGTTGGAAGAGACATAGTCTGTCGCATTTTTCGAGCCCAAAACACACGGCGACAATCTACGAGGAACTCGGAGCTTCGAGCATATACGAACACTAGACATGCTGCCGAACCTGAAACTACCAGCTGAAACAGAAGAGGCATCCAGTTTTCTACCAGTCAAGTCGTCTTACCCCTCGGCGCGGCCAATCGACACCACTATCGTAGTGGCGGGACAATCTCTCTCGGAAACCGGTGACTTTTGAATTGGTGGCGTCGTCCGAGATACACAACTGACTGCCGATGAAATTTGAAAGACTCGAATGCAACACAGAATGAGAGCGACGGCAATTTGCTTGGCATTGACGTCTGTTTTAGCCGGCACTGACGTGAGTCTGGCGAGACCGCGTCTAGTTCGAAGCAGCGGTCAGTTGCAATCAGCATTGAAGAAGGCCCGGCCCGGTGATCACATATTGATTATGCCGGGAACTTACCGAGGAAATATGTATATCTCGGGACCCCATGGGACGGCCTTCCAACCAATCGTCATTGCCGCGGTTGATCCCTCCCAGCCACCCATCATTCGTGGCGGAAATGAGTGCCTGAAATTGCAGTCGCCCCAACACATCGAGTTGCGAAATCTGATCTTTGAGGGGGCCAATTCAAACGGGCTCAATATTGACGATAGCGGTCGAAATGATTTCTCGGCTCATCACGTCAAGCTACGAAATCTTGTCATCCGCGAAGTGGGGAAAGGCGGTAATCAGGACGGCCTAAAAATGTCCGGGGTATCCGATTTCGTCATTGAAAAACTTACCGTGGACGGGTGGTCCCAGGACGGTCAAGCCATTGACCTAGTCGGTTGCCGAGATGGAAAAGTCGAAGATTGCTTCCTCGACGGGAAGAACGTTGGTCGCGTTGGTTTCCAAGCGAAGGGCGGAAGTCGGGATATTCTAGTGCAAAACTGCCGATTCGAACGGGTGACCGATCGAAGCCTTAACATTGGTGGTAAAACAGGCCTGAAATTCTTTCGGCCTGAACCACAAGGTTTCGAGGCCAAGGACGTCACAATCACTGGATGCACCATCGTCGGTTCAGCCGCACCGTTTGCGTTCGTCAATGTCGATGGAGCTCTAGTCAACAACAATACGATATTTCGGCCCACACACTGGGTATTCCGAATCCTACAAGAAACTCGCTCTGAAGGATTCGTTCCTTCCCGCAACGGTCGCTTCGTTGGGAATGTAATCGCTTGGCGTGGAGAAGAACTGAGTTTCTTTGTCAACGTAGGGGCAGAAACCGATGCGGAGTCGTTCCAGATAGCTGAGAACTTTTGGTACCGCATCGACAGTCCGCAATGTAGTCAACCACAAGGTCTGCCGGTGGAGGAGCAAGGCGGAGTCTATGGGCAAGATCCAGAGTTTCGCGATCCCGAATCAGGAAAACTTCAACTTGGCCGTACACGCGATGAAATGCGTCGAGCTGCCTCAAAACAGCTCGACGAGAAACGCATGAGGACGCGAATCCAGACTGGTTTTGTTATTGCGGTATTGATTCTCTTCTTGTTAGTCGATCGACGAGCCCGCCGCGTCGGCAACGATTCCACTGCCCTTACTATTTTCGATTCGTCAATGGCTGGCAGGACCGTGCCATATTTGTTTCACTTCTATGCACTGGCAACACTTTGGACTGGCTTGATCATCTATGGATCGTTCACGCCTGCGACTTGGCGAACCGACCTGTCTCTTGCAGAGGCTGTCGAGCAATTTCGATCACTCCCCTTAACGTTCCAAGCGAATCGACGGGTGGATTGGGCCAGCAATTTCCTTCTCCTTGTTCCATTCGGATTTCTATGGATGGCGATTGGTACTTGGCAACGACGATCGTTGCCGCGAGAGGTCCTTATGGCATTGGGAACACTGGTAGGAGGAATTTTCCTAGGAGTCTTGGTCGAATTTGGGCAGCTTTGGGTTCCTTCCCGTTTTAGTTCGCAGGATGACGTCTTTGCTCAATTTTGTGGCAACGTCACGGGGGTCTTCCTGTGGTTCATGATTGGACGCTGGAGTGTCTCACGGTTACGGCAGTTGCTCCCGCACGTACGGAAACCGGAACCCATAGACATCTTTTTGACCCTGTATGTCGTCGGCTTTGTGATCTGGTCGACGTTGCCGCTGGACCTCACAATTCATCCCGTCGAGCTTTATCACAAATTCAATAGCGGAGCTGTTATTCTGATACCCTTCACAGGCTCTGGGGCAGAATGGAAGGCGATGCTTATGCACAGCCTTCTGTTTTTCCCGATCGGACTTTTTGCAGCTACAGTGTGGACGTCGCCGCAAAAACCAGTGCGTTCTTTTCGGGGCACGATCTTGCTGGGTAGCGGATTCGCTGTGGGTTTGGAGATGCTGCAGTTGCTAGTCCGGTCACGTTATGTCGATGCCACCGATGTAATCGCGGGAATGGTTGGCGTCGCGCTCGCTCACATCGTGATGGTTGGCTGGGTCGCTCACTCTCCGCTGCTATCGCCGCGGCATGCCAACGTTTCTTGGTTACACAAGTCACGTTGGGTGACTGTCTTGTTTCTGAGTGCAGCCGTACTAGTCTCGATTTGGAATGGACAACGCTGTCCCTGACGAGGCTCATCTAAGGATTGTTGTAGAGGTTCACCATCGCCTGCATGCGATTGGTAAACGAATATCGATTTTCAATGACCTCACGACCGGCTGTCGCTAGTTGATTTCGCATCGTAACACCGTCAATGAGGTTGGTCAGGGCTGCCGCAAGTTCCTCTTTGTTCCCCGGTTCGACTAATATGCCGTTGACGCCGTCTTCGATGAGCTTTGGGACGCCGGCAATTCGCGTGGCTACGACGGGAACACTCATCGCCATCGCTTCGAGTAGTACGTTCGGTAGACCTTCTCGCAAACTGCTGAGGGCATAAACGTCCATTGCGTGATAGAGATCAATCACGTTTGAGCAATGCCCGAGTAAACGAAAGCGGTCGGGTTCCGGTTGGCTGGCAATGAGCGTCTCCAAATGGTTTCGCTCACTCCCTTCACCTGCGATCACTAATTCTACGTCATGCCCCTCCGCGCGCACCTGGGAAACGGCTTCAATGAGGTTGTTGAACCCCTTCTCTGGATTCAATCGGCCAACCGCGCCGATCAGAATCCGCTCTGGCGAAACGCCAATTTTTCTCTTCGCGTCTTCGAGAGACATGGATCGGCGATACTGTTCACAATCAATGGCGTTTTCGATCAATGTCAGCCGGTCACGCCGGACCCCAGCTTCGGCGCAACGCTCCAGCAAATCGGGTGATACCGCAATGACTTGCTGATAACGCTTCAAAGCCCAGCGGTCAATCCGGCTGTAGAGCGGCATTCGCCCCGTCATATCGACCCACCCATGTACCGTGGAAACCAAATGCATTCGGTGAAATCGTCTCAGCAACAGGCCGAGACAGTTGCTTTTGTAGTCGTGACCATGCCAGATCGTCACCCCCAACCGACGGCATAGCCTTAGCATTTGCTTGATAGAACGCCAATCAGTCGCACCGCGATCGGGAATGGAGATCACCTCGGTCTCGGCGGCCATTCCCCGTTGGCGGATTTCCTCGAAACCAGGATCGTCTGGCGGATGCATAAACGCGCAGAGACCATGATATCCATGTTGTTTCAGGAAACGTGGCGAGTTCAGAATCGTCTTTTCCGGTCCGCCGCCAGTGCCAGTCACCACGCGGGTATGCAGGACCACAGGCGGAACCAAATCATCGGTCATCAGAATTTACTCCCTGGCCGTTCCGTCTACGTGCGTCTGTCGGCAGTGAGAAGTTGATAAAACTGTTCGGCTTTTGCGTCCCAAGATTCTTGGGGCAATCGTGCTCGACGGGCTGCGGCTTGATCGAATGGCAGATCCTCAACAATCCGCTGCCGGACTTTCTGTGAAAACTCCTCGGGAGTCGTCGCCAAGTCAGCCGAATCCGCCCAGTCTTGGCAGGCAGGCAGGTCTCGAACAACTGCCGGACGACCAGTTGCCAGATACTCCAGCATTTTGAGCGGTTGCATCGCACGCGTAACCGGAAGGTCGGCATAGGGCATGACGAGTACGTCTGCTATCGCTGCCCACTCTGGCAGGCTTTCCAATGGTAGTGGCCCTAGCCGGTGAACTCTCGGAATGTCAAACAGATCCGGGTGCGGGTTTTGTTCTCGACCAGCCAACAGGATCGATCCTTGTGCAAGGTCAGTTGCTAGTTGGCGAAGAAAATCCAAGTCGAGGCGTTGATCGATCAGCCCCCAGAATAATACATGTGGCGATGGGAACTCTAAAGGAACATCTGGCGGTGTCGCCTTCTGCCAAAATTCGAGATCGACACCGTGAGTTAGCAAATGAACTTCTTTGTCGGGCCGAAGTGTCGCGAGCCGATCCCGTAAATTTCGACCGGCAGCGATCAAAATATCCGCCTGTTCGATCACTTGCCGCTCCATGTGCAACATCGTTGCACCATCTAGTCCCGGCCAAACTGAAAAGTCATCCACGCAGTAATACACCCATCGATCAACGGGAAGCGTTTTCATCAAATCGGCGGTAATTGGTAGGGTCGTCACCCCGATCGCCGAACCACCGACCGTTTCGATCCATCGCTGCAAAGGCGGGCTCAATAACCTTCGGTTCAAGTGGCGTTCCCATCCTCGTCGGAAGCGAGGCCACATGCGGGGATTGAGAACATCTAGGTTTTCTGGACAATTCTGTTTAGCGGTCGAATTTGGTTGGGCATCATCGTCACTTGCCGAGCGGACCAACCACTGACGGATTTTTTCTCCGCCGCGACGAACCGTTGCCATATCCAGACGCGGCGGCCGCATGCCGATAGTGTTAATCCACCCAACCCGTTGGCGAGGCAACAAACGACGCACAAGGTGCTGGCAACTGGAGGGATGCCGCCCCCAATCGTCGGCAAAAACCAACAGGGGAAGCGATGTCGTTGACATGTCCGTCACGGAATGCCTCGCACGATCGGAGGGCCAATGCGATTGGCTACCGCCAACGGCAGACGTTTCCAGACTTTGACTGCCAAACCGAATTTCTTGTTCTCGGGGCGAGCTGCGTTGATTTCCCCGCGGCGAACATAATATTGCCAGACGGCTTGGCTGGGCTCGGCTCCCCATTGTTTCTTAAACCGATACGTTGGCCCGTCCACCGTGCTGCGACCGAAATCGAACATTCGCGAACCGCGTTCAATGGCACGCTCCAACAAATGCCAATACATGGCCATGTTTACGTTCGTCGAATTGTACTCTCGCAAACTGCTGGCACTAGGAACTTCACTGACGCCCCGTTCATGCAATAGCAAAGCCGCAGCGACCGGTTTGTCGCCATCACGAAGACAGCAGAATTCCGCATCATCACCGAGTTGCTGAAGAATCGAGCGAAACAGTTTTCGTCCATAAACGGGGGTTCCAAGATCCCGCATATTACGACTGAAGACAGCATAGAACGCATCGAGCAGTTCCATGCCTCCCCACTCGGCGCAGAAGCCCCGTTTCAAGCCATTTTTGAGTTGGCTACGTCGTTTGCTCTTGAGCGAGTCCATCATCGCGTCCGCCGAATCCGGCAGCGGCAGTCGCATGTGAACTTTGTCACTCATCTGCTGTGTGAATGCCGGATGCTCGATCGGCTCCTCGTGTCGTAGTTCCAAGAATTTGACGTCAAGTCGATCCGCCAACCTCACTGCCTCATCCACGAGGGCCGTCATCGCATCGGGCGATTCCGAGTGGACACCCCCACTATTCAAATAAGGCAAGCTGACCAAAAAACGACCGAACAAAAGCGACCGAACACAGCACAACGGCAAATGCCCAACCACACTGTCATCTCGATAAGCAGTCAGCAGAAACGGTTCATGCCCAAAAGCATCAGCCAAAACCCGCAACCAACGCATGTCGTGATTTCGTCCTACCGCAACGCCCGAAGTAACTGACGGATCGGTTGCGAGATCCGAAAACGATGCAGGAATCTGGTCCTCCACGGTGATGCTAACCGTCACAGTTTTCTGTTGCTCCAACTGATTCGAACCGAGAACTACGACTTAGTGGACAACCGGTTCAAGCACTCATCGTAGAGGTTGGCATAGGCCTCCGCCATCCTTGTTTCGGAAAATTTGTCGAAGGCTACCGCTCGTCCGGCTGTACCGATTTGTTGACAAAGTTCATGGTTGGAAATCAAACGAATTAGGCGGTCGGCCAACGCCGTTTCGTCGCCCGCCGGTGCTAGGAAACCGGTTTCGCCGGCGGTGACGACTTCTGAGAGCCCTCCCACATCGGTGCAGACAACCGGCCGCCCCGCTGCCATGGCCTCGATGATCGTCAGAGGAATGCCTTCACTGACGCTCGTTAGCATGAGAGCATCAACAGCGTCGAGCAATCGGGGTACGTCTCGACGCAGACCGGCCAGAGTGACGTGCTTTTCCATCCCGGTCCGAGCAATTTCCGCTTCGATTGCTGGGCGATGTGGGCCTTCGCCGACGATCAGCAAATGCACATCTTCTCCGGCTTCGACCAACTTTGCGATTGTCCGCACTGCGGTCGGATGATCCTTGATCGAGTCCAGACGTGCGACTTGCCCAGTCAAGAACGTTTGATCGGTCAAGCCGAACTCGCGTCGTACCTCGGAACTCGAACTTGCCGACTCCGTCTCGAAGGGAGTCAAGTCGATCCCGTTGTAAACGACTTCGATTCGACGACGTGGCAGACCTTCGTTGGTGACGAGTGCCTCGCGAACCGATTCCCCGACCGCGGCGATTCGGTCTCTTCGCGAAAGCACGACGTTGTTGAAAACCGCCCGCTTGCGACTTGGCGTATCGGGATGAAAGCGGCCATGTTCAGTGAACACGATTGGCTTTCGGCCAAAAGGTAGCCGGGCCAAGGCAGCATACACGAACGGCGTGTATTGATGGGCATGCACGAGATCGACCGACTCGTCTTTGAGCAACCGTGACAGCCGCCGAGCACACGACCAGTCGATCCCATCGCCTCGATCGAGTGTTCGTACGGGAAACCCGTCCGCTTGCAGTTCCTCACCCAGCGGCCCCAGGTCATCCAGGCAAACGAAGATAAACCGATACCGCTCCCGCAAAAACCGCCCCAACCGTGCAGCCAACACCTCCGCCCCACCCACGGTGAGACTGTGCAACAACTGGCAGACGATCGGCAGAGAATTGTTCATGCCAGAGTGATACACGATCGCCGAGAAGATGCAACCCTGTTCACTGGGATTGTCGAGATTTCCCGGTGGTGTTGTTCCGGCTCGCACCACGCGGTTTGCCAGGATTTGACGAGGATTTCCGTATGGATGAGTTTTGGCCGTTATCACCCATCGTCTCGAGCTTCAGGCATCTCCGACCGTTAATTTCCAAGGAGGTTTCAAATTTCGGAAGTTGATGATCGAAATATGCCATCGAGCCGTCTTGGTGTCATCTGGTTCGCATGAGTTATTGACATTCGTCTAAACCACTGAATCGACTGTAAGAGCGTACTTCGACTCAGCGTTTCACATGTGCGCTGGTTCAAATTTCCATTTAGGTAGTAAATTTTCACTTAAATTTCGTTTTGCCTATTGCACCCAACCTACCACAGATGCTAGCGTTCTTGTACGGAAGCGGACGCTGCTGATAGCGGATTGGTGGTGTACCGAGTTCTTGAGTTACACAACAAGGGGTGAAGTGAAGTAATGCGGAAAACGTTTTATGGGGGCTGGATGTTCGCAAGCGTCGCAATCGGCCTGGCGACAACGCAACAACTCGACGCGGCTCCGCTCTATTCACAGGGGTTTGAGACGGATACTGTCGGATGGTTCGATCAGGGTAATGGTTGGGTCGGTGACATTGAGCGTGTTGCCAGCGGTAGCGGCGGCATTTCATCAAGCTCGGGCGGATATCATGCGATTGTGAAGCAGACTGCTAGTGGTCCTTACTCCAAATTCGACGGTAATTCATCGAGCGTGTGGCCAGGGGGCTTGACGGTGTCGACCGACATCTACCTCGATATAAACTGGGCTTTGGGAGAAGGGTTCGACTATTCAACAGCAATGAATAACTCTTCGGGAAGTCATCGACGGGATTTTATTTTCCACGTGACGAAGGATACCTCAACCGGGGACCTGCTTGTTGGCGGAAGCAACAATACAGATAACGACCCGGATGAGGATCTGGAATCTGGCAATCATTTCGTAGTGGCCAATAGTGGATGGTACACTTTCGAGCATACTTTTCGGGAACAGGGTGGAGTACTCTTCGGCGACTTGAATCTTCGGGACACCAGCGGCACCCTGCTTTTCACGGAGACCCGAACCAACAACAGCGATCTGATTGCAACGGTAGTTGGCGGTCCTCGGTATTCCTGGTTCACGAATATCGACATTGCAGGTGGCATCGCAATTGACAACCACAGCCTCTCCGCCGTGCCAGAACCCTCCTCTTTGGCCCTGTTCGGCATTGGCGCATGTGCCACAGGCTTCGGAGCCGCTCGCCGTCGCCGCCGTGAGAAACAGCAAAACGTAGCGGCGTAAGCTGACAGAGACAACGAACAATTAAAGCAAGCGGGCGACTTTCACGGTTGCCCGCTTTTTGTTCGTGCTATGAACACCTCGGCATCACCCACCGCACCAAAATCAGTTGACCGGAAATGCCCCGTAACCCGCCGCCGGACTCCTGGATTGCAACCGGTAATCCCCATTGGTCGGGCCAAGACATTATGGAGCGATGCCATACACGCAATCGGTTTCCGTTACCGGCAAGTGCGGCTGGCGACTGGCACAACTTTCTATAAGGCAACCTAGGACCCCCTGAGCTGGACCGGTCGAACACGATATCCCAACCAACATTTCTTCCGTTTCTTGCTTGACGCTTTCAGCCCTTCTTGACGGCGAAGGTTCTTTACGGACTTCTCTGCCTGACCATGCCCCGTGGGAGCAAGCCTGATGGCCGGCGTAGGCGTGGATAAGGACGTGCGTGAGCGGTGGAGATGGTCTGGCAGGCGGTGACTAACGAACAATTTGAAGAACGAGGGGACAAAGAACCACAGGTTCCTTGTTATTACCAACCCCATCCCCGGCAACGATGGGAACTTCCTCGGGGGAACCACAAGAACCGAACCCCATCTGCATCCGTCGAATCCCGGCAGAATTGGGCGGTGAGGGAGTGTGGGATTCTGAACATGAACCATCGGCACGCCCCGCCGACGCATGAAGCGGTAGTCAAGTTCAGCGAGGTTCGCACGATCCCAGAGTTTCGGGACTTCCATGAAAAACTACGACGGAAAGCACGCTATTTCGCCAAGACGAGAGCGGTGGAACTGGCCGTTTACTTCGTGCGGGAGATCGAACGAAACAACCTGATCCATCTGCATCTGCTCATCAGGACCAGCATGAATGACCCGGCAGACGTGTTGGGGAAGATCGTGCAGAAGGCCAGTGGAAACAAGGCGGAACTGGCCCACTGTGAGAACATCCGGTCGATGGCCGCCATCACTCGCTATACGGTCAAGGATATCGCCGACGTGCAGGAGGGGGAAAGGGAGGTTCTGCTGTTCAAGAAGGGGCTGGGCCTGAACCTGTCAGGGCAGTTTGGTGGCTACTTCGTGAAGACCAAAGGGGAGTTGTGGAAGGAATGTCGGCGGGAATGGTTTGGCGAAAACTACATTGAGGCGTGAAGGTGGCAGCCCAGCGAGGAACAGTTGGCCGTCGATGCGGAAGCCCGTCAGGATGAAGACCAACAGACGGACGAGCCACCAACAGACGACCAACGGGAGCCGACGCCATCGTGGCCGCTCGCACGTCACCACCGCCAGAGCGTGATGGCGTCGGTCCTGCCCGTTATTAGCCAGGTGTGTGAGCCGGTTTTTCCCCGTGGACCGCCCAGAAACCGTTCTCCCACAAACGCCAGCACCAGCAACACGTTAGAGGCCGTTGTAGGCATGTTTCGAGGGGCTGGCCTAGTCCGTTTTTGTGACCGACCGGCGTAAATACAGGCATGACGATGATGACGTTTCAAGAATGGCTGGCGATTCGGGAAGGGTTGTGGCTCAACGACGACAAGGCCGTGGAAGGGCTGTCGAAATTGCCCCAGCCCAAACCGAAGAAACCGGCCCAACGCAAGTCGCTCACGCAGGCGGTGAGGCCGGCCAAGCCGCAGGTACGTCCCGTGCTGCCGAAGTCTCCAATCGTACCAACGGAAAACGGACGACCATGATGGTCGCCCGCTTTGGTTGCCCTTCGTTTCTGTCAGCTTAGGGCGTCGCCTCTTGCTGCTTTTCACGTCGTCGACGGCGTGCGGCACCGAGACCAGCGACACACGCACCAATGCCGAACAGGGCGAGGGAAGACGGTTCGGGAACGGCAGAAACATCACTGGCTTGAAAACTGAAATCTTCAAACAGCACACCATCGCCCACCACGTTTTGTGGCTGAAAGAATTCCACTCGAAAGATGCTTGGAGTTGTGGTGGAGATCGTTGCGAAAGTTCCCACTCCGGCGCCTGGCCCAAAGAATTCATCAAAATCCACAAGATTACCGCCTGTCGGTGCGTCGAACGCATTGATGCGAATTCCGTTCTCCTCGACGTCAATTCCCGTGATGCTAACGAAGCTTTGTGGCGAGTCAAAAGTGGCGACAATTGGATCTGTGGGGGTAGGTCCAAAACCACCGATAATAGCTCTAATGCCAAGGCTCCCCGACGACCCTGCTAACCCAAAATTGTTTGTAAATTCGGCGTTTGAGAAGGTGACACCGAGGGTGCTGTAGAAGGCATCAACCGGATTACCGGCGGTCCCGTCGTCAAAGTCGATGGTTATTAACCCCGCTTGCACCTGCCCTGCCGTGGTTACAAGCACCGCCACGCACGCCACCGCCAGTTGAATCGCCCTCATCATCTTGCTTCCCGTGTTGTAGGTCTAGAAATCTGGCCTGCCGCGAATCCGGCAGCGATGGCGTTTACTACTGAACAGCGAAGATAACATTCGAGGAAGGAGGGGCAATAGGCAAAATCGGAAAATCCGAGATATTTTCCCGCATCGCCAAGCTGCTCCGATTAGGCGAATAGTGTAAAGTCTCGATATTTGGAGGGAGAAACACCAAATATCCGGGCCGTTTTCGCTTTTTGCACAGCTTGTAGACCGTCAAGTGTGGTGTGTAATCCACTCATGACACAATCAGCTACATTTGCTGTTTTCTTCTCATCGTTCAGTGAAATAGGGGCATGCCACAAGGCTTCGATCCGCAGTTTTTCGAGCCATCGCCGCAGTTCGTTAGCCACGAACTCAGGACCGTTGTCACTGCGAATGTGACGAGGCACTCCTCGCATCAAGAACAGCTCGGCCAGCGTATCGATCACATCCTCGCTGGTGACGCTTCGAGCCACCTTGAGGACGAGACATTCGCGGGTGAATTCATCAATGATTGAGAGCTACTTCAATTGAATTCCTGAGGTTGTTGTGAAAAACGCCCGGAAAGTGGCTCTTCGGCAAACTTGGTGAACCGGAGGGCATGATCATCCGGCACGGATCATTCGGGCTCGAAGGAGTGCCAAGCCGGCTCGGCCGTACATTTGACGTTTGATCGTCTTCAATCGGTTGATGTGCCCTTCGACCGGTCCACTGCTCCAAGGTTCGTCGAACGCGGCCTGAACCGCATTTCGGTCGCGTTCGAGTCCTTCGGCAAATCTCCGCAGCTCCGAACATGGGCTGTCCCACGCTTTCGCTTGCCATTCTCGCCAAGTCAAACAAGATGTCTTGCGGATCAGGGCTGCGAATGTTTCGACGAGCTCGACCGCCTCGGCGATTCCAGGACTCAGCTTCTGCAGACAATTCACTTGGCATTGCTGCGTCGGTGTTCGTCGGGTGGG
This sequence comes from Thalassoroseus pseudoceratinae, assembly GCF_011634775.1. Lineage (NCBI taxonomy): Bacteria > Pseudomonadati > Planctomycetota > Planctomycetia > Planctomycetales > Planctomycetaceae > Thalassoroseus > Thalassoroseus pseudoceratinae. Next base: position 73,742 of record NZ_JAALXT010000011.1, read on the forward strand.
ATCAGTCATCACGGCGAACGAAAGAGCTTTGGTGGACGGAGCTCGTGACCGAGGAGGTTTGGCTGCGTTGATTCGATGACGGGAGAGGCCGCGAGTCGCCATTAGTCGGCTGACGTAGGTCCGCACGGTGGTGCAACTCAACCGAACGCCTTCACAGAGCAACTGCCGATGCAGGGCCGCCGCATTATCGTTCCCATCCGCTAGCCAAGCCTCAATGCGTTCTCGGTAGTTCGTCATTTGCGATGGTCGCTCGCGGCCTGGCTGCCAATCGGGGAGCTGATCGGACTGGACATAACGCGGCACGATTCGCCACGATAATTGCATCTCGCGGGCAATTCGACGAAGCGATTGTCCCTCATCACGACGCCGACGTGCCTCTTGCCAACGGTCATGCCGTTGCTTCTGCTTGGCAGTTTCTGGCGGTAAAACTTCCGCTGACACTTCCGGTTCCGAATTGGAGTCTGGTGGATTGACGATCGTCGGAGTGAATGCGGCTTTGATTTTACCTGAGTAACGATCGAGAAACCGCTCGAGTGCCTCGCGAATGTTTCCCAGCAAATGCCAACGGTCCGCGATCTGTTGGGCCTGGGGAGCCGCTGCGGTGGCTGCCTCGGCGTATGGAGCCCAGCGATCACGACAGAGGACTTCGACCTCGGGGTGCTGGCCCAGCCAAGTTCGCAGTTCGCTTCCATCCCGTCCGGGCAGCAACTCCAGAACTTCGCTTCGCTCCAGGTCGACGATGATTGTCCCGTACCGCTGTCCCTTCCGAATGGCCCAGTCGTCGACCCCAATGATGCGTGGAGCAGGCGTCGCAATCGGACCCGCATTCTTGACCCGTCGCAGCAGTGTCGTCGAACTGACGGGCATGCCCAACTTGCCAGTCAAACGAGCCCCTGGTTCACCACCCAGCGCTAGCCCAATCGTGCGATGGGCATCCGCCAGCCGAGTGGTTGAATGAGCATGCTCGGCCAGTAGTTGCGGGATGGGTTCGCAGAAAACTCGACGCAGACAATCGGCGTTCCGGCAGAAAAAGCGGCGAACCGTCAAGTATAGCCGGACCGGGCGACCTTGAATTGGTAGGTCCCGGGCGGTTCGAGTGTATCGACTATGAA
>NZ_JAALXT010000012.1 GCF_011634775.1 Thalassoroseus pseudoceratinae
AATACAGTCCGACACCACGCTTTTGCCAGTTAGGAAGATCATTGAAGTTAATTCCATACTTAAACAGCAATTCGTTCTTCTGACTCACAGACAAGCCGAGCAGTCCTTTCGTGGCTTGTTGTTCGTTCTGACCTTCTTTGCGAAGCGTCCAATAGCACCATGAGTTCAGGGCGTTGCGTGCGGCGTCTTCATTCCGCCAACGGAAATAATCGACAACCAGTTCTGCCGAGGGCAACTGGGAAATCCGGCAATCAAAGCAGGCCGGTTGTCCGAGCTTGAGCGAGAACTGGGCGCTGGCTTCACCGGCAAGTGTCGAGTTGTACTTCCGCAGTTTCCTGCCGAAGAGTTGCTCCTCGTTATCGAACAACAGTGAAATCTCGTCGCTCTCCGTGTAGGCGTACAGCACCCGGAAGCCGCAGGTCATCAGCGACTCCGTGGTGGCCACCATCAGGTCACGGAAACGCTCGTCGAAGGGAGCCTCGAACTGGCACGCCTCTTTAGTCAGCCGGGTGAAGCTCCGACCATCCAGACGGGCAACCATATACATGTTAGGCAACACGCACAGGTCGGCAGCGGTCTCGAAGACCCGCATTTTCTTGTCGAGATCATCAAACTTCATCTTTCCACTCCTCGACGACGAAACCAGTTTCCGTCAGTCGGACGTATTTCAGGGTATCGAACCCTTCTTCCAGTGTTGGGAGTTCCAGTTTTTTGGCCGTGGACAGGATGCCGACATCGGGCACTTGGTCCGTTCGCTGTCGGTTCCGAGCGAGACACTCCTCGGCCTTGGACCGGAAGTAGTATCCGAAGACGGAATACTTGGCCGACTTCGCAGCATCGATGTACTTTTTTCGCCCCTCACGAGTCGGGTTTGTGTTGTCGATCACAAACGACTGTTGAGTTTCCAGACAGGCAGTCAGTAGTCGCCGTTCTCGATTCCGAGTTCGCAACAGGTCGAGGCTGATGCGAACGTGCGTTGAGAAAAACCGTTCCTTGTAGAAGGAAGATTTCCCCGACGCTTGCAGACCGATGAAGACCACCGCCTCCATTACTTTCTCCTAAATACAAAATGCCCACTCGGTATTTCTGAACCGAGTGGGCTTAGTGATTCAATCCCTAAAAGTACAGGTCCCGGTTCACACCATCAAAAGCAGCCTTTCTTGAGACAACACTTCTTAAAGCGTTTGCCGGAACCGCAAGGGCAGAGATCGTTTCTGCCGAGCTTTTCCTCCAGCAGTTTGTCACCGTGGACGACCCGCACCCCACTCTTCACCTGCGTTTCGGACGGGAATCCTCGACGACGCTTGCTCATCGTCTCGAAAAAAATGGCTGTTCGTTAAAATGTTCATGGCTCGTATTTGACATAGCGCACCTCCATTCTCTTTAGTTGTTCCTTTCGTAGACACCGCCACACGGAAAAGGTTCGCTCGGGCCGACGAGCTTATTAAGGTTGCCACTGAACGTGTCTGAACCGGAGTTTGAGCAAGCAGTCGCTCACTCCTCTTCGACCAACTCCCCAAAGTGCGCCACGATGAGGCCGACCGCTCCGTCAGGGCCATAGCCGAAGTCCGGTGTGTTCACGACGATCCGAATGGCCCTCTCCAACCACTCTTGAAACTGAGCCAGATGAGGCTTCTTACCGTAGAGTTCGATGCGAAGTGGAGCGACGTAGCGGTGGCAAGGGCTATCGCTGACGCTTTCCATCAGCAGGTCATGTTGATCCCAAAGAGCTTGGTTCATGTCGGCATACACCGTGGCCTCGATTTCATTCTCCGTCCATGTTTCGGACTCGCAGTTCCAATACACTGGATTCCGAAGGGCATCGCCTTTAACGATCCGGTAGCGAGGAAACTCGTCACTTCCAATTTTGACGAGCGACAGAATTGGTGGGGTTGGGTTCTCGCTCATTCCTGATCTCCTTCGGGATGCTCTGGTATAAACTCACCACCGTTGAGAACAGCGGATCGCTCGATGACTCTTGGTAAGTCCTCGGCCAGTCGGTGCGGATTTCTGATCGCCAGATTGACGACGCCCTGTCCGGTAACACGGATGGTCAGAAACAATACCGCCTTTTCGTCATTAGTTGTTGGACAGTCGGCGACCCCAGAATCCAGCGAAAGGATTTCGCAGTAAGTGACAGGCATTTTCATGAGTTGCCCCCCCTTTGCTCTTGGAAAGTTGAAAACCTTCTCTACTAAGGGGTGCCTCTCTTTTGTCGGGGATGGTTGCCGCACTCAGCGCAGCGAGTGAACTGGCCGAGGACAACCGAACCACACTGACCACACCGCCACCGACCAAAGCCGCAAACTCGGCAGGACTTATTGGGATCAGACATGCCTGATCCGCAGTTGCGGCAGACCCATTGGGGCGCAGGTGCGTCACTGCCGGTCATCCTGACTCGCTCGGAATCGCAGTTAAACGGCGGTGGACAGCCAAGGTGAAACCAAGGGTCGCCGCCACATTCTCGGAACGTCCGGTATTCTTCGTCGTCGCTGAAGAAGACTGCGGAAAACAGATGCCCTCCGATCCATTGAACGAAGTTGAAGAACAAGATAGTGGCCAAGGTTATCAGCGACAAAATTGGAAGGCTGATTGCTCCGACAAGAATCGCAGGGATGCCGATTGGCAATGAGAGAATGAAAGCGAACACCCAGTAGCGGGCGAGGATTTCATAGGCCGATGTGCGTTGAGGCATGAGCAACTTCCAGTTCGAGGATGAAAACTGAAAGTTGCAGGGGGTGCCCACCACAGGCCGAGTATGAAAACTGATTCAGGAAAACTGCGAAGTCGAGGTGGGTCAAATCATGTGACCAGCTTCCTGCAACGTCTTCACCATCTCAGCGGTGAGCGTCACCTTCTGTGCTGGTGGATCGCATTGGCCGTAGCGAGACCCAAGATAGTCGATGGCGTCATCGAGTGGCTGATACGGTCTGCCAGACGTTGGGTCGTAGTTCTTATCTGCGATATCTCCCGAGTGCCCGAGATAAAGCTTTCTCATGCTCAGGTCGTATTCCTTGATCGTCGCAGCACCCGTTTTGCGAAGACCTTTCAACACCCTGTCTGGCAGATCAACACCCCGACTTTTCATCTGCCCCCACATTCTCGAAACGTTGTCATATTGGATTGTTTTCAACTCGCCGTCCTTTGTTGTCTCTGTCTTCTTCGGCGTGAGTCGTCCGCCACGAACTGTAAGAAAGGCAAACTTGTTGTCCTTGCAGATGACCTTTTTGATAGCGGCAATGGTGGATGGCCACAATTTATAGTTCACTCTTGGTGGATTCGGCGTCCGCTTTGTCTTTGTCCGCTTGTGAATCAACCGCCCGTCTTTCAGGTTCAACTGTCGATGGCGGATATCGTTCACATCCGTCTGTGTGAAGCCACAATTCAGGAACAGCAACAACCAGCACTTCCAGTGGTTGTTAAGCTCATCGCTGGCGAGTGTCGCTGTGAAGTCGTCCTTTTCCCAAAACATCCTCGGATCGAAGTCGTCTTCGGCGTCCACTTCATCATTATCGTCGATCTCGATGTTCACGAAGGTCATCGAGCGATCTTTCAAGTTCTTGGGGAGCGTTTCGAGTTCGCACTCGTCCTGCCGCCATGCCCACTCGGTAAACGTGATGGCAGCACGCCGATACGACATTTTAGAGCCGACTTTTAACTCTCGGTCGTTCAGTAGCATCGAGTAGAAATCCTGCCAGCGAACGCCGGTAATTGATGTGATGTGTGATTCATCGCCGATGTAGCTTCGGAACTTTGCCAAATGGGACTTGGCGGATGTGTAGGTTTTTGGGGATCGTTGATTGACCGCCGCTTTCTCTTGAAGGGAGTCAAGATATCGCTCAGCCCAGTATTTCACCGTCTGTGGGCGATTTACTCCTGTGGTGGCGTGCAATTCGAGAATGTGCTGCCACTTCTCAGGAAGTTGGTAGTTGAGCGTACCAAAGCTTGTTCCTCCCAAGGTCGTGGGGAGCATTGCCTCGACGCCGGACTTCTTCTCAGCCTTCACTCCAACGAACTCGGCCCTGAACCGATCACTTAGCCCGCCTATACCGATACGATCAGGAAGTTCCGGGCGAGAAAGAACGTTCTCGATACTGTCCAGAAATTTCGACACATCTTTGCTGAGTTGTGGCTCGTGGCAGCAATCTCGCACCTGCTCGAACAAAGCCTTATGAAGATGCCAGACCGAGGCATTTGGACGCTCGGCATCTCGTTTCGCCTTCTCAATAATCCACTCGTGAAGAGCGGCCTCGTAGCCTGCTTTTGTGTCGTGCCGAGTATCATCGCCTTTCGAGTACCAGACGGGGAAGCCATCTGAAACACCTTTTGATGACTTCCATTTTTTACGGGGTGCAAACCAAGTGAGTTCGATCTTGATTCCATTCTTCTTGCATCGTTTTGAGTAACTCATCTTCAACAGTTGCTCTTGCAAGGGTGGGGTTGGTGAGATTCTCCATCGGATACCAGTGTATCCGATACTGGCAATAATCACCACGTAATCGGATACGAAGAAACCTCAAAACCCTGCAAATAATGCACTTTTTTGTAAATGCAAACTCCCTCTTAATCAGTAGGTTCAAGGTTCAAGTCCTTGCGGGGGCACTCTAGAAACGCTGTAACCGCAATGGGTTACGGCGTTTTTCTCTTTGATCGCATTCAACAAGTATTCATTTACGCTTCTACTTGTGGTACGACCCGCAAAGAAGGCTGGTACTTCGCGGGATGCGATGGCGTCGGTGAGTTGTCCGGCGAAAGCGATCTACCGTTCAGCCTGCCGCAAATTGGGGGAAACGCAAGCAAACCTTTCGCTTTCCTAAGGAATGCGTTTGCCTGTTCGGACGGTGTCCTTTTTGAGGTCAATGTAGATGAACTTCGTCAATTCATAGTCGAAGATGAATTGTCCTTGTCCGTCGCCGTGCAGGACGGAGTGCGGGCTGACGGTTCGATACTCGATGCCTCGTTCGTTGCCTCGCTCGTGCCACGAGTAAGTTCCATTTTCGTAAAAATCCAGCGTTATCCCCGTTTTCCGCCCGTACCGCTCCCACGACCATTTGGTCCCATCAAGACGCTTTCGCAACAGCGGGAAGTCTTTCGGGGCGGCTTGCTCTGCTGCTTCGTATTTCGCCAGTGCAGCGGCAATTCGTGGAGGGAGCGTCTGTTGTCCCGAAACGCTCGAATATCCCAGGATAACCATGGTTAGAGAAAGAAAGCACGCAACCGCTGAACACAAGCGTCGCTCGGTACCGCGACGCCGGTCGAGTTCCTAGAACAACCAACGATTCCGAGACGCGAACAGCTTTGCGAACGTGATGAATTTCAGGTGATGTAGTCGCCACTAGGTCTAATATCTAATCGCTAGGTTCACCCGGATTCTTAGCATGCAAGACGTGGAAGTAGACGTCGCGGACTGCTTGAAAATTGAGCCAATTGCGTAAGGCGTAGCCGCTGTTCTTGAGATTTTCGGTTGTGTAGATATTTGTCTTGCCACCGGTGGGATGGACGCCGTCCTTAGAGATCAGCGTGTCTTGCCAGGAACCGTTGGGGCGTCTTTTGAGAATCTCCGCGTGGTAGTCAACCAACGGAACCTGATAGGTCTTGGCGACATCCTTGATGATTTGGTTGATCTCGCGAACACTCGTCTCGCGATTTCGACGCGGTGGGATTGTATTGAGGATCGGGATGCAGTGAGCTGCTAGGCACTTCTTGACGACTTGCTCAAGATCCGTCTTATAGGACTTCGGTACGTTGCCACTAGCAATATCATTGGTCCCAACCATGATAATTGCCACTTCTGGGGACTGATTTTCAAGAACGTCGTCCACCACGCCCAACACATTCTTGACCGTCCATCCAGAATAGTTGCCATGCTTGGGACCTTTGTCGCGTTCGCCTTGGATCACATCCCGCCATCGCTTGCCAGCGGGTGTTTTAGGGAGACCATCATTCTGCGTGAGATATTGTTGTGGATCGTCCCAACCCATAGGCGTCCAAAACGCCATGCTGAAGGTAATTGAATCGCCGAACTGTGCAATATACCCGAATTGGCCTTGGAATTTCGCATGAACTTTTTGCATTGGCTGAACCCAACTCGGCTCCTTGGCTGGACGAGATTGAGTGATCGTCTCTTGAGACGGTGTTGATTCAGCATCCTGATTGAAGACGAACTCGTCAGCTCCGATATCGGGCTGATCTAAGCGGGGTTGACTATCGATATCATGAGACACGAGTGGCAGTCGGGCTGCGGTATTGACGATGTCTTTGACAGGTTTGACTAAATGCAAATCCCCCGTGTCAGCATCGGCAAACAATTGCGAGAGATCTTCGGCGGAATAGTTCAAACGAGATTCAACCACGTCGTCGCTCGTGACTAGCAACGCCGCTCCGCTGAGCAAATTATTCTCGACGACTAAGTCCTTATTGACATTCTGCACCCAAATGAGTCGCCCAAAACGGCTACTGGGTTCATGAATGGTGTTGTGCATAACCTGGCAGTTCTTTGTGTAGCACGCAAGAATTCCGGTCTCGGGGCAACCGGTAATAAAGTTGTTCCGCACCACACAGTCGATGGCGTGCAGCCAATCCCCCACTCGTGATGGGTTGCCCAGGGCGATACCAACATCGCAGTCAACAATCGCATTCCGTTCGATAACACAATCGTGACCCTCTTCGGAAATGTAGACACACGCCCGTCCTTCGCGAGTCCGGCCTTGAATGCCTACGAACACATTGTCACTGATCGTCCAACCATGAGTGTTCTTGACATCAATTCCACCGATATAGTTTCCGTTGTAAGTCTTCGTTGTATCGGTGGGATCATCTTCAAAACGTTTCGGCCGATCGTTGTAGAACAGACAGAATTGCACTCGACAATCGCGGGGATATAGCTCCGCTTGTGCTGGTGGAATATGAGAGGCTTTGACACCACGCTGCCAAATATTGTGAACGACGCAGTTATAGATCCGTGCCCGCTGTGCTCCATGTTCCGAGGCGATCTTAAACCCGTTCCACTTGATGTTCTGAATGGTTAGATCGGCAACCGTAATGCCTTCACCACTGATTAGCACTAATTCACCATGCCGGCTATTGGTGCCGTCAAGAATAACATCGTGTCGATTCCCCGAGCGACTGCGAAGCGTCACGTTGTCCGTTGCTAGTGTGAGTACCGAAGGCAATTCGTATTGTCCATCAGCAAGCAGAATCGTGCCTCCAGGTTTGATCGTATTGGCGGCGGCAAACAACTCTTGGACATTCGTCGCATGAATCACTTCGCCGGTCGGAGCCGAAAGACGAGGCGCTTGCGGCAGCCAAGCGTAATCAGGTGGAGCCGCCATCGCGAGGCGACAACCAATAATGACATAGGCGAATATAGTGGTGTACCAAGAATGTTTCACGAGTATCACGTCCTTTGCTCGAGTCGTTGAAATCGCAATTGAGCCCATGACAAGTAAACTGTCTCAGTGGCATCGACTAGACTGTGTCTAGGATCGCGTGCAACGATGTGATGGTGATTTGCTACTAGTCTTGATGCAAAGTTCTTCGGCGAATGTTTTGAGACCGTCATCGGTGACGTTGCAAATGTCACTAGTATTAATAGTGACCGCTCTGCGATTTCGTCTAGCAAGAGGAGCTTGCTTTCCCGCTGCACACACTCCTCACAAGAGTAGGCGGCATGTGGTCAGACGAGGTCTGACCACGTTTTCTTGCTCACATCACGCCAATGCCAAACGTGTTAGTGGAGTTGGACAGTCACCGCCTTGGTTTGTGTATAGAGATCAACAGCTTCGTGTCCCATTTCTCGCCCCCAACCGGACTGTTTATAACCACCAAATGGCAGGGACGCGTCAAAGATGTTGTAGCAATTGACCCAGACAGTACCCGCTTTCAGTTGTCGGGCGATGCGATGGCCTTTGCTGATGTCTTTGGTCCAGACGGCGGCGGCGAGGCCGTAAATGCTATCGTTGGCGGTGGCGATGAGTTCATCGGGATCATCAAACGGTACGGCGGCGACGACGGGACCGAAGATTTCTTCTTGAATTACCTGCATATTGGGTTTGGTATCGACGAGGATCGTCGGTTCAACAAAGTAGCCCGAACAGGCATCTCGTTTCCCGCCCACGACGGCCTGGGCTCCCTCTCGGAAACCCGATTCCAGATAACTGCAAACGCGATCCTGTTGAATTTGCGAGACCATCGGCCCCATTCCGGTCTCAGGATGCATGCCCGGTCCGAGTTTGATCTCTTTGGCCTGAGCCGCGACTCCTTCCACCACTTCATCGAATTGCGTGCGATGGACGAACAGTCGAGACCCGGCACAACAGCACTGACCATGATTGAAGAAGATCGCGTTGGCTGCACCGGCAATCGCGGCGGGAAGATCGGCATCGGGCAAAATGATGTTTGGGCTTTTGCCTCCCAGCTCGAGCGTGACTTTCTTCAGATTGGTTTCCCCAGCGGCTTTGACGATGAGTTTGCCGACTTCGGTGGAACCTGTGAAGGCGATCTTGTCGACATCTGGATGCGCGGCCAATGCTGCCCCGGCCGTCTCACCAAATCCTGTCACGATATTGACGACGCCTGGCGGAAAGCCGGCCTCTTGAATCAATTGCCCTAATCGCAGGGCACTCATGGGGGTTTCTTCAGCGACTTTCAGCACGATCGTACAGCCGGTTGCCAACGCCGGTCCGAGTTTCCAAGCCGCCATCAACAGTGGGAAGTTCCAAGGAATGATTTGTCCGACCACGCCGACAGGTTCTCGGAGTGTATAGGAGTGAAACTCAGCTCCGGGAAGATAGGGAACCGAAATCGGAATCGTGTTCCCTTCGATTTTCGTGGCCCAGCCTGCCATGTATCGGAACAGATCGATCGCCAGCGGAACATCGGCGACTGCGGCGACGGACTTCGGTTTGCCGTTGTCGAGGGCTTCAATTTCGGCAAATTGCTCGACGTGTTGATCCATCAAGTCGGCGAGTTTCCAGATCAGTTTGCCCCGTTCCGATGCTGTCATCCGAGACCAAGGGCCGTCCTCAAACGCCTTCCGTGCGGCAGCCACGGCTTTATCGATGTCGGCCCGGTCACCTTCCGCGACCGAAGTCAATGTGCTGCCGTCCGCAGGATTCTTGACTTCGAACGTCTTTCCGGATTCTGCGGGAATCCACTGACCATCGATCAACAACTGATGATCCTGATCAAGAAACGACATTGTTTCGGAACCGGCGGCGGGAGCGTCTGTAGTGAAAGGCATGACTAACGTTTCTGACGTGTTAGAGATTCACGAACAAGAATGGGACCGACTCGTTCTTAATTGTCAGCCAGCACCAGTGTGACTGTCAAGAATCGGGCTCGGAGAGTCATCCTGCGTGACGTGGCTTTGAATCTCACGCACAGCATAGATCAAGAAAGTGCTAGTTGGCCCCCTCTTGGTCGGACGGCACTTTGGGCAGCGCGAAACGGATTGGGAGTAGATCGTTAAGAGTGAGTTCTTGACGCACGATGCCCGTGGGATCGAGGATCAGGACGGGAAATTCACCCGACACGAATTCCGCGAGTACCTGACTGCAAGCTCCACATGGTGTGCCGGCGGATGACGTGCACAAGGCCATCCCTTGAAACGCTCGTTCTCCCTGACTCACCGCATTGGCAATTGCCACTCGTTCGGCACAGATCGTCAGACCGTAGGAGACGTTTTCGACGTTGCAGCCGGTAAACAATTCCCCCGATGTGCTCAACAGACTCGCTCCCACCTGGAATTCGGAGTAAGGAGCATACGCCAACTTGCGGACACGAATGGCGGCGTCGATCAGACGTTGCCGGTTCTCGGTGGAAATCGACATTCGATTCGTCCTGACGTGGGTACGAGTTGCAACGCAGAATTCTCTTTCCGGATTCAACTGCCGGACATCTCGCGACTTCGCCAATCCTCGGCTGCTTGCTGACAAGCCGTCAAACGCTCGTGGATGAGGGCAGTCAATTCTTCTTCTCGCCCTTTTTTGAGATGGTCGGCGAGATCGTCTTGCGAGAGTGGTTCGCCAAAAACGACATGGATGTGCCCTTGCCGCGGCCAGATCGAACCGGACGGCATGCAACCATTTGCACCAGCGATGCCGACGGGAAAGACCGGCAAACCGCTGCGTCGTGCCAACGCGATGAACCCGGGTTTGATCTTACCGATTTTCCCGTCCCGACTGCGTGTGCCCTCGGGGAAGATGCCGACGAGAAACCCGTGCTTCATCCGTCCGACGGCGGTGCGAATTGTTGCGGTACTGGCGGCATCCCGATTGATCGGCATCACGTACGTCTTCCGCAGAATGTGCCCCATGACCGGGATCGGGAATAATGTGTCGCGGGCCAGGAAACTCACCGGGCGGGACAACGGCAAACCGATCAACAGTGGATCGAGCGAACTTTGATGGTTGCTCAACACCAAACCGCCACCGGAGTCCGGAATGTTCTCCAGCCCACGGGCCCGATATCGAAACCGAAGCGTGAAGAACATGCGAAGGATGAATTGGATCGTCAACCAATACAGGTTGCGGCGGGTCGGGTGAGGAGTCGCCTCGGGTTGGGAATCAGTTTTCGTCTTCGGCATGGCGATGAAATTTCGGTGGGGTGCGTCAAGAGGCGCTCGGTTGCGATGCGAATTGAAGTTCCAACAGCAACTCTTTGACGCTTGTCATCGGGATATTGTCACGGGCAATCCGACGCGACGAGGAAATAAATACCGGAGCCTCACTGGTTTCTTTTCCGGGGGTTGGCAATCGACCATGCGTTCCACGAACGAGACTTGCATCCAATGGCGTCAAATCCATGTAGTAGCGAAACCCAAGTAGCTTACGAGCCAACCGCGATGCGATTCGCATTTTGGGAAACCGGATTTGCGGATCGATGAACAGTTCCGCCGGATCGTAACCAGGTTTGCGATGGATATCGACCGTGCGAGCGTAGTCAGGGGCCTTTTCGTCATCCAACCAGAAGTAGTACGTCATCCACGCCCCCGGTGCAGCAACGGCGATCAATTCCCCAGACCGTTCGTGATCGAGACCGAACTCGGCTTGCGAGGCCCGATCCAACACCATTTCGATTCCGTCCGTCTGCTTCAACACCTCCGCGACTTTCGGAATGTCCGCGGGGTCGGAGATGTAGACATGAGCAATTTGATGATCGGAAACCGCGAAGGCCCGCGATGCCCCGTAATCGAGCGTCTCCCAACCGAGCGGTTCCTGCCGCACCGTCAGAAAACCGGCTTCCCGCAAGACACGGTTGATATGAACCGGCTGCGTGGCGGACGTGATCGCATACTCCGAAAGCACCACGACTTCCCGACCGAGTTCGCGAGCGGCGTCGATCAACTTGCCGGCCACCGCGTCAATCTGGCGAATGTCCTCGCGAACTTCGGGATCATCGGGGCCCAGACGCTGAAGGTTGTAATCGAGGTGCGGGAGATACACGAGTGTCAAAGTGGGGTCGTGTTGCTTCATCACCTGGATCGAAGCATCTGCAATCCAGGCGGAACTCGTGATGTCCGCCCCCGGCCCCCAAAAACGCAGCAACGGGAACACACCCAGATCCGCTTGCAGTTGATCTTTGAGACCTGCCGGATGGCTGTAGGAATCGAATACTTTCCGACCATCGGCGGGGTAACTCGGTCGCGGTGTGACCGAATACTCCACATCCGCGTACATGTTGTACCACCAGAACATCTGAGCGGTCGTATATTTGGAGTCCCGTTTTTTCGCGGTGTGCCAAATTTTCTCGCCTTGAACCAGCCGATTTGACTGACGCCACAAGTACACTTCGGACAAGTCGCGGAAGTACCAACCATTCGCCACGATGCCATGCTCGCGGGGCATCGTTCCCGTCAAAATCGTGGATTGAGCCGAACACGTGACCGCGGGCAATACCGTGCCCATCGGCTGGGCAAACCCGTCGGCTGCCAGTCGCGAGAGATGGGGCGTGTCCGGGCCAAGCATCTCGTGCGTCAACCCCACAACGTTCATCACAATCAAAGGTTGCGTCATCTTCGGCATTCGTATTCTGGGTACGGATGAGGGAACTCTGGCAGCGAATCATCGGTTGCCGCGATGGTGTTGTCAAAGGCAGATGACCAATGTGCGTTCCCGATTGTTCTTCGTTTCCCGCATTGGCCGTCCCGAATCGGCATTGACCTCCAAGCGAGATTTGAAGTATTTCCCCCATCGCCAAGAACGAAACAACTCACGATGGAGTCAGTCCGACCGATGCGATTGTTGCAGCGGTACATCCTCTGGGAATTGACAAAAGTCTTCCTGTTTTTGTTGAGCCTCCTCACAATCCTGTTGGTATTTGTGGGTGTGTTCAAGGAAATCAGTGAAAGCGGGCTTGGTCCGTGGCAGGTGCTACAGATCTTGCCGTTCATTGTGCCCAGTTTGCTTCCGTTTACCATTCCCGCAACGCTGCTGTTGGCCGTGTGTGTGGTGTATGGGCGTGTTGCCGGTGACCAGGAAATCACGGCGGCAAAAGCGGCGGGTATCAATGTGATGTCTCTGCTTCTTCCCGCGTTCTTGCTGGGCACGGTGATGAGTTTGGTCTCACTCGTGCTCACCGACCAAGTCATTCCATGGGCGGTTGCGAACATTCAACGCACCGTCACCGAAGCCATGGAAGACATCTTCCTGGATATGCTCCGCTCGAATCATCAGGTCAAGGATGAGCAACGCGGGTTCTCGATCAATGTGATGGATGTGCAAGGCAAAACGTTGATCAAACCGGTCTTTCAATATGCCCCGCGTGGTGGCAGCACGGCGACGGTGCAAGCAGCGGAAGCGACACTGAAGTTCGATCTCGATCGGCAAGAAGTCGTGCTGCATCTGCGGAACGCGCACATCGACACCGCCGGCGACGAGCAGCTATTCCTCACCGAGGATGAATACGCATTTCCATTGCCGCAGGAAATCCGCAAGCCCAACGCCCGACATATGAGCCTGAACCGCATTCATGGTCAGCTCAACGGTTTGGAACAACAAATTTCCGAGCAACGCACTCGGCAAGACCTCGACGCCGCCATGCTGATGGCGATCGGCGATTTCGACCGCATGATCGAAAACGAATTCGTGATGTTCGAGAAGCATCAAGACTTCACAATCGAAGAATTCAACAAGCTCCGGACGGAGACTTTCAGCCGAATTTCGATGGCCACAAGTTGCTTCTTCTTCGTGCTTGTCGGCGGACCGTTCGCGATTTTGCAAGGTCGTCGCCAATTCCTGACCAGTTTCTTCCTGTGTTTCCTGCCGATCTTGTTGGGGTACTATCCCATTGCGTTGTTGATGATGAACCTCTCCAAGCAAGGTAGCGTCGACCCATCATACGCGATGTGGGCGGGCAACTTGCTTCTGGGAGTCGTGGGACTGCGAGTGCTATTCAAAGTGCTGCGGCATTGATTTCCTTGCGACCGGCACTCTAGGATTTCGGTTTTGATGGATGCCAACGTTCGGCGAGCCGCGCGTTTTGAATCCATGCTCAACACGGCTACAGTGTCGTCAAACAACTTTGCGAAATCCCATGTCTCGACGCGCTACACGCAAGTCCCGGAATCAATTGATGGGCGGACACCAACGTTGTTGGGTGTGGGGTCGGCACGCAGTTCGCGAGATTCTTCAAGCCGGTCGTTGGCCGGTCATGGAACTGTTGTTAGCGGATACGCTGACCGATGAACTCGATGCGGATTTCCGAACGCTCGCCAATACCCGAGCAGTTGACGTCTCTGCCGAATCGCCGAAACGGCTAAGCCAACTCTGTGGTGTAAAGAACCATCAAGGCGTCATCGCGAAGATGCCGCCGTTTCCTTACGATGTGGCGAAAGAGGTTCTCCAAGCCGCTGCCGATCAGCCGCTGTTCGTGATGCTCGATCGGATTCAAGACTCCTACAACTTCGGTGCCATTTTGCGGTCGGCAGAGGTGTTGGGCGTGGATGGGGTCTTCATTGGGGACATGCACCAAGCGGAAGTGAACAGCTTGGTCGCTCGCACATCCGGAGGCGCAGTCAATCATTTGAAGATCGCCCAAGTCCCTGACCTTGTCGAATGGACCCAAAGTCTTCGCCAAAGCGGACACCAAATCGTCGGCGCGAGTGAAAAAGCCGACCGTTCGCCATCGGATTGCAATTTTCAACCGGCGACCACGCTCATCATCGGGAACGAGGGCGAAGGAATCCGACCGGAACTGCAAGAACTTTGCAACGGACTCATTGCGATCCCACAGTGCGGTCAAGTCGGTTCGCTCAACGCCGCGGTCGCCGCAGGCATTCTGCTGTATGAAGCAAGAAGACAGCGAAACGAAGTGGTTAGCAAGTAGATTCAGTTCGCCTCACCAAATGTGGTCATCGCTTAGCCGGATTGCTGCCCTCCAAACGTGTGGAGAGAGCAAACACGGCTATGCAAGAAGACGTCATTGACTAGACGGTGTCTAGCACCGATTGATTATGGAATGGCAGCGACCTCTTTCCCTTTGATCGTTGCGAGTGCCCGATAGACATCAATATCGATATTCTCGCTGATACCGAAGACCGTTCCATCAGCCATAGCGAATTGCACAATACCGGGATGGAAACTGTGGAACGAGTAGTTGCGAGGCCAGTCCCCTCGTGTCCACGGGTCGCCGTTGGATTGTTTGTAGTTTGGCGGAATGGCACAGGTTGCGGTCGTATGATTGAAGTGCCCCCAGAAACCGGTGTGACTCGAAAGTTCGTTGGAAGATTCACCAATCATGAACGTATTGCTGGTTCCATCCACGATATCGCGGAACTTGGTATAGTTTGTGTCACCATTGATCGTTCCGTTGTGTTCTTCCATCCGACGATCGAACATACCGTTGCCGCGGTTCAGACCGTGATTGGAACCACCTGGTTGAGAAATGTTGAAGTCTCCCCAAGCCCAATTACTACCAGAAACGCCTTTGTAACTTGTTGGGGCTCCATTGCCGACATTCGCGATGCTGTTCGAAATCTCGTCGGCGGTATCACTCGGACAGCGAACAGCCGTCAGTATCGTGTATCGCACCGATTGCCCATTCAGGGTAGCACTCATCTGCATTGTTGTGTTGCCTTGGCCGGGCTTGATTTCCTGATGCAAGTTATCTTGCTCGAGGTAAGGCAATGCTTGAGTGATCCAACTCCAACCTCGGCTACTAGTATTGTATTGGCCGTCATGAATGGAGTAGGGAAATTTGTCGTGGACGTCGTGAAAGTTGTGACAAGCGAGTGCGAGTTGCTTGAGTTTGTTCTTACATTCCGTACGACGTGCGGCCTCTCGAGCTTGCTGCACCGCAGGCAATAACAGTGCAATCAAGATCGCGATAATCGCGATCACGACCAAGAGTTCAATCAGCGTGAAACCAGAGCGACGATGGCGTTGCGGCATGAGAAAGCCCTCTTCGAGAAAATGAAGAAACAGAAAACAACGTGAGTTCAAAGAAAGGATTAGAGGAATACTGTGATGTAACCTCTCTGAATGATTGCCTTGGACGAACGACGTGAGTCATTCTTGAGGGTGACTGTTCAGCAAGCGCACCCCGAGCTAATGTGGCATGAACTGCCAGCAGGAACAGAACCGATTTAGCAACCTGTGCAGACTATATTAGTCGGCTTCGAGCGTCAGATCGTAATCACCGCTCCCGCCGTCTGATTTCACTTCCACCTGCAATGGAGTTGATTCTTTGTTCGTGTACTCTTCTTTCACCAAATAAACCGGGACCGCGTAAGCATCGGCGCTATCGGATTCGGCGTTGTTGGCTTCTTGGGCAGTCACTACGACTTTGTAAGCCCCAACGGGTGCCCCTTCGACGCCCTTAGTAAACAAGGCATAAGTGCCATCGTCGGCAATCGGGGATTCAGGGATCAAAGTGCTTTCGTTCCCCTGATCTTTGTCAGGTACAAATCGAACGGTGCCGGTCGTTAGTTTCTCAGTGCCGTTGGTCACGCTGCCTTTGACTGGCGCATACTCGACGCCGTCACCACAACCGACCAGAAACAACAAGGGAACTGCCAGAGGAGCAAGAACTCGTGAGCGCGAGGCGAAAAGAGAGCGCATGAATTGTCTTCCAAGAAAGAACGACAATAGTGATAACGAACCGCTGAAGAATGGATTGTTATCGATCTTACCAGGTGTGAACTGATTCGTTCATAGAAACCTATCAATACTCGTTAAATTATAGATTGACGAGACGAATGGCAACTCAAAAAGAATTTCCACGCGAATTTCGCGGATTTCGATCGGCACTAAATGCGGGGCCGGTTGAGTAGGAAAACTAGTCACGCAAGGACGATTCTTGGCCGAACAGATGGTCTGGCTACAAGCACAGGCCCAACAATCCGGCCGAGTGATCACACCAAACGGCGGCTTTCTTTTTCGAGTTTCTCGGCAAGAAACTGCACCACGTTCGGGGCGACGGTGTTGAAGTAGTTCCAGCTATGACCGTCAACCGTGGTTTCAAAATCCGTTTCGACAGGCATCCCAGACGAGCGGAGTTTCATCACCATGCGAGCGGCTCCGTCGTACCAGTGAGCGTCGGCGGGATCACAGGTAATGAGTTGATGTCGCGGCCAATTCAGCATTTGGATTTGCAGAATCGCCGTCGCTTGGCGGGCGGTTTCGGCGTCGGGGAATAACTGGTCGAGCACTAGACCTTCGCCATGCACGAGATGAAAGTCGATTGTCGGCGAGACAGCGACAATCACCGGGAACACCGTCGGTTGGCGATACGCCACCTGCAACACGCCCTGCCCGCCCATACTTACGCCCAGCAATCCGATCTGCGTCGGTTGGACCTGCCAATGTTGCTCAATCCAACCCATGACTTGCTCGCTGACGAACTTCAACGGCGTGCTGCCTTCGAACTCCGGCGATGGCACATCGAGCCACCAGCTTTGCCCTCCATGCGGACACACGCACCGCAAACCGTGACGGTCCAACTCCGCTGTATACGCGGGTTTGTCGAGGAGTGTTTCCCCGCCGTGTCCGTGTAGGAACAGAACCACCGAGCCTCGCGGATTCGGGTTTGTTGGCTCGAAAATATCCGCCGGACGTCCGCCGATGGTGGTCGTTTCCCAAGACATTCGACGCATTCTCCTCAATCAAGCCGACGGCGACACTCGCGAAATCGCCGGGAATTAGTCATAACAAAACTGTCATTGCAACGAGACCGCGTGGCGAACGCAACCGCGACGGTCGACACTTTTCTGAAGGATCCCGCCTATGCTCGCTGCCAATCGTTTTGCATTCAAGGAATGGGCTTCTGTGTGTATTGCGCTCGCGGAGGGTCGGCAGAGCGTAATTTTTCGCAAAGGTGGCATCCACGAGTCCCAAGGTGAATTCACCGTCGATCATCCAGAATTCTGGTTGTTTCCGACGAAGTTTCATCAAGATCCGACGGAATTATCGGATGAACATGGTGATCTCATTCCGCGTTCGCAATCACTCACAGCACCGGCCGACACCGTTCACTTCCAACATTATGTCGTCGTCACCGATATCATTCGTTTGCAGGACGAATCGCGATTGCCCTATCTGACGGGTTTGCATGTCTGGTCGGATCAGACGTTGTCTCAACGCTTTCACTACCGTCACCCTGGCCTATTCGCATTGCTTGTGAGTGTATTCACTCTCGCGGAACCGATTGCGTTGCCCGACTCTCCACACTTTGCGGGTTGCCGAAGCTGGGTCGACTTGCCGGAAGAACTCCCAGTTGCGGGTCTCAAACCCGTACTTTCCGCTGCGGAATCGGAAAAACACTGGAGCGAACTGCGGGTGGCGTTGACGTCTTCGCAGATCGTTTGACGTCCAATCGTTGCCAGACGAACTCATAGCAGTCGCTTGGCAGACTTTTCCGATTTTGCCGGTTGCTCCTGGCGATCCTTTTCTTCGAGTCGTGCCGGAGACGCCGGCAGACTGATCGTCATATCCGGACCGACCGGACCGAGTTGCCATCAGTGTGTGCATCTTACCGCACCGACGATCACGCCTGCGGAATGCTTGCGTCGATGATCTTGGCTAGCCTCTCAATCCGGTGTCCGCTCGGTTACCCGACCGAACGGCCATTACCGTGTTGTGATCGGCCATTATCCAGGCATGACGCCCAGTTCGGCTGTCGTTCGTAGTGAGAGGAACACTCGCACCGGACGGCGATGGAAAAGGACGCCCCCATGATTTCGTTCCGCCGGCCCCTCCCCCAACTTCCCATCGCCGCGAGGATTCTCCCGGCGATCATGGTCAGTACACTGGTCATCAACACCGTCACCATTGCCGGTGAATGGCGGCCAACCCGACCAGAAATCAGTGAGAGAAGCGAACCCTCCACGGGTGCCGCTCTTCTGCAAACTCTGTACGTTGAACACGTTTTGGAATCCGATGCGTCGGAAACCGAAATCGTGCCCGTCGCTGCTGAGACGGTCGATCCGCTTCAAGCGTTGGTTGAAGACGCCATCGATGTCACCAGCCGACGCATGCTGACTGCCGACGTCAATACCCCGTGGCAAATCGCTCACGGTGTGCTTGCCTTGCGGGATCAGTACTATCTGAAAACGACTGACGGCAAGACCGTAAACGCGCTCGATTGGATTTCAACCGGCCCGAGCTTCGCCGGCAAACCGTGGTTCGTGATGACTCCGTACGGTGGGAAAGGTCATCCGTTCACGGAACCGTACCACTTCGAAGGACACCCGAATCAATTCTTGGCATTGTTCACCCTCGCACGATTGCCTCGCGAGTTCAAATTCACTGCGGACAACGGTCGAACCTTCACCGTCGCCGACTGGATTCACAATGCCAAGATGGAATGCAACAACCACGAAGAAATGACCTGGACGTTGTGGTCGCTGGCCTTCTACATTGAGCCCGATGCCGAGTGGTATAACAAAGACGGCGAAAAGTGGAGCATGGAACGCCTGATCCGCGATCAAATGCAGACGCCCGTCACCAAGTCGGCCTGCGGTGGCAACCACTTGCTGTTCGCGATCGCCTGTGCTCGCAATGCTTACCTCCAAGCTGGGAACCCGCTCCGCGGTGCGTGGCTGGAAGGGCATATGTTCTTGCAGAAATACGTCCAAATCGCGAAACAGTGGCAGAACTCCGACGGCTCGTTCTCCTCGCAGTGGTACAAGTCGTCCGCTCACTCCGATGACATCGCTCGTCGACTCTCGACCACCGGACACTGCCTGGAATTCCTGATGGTCGTGCTGCCGCAAAGCGAAATCAATCAACCGTGGATTCGCAAATCCGTCAACCGCATCGGTCGTGATCTTGTGGACAACCAGAACGAACCGATCGGTGGCAAAGGCGTCGGCGGGATGTATCATGCCCTCAATGCCCTGACAATCTACCGCGATCGCATGGGCTGGAACAAAAAGCCGGAAGTGATGGCCACCGGCGAATCCGACACGCAAATTCGGTAGGTGGGCGTGATGTGACCGAAGCGTCCGCTCGCGTCACATCACTCGACATCCTCATTAGACCATCGTCTGAAAAGCCGCCTTCCGGGTGTGACCGGTGGGCGGTTTTTGTATACTGATCGGGCTATGCAACCATTCCCGACTCCAACATCCAACCGCCTGATCGACGTCTCCAACGAGATTCGCAACCGTCGAATCTCGTGTGGGGATGTTCTCGTCCGATGTTTGGAACAAATCGAGCAGCAAGAAAGTCATCTGAAAGCCTGGGTGGTTGTTGACGCCGACCGTGCAAAGGAAGCCGCTCGACAACTCGACGCCGAACTCGAACAAGGTCAATGGCGAGGCCCGTTGCATGGCGTTCCGGTCGGTGTGAAAGACATTTTCGATGTCGCCGGATTGCCCACGATGGCGGGTTCGTCACGCCGTCGGAATACCGTGGCCGAGCACGATGCCGTGCTTGTGTCACGACTGCGAGACGCGGGAGCGGTCATCCTTGGCAAAACGGTGACGACGCAGTTCGCCTGTTTCGATCCGCCCCACACCCGGAACCCATGGAACCCTGATCGTACGCCCGGCGGTTCGTCGAGCGGGTCCGCGGCTGCGGTTTCGACTGAGATGTGTTACGCCGCCCTTGGCAGTCAGACCGGCGGTTCGATTACAAGACCCGCCGCTTATTGTGGCGTGTGTGGGCTGAAACCAACGTATCGACAGCTCCCCCTCTCCGGTTGCGTTCCCGTGGCGGAAAGTCTCGATCACGCGGGTCCGCTCACTCGTTGCATCGCGGATTTGGCATTGATGCAAGATGCCCTCGATGGTCGCAAGCGTTACGCCCAAGCGATTGAGGCCAACTCTCTCGAACGGTTGCAACATCTTCGGATTGGTGTGACGGAGGAATTGTTCGCGGATCGGCCAACGATGCAATCCTGCGACCCCGATTCCCAACGACTCTTGCGACGACTCCAACGCCGTCTGGGAAAAAACCTATGCAGCACGAACCAAATATCACTGCCGATCGACTTCGATGAAATCTTGTCCTACCATCGCACCCTCATGAGTTACGAAGCCGCCGCTTGGCATCGGTGGCGATTCGAGCAACACCCCGAGGATTACTTGCCGAACATGACATCCCTGATCCGTGAGGGATTGGAAACCACACCGACCGAGTACCAAGCCGCTCGTCACCAGCAACGTCGATGGCGACAACGCATGAAGGCCGAATTCGCCCGGTACGATGTGCTCGTCTGCCCCGCGACCACCGGACCGGCTCCCGATCGCTCGACCACCGGCGATTCCAGCATGAACGCCCCGTGGAGTTTCCTCGGCCTACCAACCGTTTCGCTCCCCGTGGCCCTGACCAACGACGAACTCCCGTTGTCCTTGCAGTTCGTGGGACGCCGACGCAACGAACGCACCCTCCTCGCCCTCGCTCACCACCTCGAAACCCGCTTCCGTCGCGACTCACTCGCCGGGTGAGGCCGGGAATTAGGGGGCAGGAAACAGGAATCTGGGTGCCATGTTCACGGCTTTGCATGAGCATGCATTCCACGGCGATCGTGCGTCCAATCATGCTCATCCAAAGCGACGAGCACGCCACCCGGCCGTTCAATCCTCGATCATCGCATCGCGCCAACTTTCAATCTCGATGGAATAATCATCATCGCACGTCGGCTTGACGGTCACTTGACTCGGGTAATTCTCACGGATGTGCCAATTCAGATTGGGTTCGCGACCATGCTCCAGATGAAACGCCCGGCGGGCAGCGGTTTCGACCTCCGACTGCGTGCGACCGGGGAACGCGTAGATCTCACAATAGCGTTCCAACTCCCGCCGATCGGTTTTTTCCTGTTCTGTCTCGCGATAGGCTGCATCGAGCGTACCCTGGAGACAGGTTTCGCTAATCGCCGCAGTGATCGCCGCACAGCCGGAACATGCAAAAACCAGAAGGAATAGGCAAACAAGAGAGCCTCGCATAGTTCCAACTTCGATTGGTGGCCGATTGGACTGATTGCAACGAACAATCACGTGTTAACCGGTTTATCGACCTGATCATTGCTCGTATTTGAACTTATGATTCGGGCGGTTATCAGCTTGAGTGAATTCTCTCTCACGCAAAAGCGTATAGAATGGGGAGCACCTTCGCATTGATCCGCCGTCAACTTCTTCCTCACTAATCATCCATGCCCGATACCCTGCCCTCAATTGACGAATTGGAAACCGGATTGCGTTCCGTGATGCAGTCCGAGCGGTTTCGGCTGCGGCGGCGGTTGGATTCGATCAAGAAAGCCCAGGCCGCCGGCAAACCGTTCGACCGCAATTTGCGTCGATTGGCGGGTGAGATTGAGAAATCATCGGAACTCTACAAGCGACGGGCGGAGCGGGTTCCGAAGGTCACTTACCCCGAAGATTTGCCGATCAGCGGCATGCGGGAGACGATCGCGAATGCCTTGAAAGAGCATCAGGTCATCGTCGTGTGTGGTGAGACGGGGTCGGGGAAATCGACGCAGTTGCCGAAGTTGTGTTTGGATCTCGGTCGCGGTGTCGGCGGAATGATTGGGCACACGCAACCCCGCCGAATCGCCGCCCGTTCGGTCGCTGCTCGCGTTGCGGAGGAACTCGGCAAACCGCTCGGCAAGGAAGTCGGTTTCAAGATTCGATTTGCCGACTCGACCAGTCCGGAGACGTACATCAAACTCATGACCGACGGTATCCTGCTCGCTGAGACGCAGGGGGATCGGTTTCTTGATCGGTACGATACGCTGATCATCGACGAAGCCCACGAACGCAGTTTGAACATTGATTTCCTGCTCGGCTACGTGAAGGGATTGTTGCCGCGTCGGCGAGATTTGAAACTCATTATCACCTCGGCCACCATCGACGCGGACCGCTACGCCGAACACTTCGCCGACTCACGTGGGCCGGCTCCGATCATCAATGTCGAGGGGCGAACCTATCCGGTCGAGACGCGGTATCGTCCGTTGATCACTGACGAAGACACCGACAACCGTGATGAACCCGATCCGCTCCAACATCTCGCGACCGCCATCGACGAAGTCGCCCGCGAACAACCCGTCGGCGACATTCTCGTGTTCATGCCGACCGAACGGGATATCCGCGATGCCGCCAAGCAACTTCGTGGACATCATGTTGCCGGTGATTCGTCCAACCGCAAAACGGAAATTCTGCCGCTCTACGGTCGGCTCTCGACCGCCGAACAAAACCGCGTCTTCCAAAAGTCCGATTGGCGACGGATCGTCATCGCCACAAACGTCGCTGAGTCCTCATTGACGGTGCCGAACGTCAGATATGTGGTCGACACCGGCACGGCTCGGATCAGTCGGTATTCGTCCCGTTCGCAAGTGCAGCGACTTCCCATCGAACCGGTCTCGCAAGCCTCCGCCGATCAACGGGCTGGTCGGTGTGGTCGGGTTGGCCCTGGCGTTTGCATCCGATTGTATTCTGAGGAAGACTACCTCACCCGCGATCGGTTTACCGCGCCGGAAATTCAACGCACGAACTTGGCGTCGGTCATTCTGCAGACGCAGGCACTCAAGTTGGGAGCGATCGAGGAATTTCCGTTTCTCGATCCGCCCAAACCCGGTGCCATCCGCGATGGCTACAAAACGCTGTTCGAGTTGGGGGCGATCGACGAGGAAAACCGACTCACGCCGATCGGACAACAACTCGCGCGGTTGCCGGTCGATCCGCGAATCGGGCGGATGATTTTGGCCGGTCATGAAGAACGCTGTTTGCAGAACGTGCTCATCATCGCGGCGGCTCTGGAAATTCAAGACCCGCGTGATCGCCCCGTCGAGAAACAACAAGCCGCCGACCAAGCCCACGAGAAGTTTCAGCACGAGGAATCGGACTTTCTCAGCCTGCTGAAACTCTGGCAGTTCTACCACAAGCTGCGAGATGATCTCTCGAAAAGTCGGTTGCGGAAAGCGTGCGTGCAAAACTTCTTGAACTTCAATCGGCTGCGGGAGTGGAGCGAGACCTATCAACAACTCCGGCGACTCGTCGAAGACGCGGGCATGAAAGTTGGCGGACGGAAGGACTTCCGCAAGAAGAACAAAGTCGGTTCAGAGAAACGAAAGAACGACGACGAGACCGGCACCGAATTGCGGTTGGAAGCAAAAGACGCCGACGCGATTCATCGGGCATTGCTGACCGGTTTACTCTCGAATGTGGCCTACCGAGGCGAGGAAGGGCACGAGTACACCGGTTCGGGCGGGACCAAGTTTTTTCTGTGGCCGGGGTCCGGTGTGTTCGGCAAGAAACCGAAGTGGGTGATGGCGGCAGAGCTGGTCGAAACCAGCCAGCGGTATCTTCGCACGGTTGCTCGGATCAATCCCGATTGGATCGAACCGCTCGCGGGGCATCTCGTCAAGAAGACATACAGCGAACCGCATTGGTCCGCGAAATCCGGCTCGGCGATGGCTTTTGAGAAAGTGCTGCTGTTCGGGCTGACGTTGGTGCCGCGACGACGAGTCCGCTATGGCCGGATCGATGCCAAACTCTCCCGCGAACTCTTCTTGCAACACGCTCTGGCGGAGTTCGATTGGGAGACCAAACACCCCTTCTTCAAGCATAATCAGGAGTTGCTCACCGAAGTCGAGAAGATGCAGGCCAAGAGTCGGCAAGGTGATTTGCTGTTGTTGCCGGAAGAGCGGTTCGAGTTCTTCGATCAACGGGTGCCGAACCGTGTGGTGGATGCTCCGTCTTTCGACAAGTGGTATCGCAAGGAAGTCAAGAAGCAACCGCGATTGTTGTTCATGGCCAAGTCCGACTTGCTGCGAGCGGGTGCTGAAGGTGTCGATGAAGACGAGTTTCCGAACGCCATCGAAGTCGGGCGGATGCGGTTGCCGTTGGAGTACCACCTCGAACCCGGCACCGATGACGACGGCATCACGCTAACGGTGCCGCAAGCGGGGGTGAATCAACTCGATCCGCATCGGCTCGGTTGGTTGGTGCCGGGGTTGCTCCAAGAAAAGATCGTGGCGTTGATCAAATCGCTACCAAAGAACATTCGTCGCGAGTTCGTGCCCGCTCCCGATACCGCCCGAGCGGTTCTGAAAGAACTTCAATTCGGTCAGGGCGATTTCGTGGATGCGGTGGCGACAAAGCTGAGTCGCATCGCCGGAGAACCGATTCGACGCGATTTGTTCGACGAAAATCGGTTGCCGTCGCACCTGAAAATGAATGTGCGTGTGGTCGATGATGACGGTCAATCTGTCGCCAGCGGACGGGATTTGCAAACGATCCGTCGGGAAGTGTCCGCCGATGCGTCCGCGGCGATGAGTGCCACTGACGATGCGGTGTGGAGTCGCGACGATTTGACCGAATGGAATTTCGGCGACATTCCCGCTCATCTCGATGTGCGTCGCGGTGGTGTGGCGATGCGGGCGTATCCCACGTTGATTGATCGCGGGCAGACCGTGTCACTGCGTCTGGTCGACACCCCACAGAAAGCGGCTCGGCAACTCCGCGGCGGTTTGCGACGATTGTTCGCTTTGCAGAATGCGAAGAAACTCAAGCAACAAGTCGATTATCTCCCAGATCTGGGTCGTCTCCGTATGCTCGCCTCGACGCTGCCGGGGGAAGCGAAGCTCACGCACTCTTTGGTCGATCTGCTCGCGGATCGGGCGTTTTTCGGTGATGAAGCAGTGTTGCCGCGTGCGGAAGCGGAGTTTCAAAAACGCGAGAAAGCCGGTCGCAATCGGATCAGCGTGGCCGTGCAGGATCTCGCCTCGCTCGTCAAACCGATCCTGGAACAAGCTCAGAATGTAAAGGCGATGCTGGAAGATTCCGTTCCTAGTGCGTGGGAATTCTCCCTCCTCGACATGCACGAACAACACGAGGAACTTCTCCGCGAAGGGTTTTGGACTTCCACACCGTGGCCGTGGTTGTGTCAATATCCGCGTTATCTGCGAGCGATGTTGTTCCGCCGAGAACGTCTTTCTGACAGTGATTGGCAGGCCGATCAGAAGAAGCAAGCTAACGTACGACGATATTGGGAGATGTATCTCGAACGTCGTCAGTCACATGCTCAGCGGAATATTTACGATCCGCAATTGAATGCGTTTCGGTGGATGATTGAGGAGTACCGCGTCTCGGTGTTTGCCCAGAAATTGGGAACGGCGATCCCCATTTCGCCAAAACGACTCGATCAACAATGGAGCCAGGTGGCACCGTAGACGTCGATAGGGTTCGTGAAGTAGAAGAGATGTAGGGTGCGTCGTGACGCACCGCAAATTCACGCGGAATCATGGTGCGTCACGACGCACCCTACTGGATTCAACAATGCAACTGGCATTTCAATGCTCGCGGTGCGAGACGCTTAACCGGACGAACATATCGGCAACGAATCGAACAGTGGCCTGCGAGAACTGTGATTGGTCTCGAACGTTCGCCGAGGAGGATGTGGAAACATCGCCAAGTGATTCCAACAGCGATGAACTCATGCCGAATCGCTGCTTGGTTTGCGGATGTGAAGATCTTTGGCGACAGAAAGACTTCCCTGCTCAGTTGGGGTTGTTGATGGTTGGGTTGGGAGCCATTCTCAGCACAATCGCCTGGAGTCAATACCGCCCACTGTGGGCAATCGGCATTCTGATGGTCTTCGCATTGATCGACTTAGTGTTGTACGCGGTGATGCCAGACGTGTTAGTTTGTTATCGTTGTGAAGCTCGGCATCGGCATGGAAATTTCGGCGAAGAACACCCGAAATTCGATCTCGAAGTCGCCGAGCGATACCGTCAGCAAGCCATCCGAATGGAAGAAGCGTCCCAGAAATCGAGTTGACCCGATAAAGCGGTGATGCGTATTGATCACTTGGTTGTGGAAGCTCGTGGAGTCCTTGCTTCACAGCGTCCTCCTGTTTTCACTCACATTCACAGCGTTCGTGCCGGTGATTGTGCTGGTCACGGTCGTCACCGATGCGTCAACGCTGGCGTTTCGATATGCGATTTACGGGAGCTGTGGCGGCGCAGCGATGATGGCGTTGTTTCTCCGCAGCCGACTGCGATCCAGTCGCACGCGTTGGTCTCCCCAACCGTCTCCTCCCGCATGTGAGGAATGCGGCGAACTCTTGGACACATCGGCGGAGTGCTGCCCGTTCTGTGGCGAACCCGCCGGTGACTGGGAAGATTGGGGGGCGTAAATCCGCATCCGGAGATCGAGCTGTGTCTAACCTACACCTGTCGCCGTTCTCTCCCTATACTTGATCCGTGGATGAACACCGAAGACGAATCGCCGAAGACCTCGCCGGTCTCCTTGAGGGAGAGGTGCGTTCGGATGCGCTGACAATTGCGATGTATTCCAGCGATGCCAGCCTGTACCAAGTGGCACCGTTGGTGATTGCGTATCCGGAGAATCGCGACGATGTGGTTGCCATCGTCAAATACGCCGCCGATGCGGGTTTGCCGATCATTCCGCGTGGGGCGGGTAGCAGTGTGACGGGTGGGCCGCTCGGTCCTGGCATTGTCATCGACTTTTCCCGTCGATTGAACCGGATCGAATCGTTCGACGACGAAACGGTGCACGTCCAAGCCGGTGTGACGTGGAGCGAATTGAACCGATTTCTTCGACCGCAGGGCCGGTACTTCGCTCCCGATCCGGCTAACTCCGCTGTGACCACGATTGGCGGAATGCTTGGTGTCGATGCAGCCGGTTCGCATTCCGTCCGCGTCGGTTCGACCCGTAATCACGTGCACAGCATGGAAGTCGTGTTGGCGAATGGATGCGTTATCGAAGCCGGTCCGGAATCGTTGGACATCCTGCAAACCATGCCGGACATGGGGTCGATTGTCGAGGCCGAGCGTACGCAATCGTTCCTTGCCAAACGAAACCTTGTGAGCCGATTGAGTCGATTGCTGGACGATCACGCCGAGTTAATCCGCGACCGCCAACCCCCCGGAGTCCGCAACACAGCGGGCTACTTCTTGCGGAGTGTACTCAAAGACCATGTCATCCACTTGCCGCGAATGCTGATCGGCTCGGAAGGCACGCTGGGCGTGTTTACGTCGGCCCGGTTATACACCACGCCCCTGCCCGCCCACCGGTCAGCCGCGTTGATTTTGTTCGGTCAACTTGAAGGTGCGCTCCGAAGTGTCCGGGCGTTGGAGAAGCATCAACTCAGCGCCTGTGATTTGTTGGATCGGCGATTGTTGTCGTTGGCGAGGGAAGCCGATCCGCGATTTCACGAGCTGATTTCTCCCGCCGCCGAGGTTGCATTGATCGTCGAGCAGACCGGCATGCACGCGAAAGACGTGCAGGACCGGATGCGAGCCATCTTGCAGACGGTTCGCGATGTCAACTTGCGATCCGTCGTGGCATTTGAAGCGGAAACCGATGCGGATGTCGAGTTTCTTTGGACGCTGCCATCGCGAGTGGTGCCATTGCTGACGAAACTCAAAGGTGCCACGCGACCGCTGCCGTTTGTCGAAGATATGGCCGTTCCGCCGGAAGCCGTCTCGGAGTTTTTGCTTTCGGCTCAACGAATCTTACAACGTCATCAAGTCACGGCTTCGCTGTATGCGCACGCCGCCGCCGGTCAATTGCACATGCGGCCGTTCTTGCAACCACCGCAACCCGGTGACGGCCCGCGTCTGGAAGGGTTGGCTCGCGATCTCTATCAATTGGTGTTCTCGCTCGGTGGTTCGATCAGCGGAGAGCACGGCGACGGTTTGTCCCGGACGGCGTTCATCCGGTCGCAATACGGAGCGTTGTACCGCGTGTTTCAGCAGATCAAAGATATCTTCGATCCGCACAACTTGCTGAACCCTGGGAAGATCATCAGCAACGATCAACACACGACGGCCAAGAACTTTCGTCCGGTGGCCGAATCGCAATTGAATGCGGAGCCGGAGTTAGTTCCGCTGCAACTTCAATGGTCGCCTCAAACATTCGCGGCTGCCGCCGATCGCTGCAACGGTTGCGGGGAATGCCGTACGCAATCGCCGGACCTGCGGATGTGCCCGTTCTTTCGTCAAGACCCCATCGAGGAAGCCAGCCCCCGTGCGAAAGCCAATTTGGTGCGAGGTGTGTTGGCGGAAACCATCCCCGCGGACATGCTGGTTTCCGAAGAGATGCAACGAGTGGCGAATTTGTGCTTCAACTGCAAGCAATGTCAGCTTGAGTGTCCATCGAATGTCAACATCCCCCAAATCATGATCGAAGCCAAAGCGGCGTATGTGGCTGCGAACGGTTTGCATCGAGCCGACTGGCTGCTCTCACGGGCTCACACCGTTGGGGCGTTGGGAAGCACACTTTCGTTGGCGGCGAATTGGTTGGTATCGAACGGAACCACACGTTGGGCGATCGAAAAGTTGACGGGGATCTCGCAACACCGGAAGTTGCCGCTATTCGCCAGACGGTCGTTCTTGCGGAGTCTGGGCAGTCGGTACAGTGAAAAACCGCAACCGAAACCGGGGCAACCCCAGCCGATTGTCTACTTTGTCGACGACTTCGCGAACTACTTCGATCCGGAGTTGGCCGCGTCGTTCGTAGCAATTCTGCGACACCACAATGTGCCAATCATCGTCCCCAAGACACAAACTTCCTCGGGCATGGCGTTGATTTCAGCGGGCGATATCGAAGCCGCCAAGGAAGTCGCGGCGGAAAACGTGCGAACGCTCGGCGGGTTGGCTCGTGAGGGATTCCAAATCGTCTGCACGGAACCGACATCGGCTCTCTGTTTGCGAGACGAATACCCGAAGGTTCTCGATCATCCGGATGTGCATGTCGTGGCCAATCAAACCATCGACGCCGGTTCGTACCTGCTCGGACTTCACAAGAACAACCAACTCCGCACGGACTTCACTGAATTGAATCAAACGATCGGCTATCACACCCCTTGCCATGTACGGGCTCTCACGGATCGAGCGCCGATGGCGGAATTGCTCGCTTTGATCCCCGGTCTGACGGTCGCTAAAATCAATCGAGGATGTTCGGGAATGGCTGGTGCGTGGGGAGTGTCCGCGAAGAACTTTCGCACATCACTCCGACTCGGATGGGGATTGATTTCCGAAATGCGATCCGGGCAATTCACGCTCGGAGCGACCGAATGCAGCACTTGTAAAATGCAGATGGAACAAGGAACCGACCAACCCACATTGCATCCACTGAAGTTGTTGGCCCTCTCGTACGGCTTGATGCCGGAGTTGGAAAAGAAACTGTCGCCCTCGAAGAATCGGTTAGTGTTGTCATGAATTTATCCGTTCGCGTGTTCGCCCGCGCTCGTGACATCGTCGGTGCCGACACGATTTCGGTCGAACTCCCGGATTCGAGTACCGTCACCGATCTCAAAACCGCCCTCGCCCAGCAACATCCTGGGTTGGAACCACTCGCGGCTAATCTGCATGTCGCCATCGGCAATGACTACGCTACCGACGATCACACGCTGACCGCCTCAGACGACATCGCCGTCTTCCCGCCGGTCAGTGGCGGCTGAACCGCTTTCGGGTTTCCGAGCCTTCACGAGACAGAATTTCGAACGACCATGATTGAACTCACTCACGATCCCATCGACATCACCGCAGTCACCGAAAGCGTGCGATCGACGCAATCGGGAGCGGTGTTGGTGTTTTTGGGAACGGTTCGCGAGATGACCGGCGATCGGCAGACCATCGCGTTGGATTACGACGCCTACCCGGAAATGGCCACCGCCAAAATGAACGAACTCGAACAAGAAGCCCGCGAGAAATGGCCGATCGACCAATTGGCGATCGTGCATCGTTTAGGGCACTTGGAATTGGGTGATGTCAGCGTGATTGTGGCCGTCAGTTGCCCGCATCGAGGTGATGCGTTTGCCGCCGGGAAGTGGTTGATCGATACACTGAAAGTCACCGTGCCCGTGTGGAAAAAAGAGAATTGGGCCGACGGCACCACGGAATGGGTTCATCCCGGTGCGTGAGTTGCCAGTTCCGTCTGCTTTCACTTCAACAATGTTTCGGCCGCGGATTTCACCGCCTCATCTGGGAAATCCGCGGCTAACGCTTGCAAAATCTCCGACCGCATCTGAGCATCAATCGGTGCCAACGCCGTCACTAGGCGTTTCATTCTCAAAATGTCGTCGTTGGTGAATCGCGGTGCATCTTCACTATACGACAACACACGACTCAGGCGGTAACGGACTTCCGCCGAATCGGTGGTTTCGTAAGTTTCCAACAATAGCGGTCGGGCCACCGCTCGCAACTGGATCAACTCTTGCATGGCTTGATGCCGGATCGCTGATTTGGAATGCCCCAACTGCACCAGCAATTCTCGAATATGAGCTTTCTGCGCCGGCAACGTGACTTCGGCCACACGGTCTCGCAGAAACCCCAGACATTGCTCCGGCGTTTCCCGAATCTGCCCCATCGCTTGCATCGCGGAACCGGAACCACCCGCCAGCGATTGCCAAAGTTCCGTCAGGTCCGCATCCGTGAGTACCGAACTTGCCAACCGAGATTCCAGAAACCGACCGGCATCCCAAACGATCAGTTTTCGATCGGTGCCGCCGGTGACCACACGATTGTTCCGCGAACCCACTGCGACCGCACTCACGGCGGTCCGCTGACCGGTGTGTGCCGCCGCTGAGAAAATCTTCTCGCCCGTCGCAACCTCCCACACGTGTAATCGCCGGTCGAGTCCGCCAGCCAAGAGAAAACGGTCGTCGGAGGAAAACTCCATCGAAACGAGCCGAGTGTTTCCCGCTATCAATTCATGAGCGATTCGCCCGGTTTCCACTTCCCAGATGAGAAGCCGACCGCCGTCGATCGCCGCCACCGTGCGACCGTCGGACGAGAACCGGGCCGTTCGTGGGCCTCGGGTGCATCCGGTGAGTTTTGCGGTTTCGGTTTGATTGGTGACGTTGAAAATCCGCAGCACCGGGTCACGTGTCGATGTCACGGTGAGAACTTGCGTTCCGTCGACGGAGATATCACGGACCAAATTCGGTGCCAAGAACCGTCGAATCTCCTCGCCGGTTTGCAATCGATACACCCGCAACTGCCCTGGTACGGCTAACGTGACCGTGCCATCGTCGTGCAGGCGTAACCGTTCGGCTCCTTCGGGAATCAGGTGTCGCAACTGTCCCGCGTCGGTGTCCCATATTTGCGTGAGACCGGTTTGCGTCGTGACATCGAAACTCGTTGTCACCAACGTCTTTCCATCCGATGTCACCGCCATGGCACGAATTGGTTCGTCGGGACCAGGCAACGTTGCCTGCAAGCGACCAGTCTGCGTATTCCACAGTTGAATCACACGCGGCTGGTTTGGATCAGATGGCTCGCCGTAGGTCGCTACGATCCCCGCCACTTCAGAAATCGCCAGCCCACGCACACTTTGCGGACGCGATTCCGACGGTTGATTCGCTCCGCCAATTTGCCGAAGCACTTCGCTCGGTTCCTCGGCGAACACCTTTGGTGAGGCGATCACGAACGCAAAGCCGATGAGCATTCGAGCCAATTGTCCCATGCGTCTTCTCCGTTCGCTTCGCACAACTTCCCACCGATCACGATGCAACCATCGTGCGGAAAGTTCCGCGAAAATCGAAGACTACGGAATCCGCACGAGAAACCGTTGCTCGCCGATTTGGAATTCCCCGCCGGTATCGAGTGGCATATCCGTGATGCGAATCCAGACGCCGTTGAGCGAGTTTCGATTCTCGATCAGCCAACGACCACGATCGTCACAGAAGACGCGGGCATGGACCGTGCTCACGAACGGGTCATCCATGATAGCCACCGAACACTTGTCAGGATTGGTCCCGAGGTAGTTGTCACCATCATTCAAGACGTATCGATCGCCGTCGCCGCGGGGCGTCATTTCCACGAGTGTGGCGGGAACGTCGGCCAATGCTGCATCGCGACCACTTTCCCAATTTCGTTTTTCCCGACTGGCCCCGCTGAAGTAGTAACGCTTGGCACCGATCAGTAATTCCTGTTTGTTCTTGAGAACGGCCTTCGACACTCGCACGAACGTCCCGTTTCGACTGCCAAGGTCACGCATGTGGAAGCGAAACCGTCCGTCTTCGTGTTTCTGCACGATCTCCAAATGCCGCCCGGAAATGCCGTTATCGTGCCCGATGACAATATCGCCTTCGATCCGTCCGATCTGAAACTTTGGTTTGCGGACGCGAAACCATTCGCCGTCGTCACGTGAACCGTCGTCGATTGCACATAACAACAACGTCGGCGGGCGATTGATCGGGCGAAACGCCAATGCGGAATCTTCGCCATCTTCCTTCGGTTTCTTGGTCGACCGTTCCGGTGCACGTCGCGTCGGTTGGTAGGTCTGTTCGTTTAACAACTCGGCACGACATTTCGGACACTGAGTGGCATCTTCGCTCAATGCAGCACTGCAATACGGACAACTAGCCATGGCCCAAGACTTTATGAAAACGGAGAACCTGTGCGATCATTACGGCAATTTGAGGTTGTGACCATTCTAACGCCACCACCGGACTTTTGCACAGTCAATTTGGTGGAACGTCAGATGTAGAGACGAATTCTCGTGCCGGATTCGGCTGGGATCGGTGGCGGTTTGACGACTTCGGGTTTGGTGGCTACGATCGGGCCGTTCCAACGGTGAGAACCACCGCCCGCCAATTTCGTTCAGCGTGAATTCGAGTAAGCCGCATGTCAGATTCTAGTCCGCAACGTGCTTTAGTAAGTGTCAGTGACAAAACCGATCTGACACCGTTCGTTCAGCGTTTGGTCGACATGGGATTTGAAATCGTTTCGACCGGCGGAACACGACGACACCTCGAAGACGCCGGCATCACCGTAACCGACGTCGCCAGCGTCACCGGTTTCCCCGAGATTATGGGCGGCCGCGTGAAAACGTTGCATCCCAAAGTTCACGGCGCGATTCTGGGTCGCCCTGACCAAACCGAAGATGCCGCAGCGATTCAGGAACACGGAATTGCTCCGTTCACGCTGGTTGTTTGCAACTTGTATCCGTTTCAGCAAACCATTGCCAAAGCGGGCGTTACGATTCCCGATGCGATTGAGCAAATCGACATCGGTGGCCCGAGCATGATCCGTTCGGCAGCTAAGAATCACGCATATATCGGCGTTGTGACACGATCCGATCAGTATGAAACTGTGGCCGACGCGTTGGCCGCGGGACCGCTTTCGGAATCCCTGCGAAGACAACTCGCCGCCGCCGCATTTGAAATGACCGCCCAATACGACCGGGCCATTGCCGATTACATGGCGACGATCTGCAGCGAATCCGAAGACGAATCGACCAACGGTTTGCCGGAGACGTTGAACCTCACGTTCCGCAAACGCCTCGGGCTGCGTTATGGCGAGAACCCGCATCAGTCGGCCGCTTGGTATGTGGAGCCACATCCGCCAGAGGGGACTTTGGCATCGGCTCGCCAATTGAACGGCAAAGAACTTTCCTACAACAATCTGCTCGACTTGGACGCCGCCTGGGCAATCGCACGGGAGTTCGACGATCCCGCCGCCGCTGTGCTCAAACACAACAACCCCTGTGGCTGCGCTATCGCCGAGAACGTCGGCAAGGCCATCGTCGCCGCTTGGGATGGCGACCCGATCAGTGCGTTCGGTTCGATTCTCGGATTCAACCGCTCCGTGGATGCAGCCGTCGCGGAATTCCTGTGTGAGGGCGGTCGGTTTGTCGAAGCCATCATCGCACCGGCTTACGACGCCGACGCCTTGGAAATCCTCACGACCCGTCCAAAGTGGAAAAACAACGTTCGGCTGATGCAGGTTGATCTCGACTCATCGGACTCCAGCGAACCAACCCGCGAATACCGCCGCGTCACCGGCGGGCTGTTGGTGCAAGACCGCGATGAACTACCCGATCCCGAAGCCGATTGGCAAACCGTCACCGATCGGGCACCGTCGGACGAAGAGAAACGCGACCTGCATTTCGCCTGGAAAGTCGCCAAGCATGTGAAATCCAACGCGATCGTTTTCGCCAAAGACGGTGCAATCACCGGTGTCGGAGCCGGGCAAATGAGCCGGTTGGATTCCTCCTACATTGCGGCTTACAAATCCGGTGAAAAGGCGAAGGGCTGCGTGCTTGCCTCCGATGCCTTCTTCCCATTCCGTGACGGTGTCGACCAAGCCGCCGAAGCCGGTGTGACCGCGGTTATCCAACCCGGCGGGTCCCGCAACGACGCGGACACCATCGCCGCCTGCAACGAACACGGCATGGCGATGATCTTCACCGGTCGCCGCCATTTCCGTCATTGATCGTGATGACTGAACCGCCCGGAAATCTCCCGTCCATCCTCCACCGATTGAACGTTGTCGGCCAATCGGTGGTTGTCGCGGTTTCCGGCGGAGCCGACAGCGTCGCGATGTTGCGGGCATTGCTTGCAGTACAAAGTGAGTGCTCACTCCAATTGCGAGTCGCCCATTTCAACCACGGACTTCGCGGAGCGGAATCCGACGAAGACGCCCGTTGGGTCGCTGATTTGTGTGAGCGTCTCGGTGTCGTGTGCGATCTCGGTGTGGCTGATCACGAGACGCTTCCGCAGTCAACAGGCAGTCGCGAGGGAGACGCCCGTCGCTTGCGTTATCAGTTCCTCGAACGAGTTGCGACCACGAATGATTGCCAATCGATTGCCGTCGCGCACACGGCGGATGACCAAGCCGAAACGGTTCTACATCGTATTCTTCGTGGAACGGGATTGACCGGGCTGATCGGCATTCCGCAAGTTCGCCGACTCGATTCAGGAGTCAACTTGGTGCGTCCGTTACTCGGATTGCGTCGGCAATCCCTGCGACAATGGCTGCGGGAAATCGGCCAGGACTTCCGCGAGGACTCAACAAATACCGACCGCGATTTCACTCGCAACCGCATCCGTCACGATCTTCTGCCGCTGCTCGAAGAGCAATTCAACCCGCAAGTCAAGTCGGCTCTGTGTCGTTTGGCCGAGCAAGCCGAACAGACACAAATCGTGGAGGATTTCGCCGCGAACGAACTCCTGCAAACCGCGACGATTGATCGCACGGGAACGTCCTGGGTCCTGGATTGCGAACCACTGACCGACTGCCCCGTTGCGATGGTCCGAACGTGTTTACGACTCGTTTGGACCGAAATGGGGTGGCCGCAACAAAAGATGAGTTTTCAACACTACACCCGCTTGCAGGAGGCGATCTGCGATCCCATGAGGCGTGGTGAAATCAGTCTACCATACCCGGTGCAGGCAAGACTCACGCGGAGAAAACGCCAACAAAGCTTGGAATTGCGAGTCGAATCCAACGATTGACAGGCCTGCGTCAATCGTCATCGCGTTGGGGAAGTGTGAAGACCGTCCGCGAGCGAACTGGAAGTCCGCCACGCTCACCGACGGCTTCGATGGTCAACGCACCATCACGGGGCATGGTTTTTTGCCCCACGTGTTGGATTCGAAGTATCACCGTCGTTTGATCATCTGTCACGATAACCGGCTCGGCTTGAAATTCCCCGGCGGAATCGTTGGCAAGTGCGATTTGCACAGGACCGGTGAGTTTGGGTGTGCGACGAATTTGGATGGGAACTTCGAGAAGGTCCTCGCGGTCATCGAGACGCCTCCAATGAACTTGTTCCTCATCGACGGCGATCTTCAGCAACGCACCCTCCACGTTCATTGTGATCCGCCGAACCATCCGATTGACCAATGACCGCACATTGCCTTGGGGATCGGGAACCTGTACCACCGTGTTGAGGACGATCCGCGATGTACGGTCGATCTGCACCCACTCGGGGATGAACAATGGGAAATCAATCGCGCTCACGCCCGCGGGAACCGTGAGATCACCACCGATGATTCCTTGCCGGACACGGTCGGGACGGGCCGCCATTTGGAGTTCGATTTCGCCGGTGTAGTCTTCCAACCGCTCCAAGACGACCGGAGCCGGA
This sequence comes from Thalassoroseus pseudoceratinae, assembly GCF_011634775.1. Taxonomy (NCBI): domain Bacteria; kingdom Pseudomonadati; phylum Planctomycetota; class Planctomycetia; order Planctomycetales; family Planctomycetaceae; genus Thalassoroseus; species Thalassoroseus pseudoceratinae. Next base: position 36,278 of record NZ_JAALXT010000012.1, read on the forward strand.
TACGTGGCCCCGCGATAGACCGTCCGACCGCCATCCGGATATTTCGGCTTCACCACAGCCCGTGGTTTCATCACCGGTGCAACCAACACCTTGGCCGTTCGCTCCACACGCGTTCCGTCCTCGCGATTGCCGATCGCCCGAACGGTGGCGAGTTTTGCGAACGAAGTTGCGTTGGCATCGCACCAAATCGGAATACTGACGGCCGATTCTTTTGCCGGGATCGTCGTCGATTCCGCCGTCTGAACACCGTCAGGAAGGTCGCTGACCGTCAAAGTGACATTACCGGAAAACCCGCCGAGTCGTTCAATGGAAACGACCATGAGGCCGGCTTTTTCCCGCGCTTTCGGATTGGTTCGCTTCGGAGTGGCCACGGGGTCAGCACCAAGAACCGTTTCGGCCCGAATCGGCACATGGAGTGTTAAGTCGTGTTCGACGGTCGTTATCGACAATCGGTAAACGCATCGCTCCCGCTGAGTCGACGTGCCGGACAGATCCCACACGCGAACTCGATACTCGTCTTCCGATTTCGGTTGAAACACTAACCCCGCATCGGTTCGGCTTGGAAGATCATCATTCGTCGCGACCACGTTGCCGGTAGCGTCCACAATTTCCAACGACAAATCACAGGGCGAGCCAAACCGTTCGGCTTCGGCCAGAATCGACAGCGGTTGCTCCGGGGCGGCTTGGAATCGGTATTCATCCACCTCATAGGGTTCAAGAATTTGCCCGGTGATCGCACTGGGAATCGGTCGTCGTTGACTGGTCGAAGATTTGGTCTCCGTGTGTTCGGGAGAATCACTGAGTTCAAAACGAACTGGCTGTGTCAGACCGACTTCAGTTTTGATTGGCGGATGCCAAAACTCGGATTCCGATGTTTCGGGAAACCGAACGGTTCGTTCGATGGATTCCATTTTGTCGGCACCGGTCTGAAGACCCGTTCCGTAGAACCGTACGGTTTGCGTTTGCCCGCGTGTTCCCGCGACTGGAACCGTTGCCGTTACGTGCGGACCGTGTCGGAGATGCAGTCGGTAGACCATCGAACGGTCGCCCCGATAATCCGCATCATGCAACTGAACGCGGTAGGTCTGTTCTGCCGTGACGGGAATCGTGAGGGAAACTTCCCGATGCGTGGTCGCCGTGACATCCGCGATACGATTGCCGTCGCGATCTTGAATTTCTACGACCGGATAAATCGGCGACCCAACCGGACACGCAGGCAGAACCACGCTGATCAAACCGGTTTCCGGGGCGGTCCATTCGTAGCAGTCGATTTCCTCTTTCTTCTGCAAACAGCCAGAGATGACGATCGGCAGTTCCGAAATTTTGCGACATCTCGGCCGCGAATTGGAAACGAAATTACACTCTGATTCTAACCGTTCCGGCAAACCGTTTCCGACGACGAACTGTCCGACTTCACTTGCTCCGTTCGCGTTCGCCGCTTGCCAGTGAATCACGCTCGGTGGGTAGTTGGCGGGAATTGTGAGACGGGCGGGAACCTCGCGAGGAACCAGGAATGGTTTGTTCGAGTTGACCGCCTTGGGTCCGAACCAGTGTGGTGGACCGGGATGAAGTTGCTCGCTGGGCGGGCCGAGAACTTCGAGTTGAATCCGCTCATCCAACACGAAAAACTGCGTATCCGGCGTGAAATCGTAGCCGCCAAGTTTGACCTCAACTGTTGTTCCCGGAGCCGCTCCCGGCGGAAAGACGTAACCAACTTCCGGACGTTGCTGAGCGGTCGCGGTCGGTCCGTTACCAAACGTCAACATCAACAGAATCGTCAGTGCAACGGGAATTCCACGCATCAGACCAACCCCGGAATCATGGTTCCGCCATCAAGAATCGGCATCGGTCGGCCGAGCGGTGTCAGGTACGACTTGTGGGTGTCGATTCCCATGAGCGTATAAATCGTGCGGTGCACATCGTCGATGGAAACGGGCACGGATGTCGGTGCGGAAGCGTGTTCGTCGGTCGATCCGATAACTTGCCCGCTGCGAATGCCACCACCGGCAATCAAAATGCTTTGAGCTTTGCTCCAATGGTCACGCCCCGCTCCATTGTTGACACGCGGCGTGCGGCCCATCTCGCCCATCATAATGACCAGCGTGCTATCAAGCAGACCGCGATCTTCCAAGTCCGTCACCAAGGCGGCGAACGCTTGATCGGCTTGAGGGATGAGGTTGTCTTTGAGCGTCGGAAAACAGTCGGCGTGTGTGTCCCAACCGGGATTATCAACGCCGATGAATCGGCATCCCGCTTCGACTAATCGTCGCGAGAGCAGTGCACACTGCCCGATGGTGGAATAACCGTATTGGCGACGGGTCGACTCCGGTTCGCTTTGGATATCGAAGGCTTTTTGGGCGGCCGGTGACATGATGAGTTCGTGGGCTTTCTGGTAGTACGTCGACATTTCCTCGGCTTTTCCACGTGTCTCACCGGTGATGCTTTCGACACCCTTGAGCAATCGTTGACGCCGAGCCATTCGCGATTCCGTGACACCGGGAGCCAGTCGCAAATCCTTCACTTCAAAGTCAGGTTGGACGGGATCGCTGTCGATGACGAACGGTGCATACTCCGGTCCATAAAAACCGGGACCACCGGCGTCCATCGGTGCGGGCAAATTGATGTACGACGGCACCGTTCCGCCCAAACCAAGTTCGCGAGCCACCTTCGAACCAATAGACGGGAACAGCGTGTTCGCCGGAATGCGGCTGTTCTGACCGTCGCGGAACCGTGGCTTCTGGCCGGTCATGACGTAGTAGTAACCGGTGACATGACCGTTGTCGTTATGAGTGTGACTGCGAACAACAGTAAACTTGTCCGCCACTTTCGCACAGTGACCACAGTATTCGCCGAAGAATGTCCCGGGGACATTCGTTGGGATGGTCTCGAACGGGCCGCGAATTTCCGCCGGTGCTTCCGGCTTCGTGTCCCACATATCAATCGTGCTCGGTCCGCCCTCCAAGAACAGCAGAATGACCGATTTTGCTTTCGGAGCGATCGTGGCGGCGGTCGCTTCTTGCTGAAGCAGCGTTGGCAAACTCAATCCGCCGATCGCCCCTAAACTCCCGACCTGAATGGCCTGACGACGCGTCAGCCGTTCACAGTTTCGATGTGTTCGCAAGCGGCGTCCGATGGGAATTCGTAGCATGAAAACAATCCTTTTTTCCGGTTGCAATCACAAACCGAGTTGATGGTCGATCATGTCATCATTTTGGTGTGCCACACATTCCTGATTCTCGATTCGAACATGGCACTAATGATTGAACAAGAATTCTTTGGTATTCAGCAGTGTCCACAACACATCTTCAACGGCAGTTCGGCGATCGGTATTTTGATCCGAGAACGCGGACCGCATGAGTTGGAGTTCATCCGGCGTTGGCTCACGGTTGAGGGTGGTCAGATAGAGTTCTGAAATGATTTCATCCGGCGTGTGTTCGGAGTTGGCGAGTCGCCGAGCGCGACCGCGTCGATGTCCGACTTTGCCACCGATCTCAGGCGAGTTCATCACATGCAGGGCTTGCGTAATTGTGGGGTCGTCGACGCGTTCGCAGGCACACACGGTGGTGCGTTGCGGGCGTCCGAAGATGCGGAAGAAATAATTCGGCATGCGGTTGTCCCAGACTTCGATCGCACGAGCCCCGACCGGCCAACCGTTGAATTTCTCCGGGACATCGGTGGCTTGGCAGACTGCATCTAACAAAACCTCCGCCGGAAGCGGGCGGTACGTCGCATGCGAGAAGTTTTGTTGATCGTTGGCGTTGGTTTCGGTCGTGTGATGACTCAGTTGATACACGCGCGACGTTAAAATCGTTTTGGTGAACTTCTTCAAATCGTAGTCGTGCTTAACAAGTGATTCCGCCAACGCAGTCAGCAGGGGTTCGTTGGTTGCGGGGTTGGTGGCGCGAATGTCGTCGAGTGGTTCAACCAGACCGCGACCGAAATAATGGGCCCAGATCCGATTCGCGATCGACTTCGCAAAAAACGGATTCTCTGGTTCGGTCATCCAATTGGCCAAGGCGAGTCGGCGATCGGGCGGCAACACATCCGATTCCGACACTGCTTGCCCTAATCCAGCCGGTAGCACGGTTTCGCCGGTGCGGGGATGTTTCAGGGCTTGCCCTGGTCCGCTAATCAGCGATTTGCTGCCATCCGGTAGTGACTTGGTTTTCACACCCGTGAAGAATCCCGCGAACGCGGTGAAGTCGGCTTGGGACCAGCGTTCAAAGGGGTGATGATGACACTCCGCACACTCGATCCGCACACCGAGAAATAATTGACTCGTAGCGCTAGCGAGTTGATTGGGTTTGTTCAATGTGGTGTAAAACGGCGTCGGGCCGATTGCTTGCAGATGGCCACGTGCGGTCAAAATGTCGCGGACCATCTCGTCATACGGTCGATTGTCGCGGAACTGATTTCGCAACCAACGATGAATCCCCACCGACCCTGTCGCACCCAGAGCGTTGGCATCGACTTTCAACAAATCACACCATCGAAGCGCCCAATACGTCGCATACTCGGGACGGCTGAGCAACTCGTCGACCAGTCGGCTGCGTTTGTCGGGAGCGGGGTCGTTCAGGAAGCGACGCGATTCCTCGGCGGTGGGGAGTGTGCCGATGACGTCCAACGATGCTCGCCTTAGAAATTCCGCATCGGTGCAAAGTTCGCTGGGTTCGATGCCCATCGCGGTGAGTTTGTTCCAAACCAAACCGTCGATAAAGTTGTTTTCGGGCGGACGCGGAAACGACACATTCGGACGCGGAATCCGCACGCGACACACACCGACATGCCCCATGTACCGCACAAGAATGGCGGCCTCGCCGGGCACATCGAAGCCTTCGATGAAACCGCGTTCGTCGACCTCGGCAATCGTTGGGGCGTTGGTTTCAAAGGCCGATTCCGCGGTGACGTCTCGCGTTTGCCCGTTTGCTTCGTAGGCAATCACGCGGAGTTGCTGCTCGGTGCCTGTGTTATCATCGTTGGCGTTTCTCAGGGACAGAACTTGCTCCGACGGCTCGATCTCAATCCGCACGATTTTGGAGGCCATGCCGTCATCGAGTCGGGCCCCTTCTTCGATCCACCGCCGGACCCGTCGGTAGCCAAACGAATCCGCAGGCATGGCCGGTCCGCCGCCGTGGGGGGTCTGTCCGGAACCTTTCCGCAGCAGCAAACTTCTCTCCGGAGCCGCCAGCAACACCCGCCGTCCGCGAGATTCCTTCACCAATGCGGCGTAGTCGGCGTCGGCATCGAAGCCGAAGATGCTCAAGCGGAACCCGTTTTGCCCCTCGGCTTTCCCATGACACCCCCCGGAATTACAACCGGACTTCGTCAACGCTGGGATCACTTCGTTCCGAAACGAAACAGCCCTGGGTTCGTCGATTCCCGTCACGCTCACCGACTTCGTGAGGACGTGCGAACCCACACGGATGGTCAGCTTTGTCGTTCCTTCCGCACGCGGTTCGATGCGTCCGTGTTGATCGACGGTCGCAACTGCGGGATCGTCGATTTGGTATTTGGCCGCGTTTGTTCGGTCAATGTGGCGACTGTTCGTGAGCGTCTCTGTCACCAAGACTTGCAGCGACGTTTCCGGGCCGTGCAGTTCAATTTCGGACGGCGAAACCTGGAACGGACCGGCACTGAGTTGCTCGGGAAGCGTCATTCCCGTCAGCGAAGCGATCAGAATGAAACCTGAGATCCACCGTCTCACCGTCATTGGCTCATGTCCTCCACTGATACTTGTTTGCAACCCGAAAAAGGTTTCAGAGTGCAAACGATCAGTTTAGGTCACGCATCGCGACGGATCAATGGTTTTACATATTTTCTTGTATGGCTACTGAAACTGAACCAAGCCGAAGGCGTGCGGTTTGGGGGTTTCACCTGCGGGTAATGTCCAACTTTGCAGACCGACACCAGGAATGATGCGATCAATGCCAACCGACCACGTTTGCCCCGGTTGCGGAGGCTTCGGAAGCAGTTCGGTTAGTGGAATCGCACATTCGATTCGCCAATGTTTCTCGTCGGCTTCAGCGGCGACGTGCCACTTCGGATTGAATCCCTGATCGTCCCAGCACGCATCTCGGGTCCAACCACGCTGATCGACTTCCATAGTGTACCATGTTGCGTAGTCGCGATCGGTGTCGATCATCAATCGGATGCGGTCGTGACCGGACAGGTCGGCATCGTGTTCGCGACCGGCAAGTTGCACAGAGTCGTACTCCAACTCGGTGACTTTCGGGATGCTGGCAGCGATGTAGAGGAACTCCGTATCGTAGGCCAACATCGCAAATGCCGCCCCGCCGTGTGGAATTTGTGCGTTCGGATTGGTCGTGTCTCGCAATGTGAGAATCGACGCGGCTTGCCAACAATCGTCGGAGAGCAACGCATCGAGCAATGGTCGCTGCCGGACTTTCTGCACCGGAACCAACTCTTTCGGCGGTTGACCACCCGGAGCATTGAGCCAAATTTCCGTCGCGGCGGACGCTTGCCAATCGGAGCCTTCGGGCAACGCGGCGAAGCGTCCGTAAATCGGATCGGACACCGCCAACGATCCGCGTGCTCGCATCATCGCCGCAAGTTGAAATTGCACCTCCGGTTCGGCATACAACGCGGGAGCCAGTTGCCGCATCAATGCCGCCATGCGAATGGCTTGGTCGTGCCAATTCTTAACCGCACCGTTTCGCCAACTATCCGACTTTCCAGCACGGAGAGTGCCGGCTTGTGTCATCAGCTTGACCGGATCCGGACCGCGATCGACAGTGTAACCGATTTGATCAATCGGCGTCTGTTCGGATGCAATCAAAGCCTGCTCGATGCGGCTGCGGACATCGTACACATTCGTATTGATCGAGGTCGTACTCACTTGCGTCTCCCGAGCCCGTTGCCAAGCCGGTTCGCTTCCGCTCCAGAGTTGAAAGAGCCACCGCATCGCGTCGATGGCCGCCGGTTGATGCGGAAATCGTTCGACGAGTTCCAACGACGTCGCCTCGACCAAGTCCCACCGCGATTGTTGACGGTATTGATCGGCCAACCGCGTCAATTGCAAGGCGGCTTCCTGATCGGTCATGCCCCTTGTGATTTCCGAAAGTTGAGCAATCACCTGGGCAGCGTGTCGGGGGTCGTCCAACATGCGGGCGGCGTAGGCTTGGAAGTTGCGTTGTTTCTTGAACAGTTCTTCGCGACGCATATCTTCACTGGGATCGACCAACTTCAACGACCGCCGCGACGCCGACCCGGGAGCGATGTCCAACCCGGCAAAGAAATCGCCACCGTGGGGTTCCTGGTTGCTGAGTCCATCATTGAGTAGCAACCGATACGGCTCCCGTTGCTCAGCGTGATGTTGAATTGGCATCAATCGAGCCTGTGCCGCCACCGCCGCGGTATGAGCCGACGTTCCCAATTGCGGCAAGTACGCATGCGGATCGAGTTCCACATCACCGACGCTGCCACTGGGTTGCCGAAAGAACAATCGCCGGACTTGATGCTGCGATACACCCGCCAAATCTTGTTGGGACGGATAACGTGTCGGGTCGGCTGCCTGCGTGATCGCTTGTTGAATGGCATCGAACAACAACCGTCCCACTGCGTCATCCTCACCAGACATATCCACGATGACGACATCCGGTTGCCAAGTTCGCAAACTCAACACCAACGAACCGAGAAACACATCGGGAAACTTTCCTTCCGCTCGATTGTTCCAATCCGCGATGAGTCGCGTCATTTGGGCTTCCAGTTCCGGAACGGCAAGCGGAAAACGCCAACCGGTTTCTACCGTGTTTGCTCCGACGGCCGTGACGGCATCGGTTGTGCGGAGATCAAAATCGATCCGTGATTCTCCATCGGTCCCCACATCATCTCTGGCCGGAAGATGGACAACGCTTCGATACCCCTGCTCCGCCGCGAGCGTTGTCAGCAACGGAAAGGAAATCCGCTCCGGTCGCGGCACCAACGTGAGCACCGCTGCCCGGCGATTGGCCCCACGAACCGGCACCCAATTTTTGCCGCCATCCCCGGTTGCGAGCATCATGCCCAGATCACCGATCGCCCAGCCGAAGTTGTCGTCAACAAATTCCAGATCGTGAATCGGCACGGTTTGCCCGGTCGGTTGTTTTTGCCAACTCGCACCGCCGTCCGGAGAATGCCACACCACGCCCCCCGGTCGCCCGGCAATCCAGACCTTCGCACCGCGAACAGCGACGGCATGGAAATCGAGACAGTCCCGCACTTCACGCGGCAACGACTTCGTCGGCGGTCCCCAAGAAACCCCACCATTGTCGGTTGTCCGAACCAATCCACCGTCGCCGACCAACCAGCCGGTGTTCTCGGGCGTGAGTCGAACTTGACGCACCGTCCGCAGGCCCAGGTTCCCGACCTGAGTGGCAAGAAGTCGGTCCCCGCCCACCAACGAAACTTGCCCACGCATCCCGGCGACAATGCCGATCTCGGGTTGCAAGAATTCCGCCGCCCGCCAACCAGGACGCGATTCCCCCGACATCGGTTGCCAAGATTCTCCACCGTCCTGTGTGGTCAGGATTCCGGTCGGGCATTTGCTGGTCGCTTCGCCAACCGCGATGCCGTCTTGCAAGCTGAAGAACCGCACGTATTGAAAGTTCGGCCAACCGTCCCGTTCGTGAACCTGCCAAGACGCTCCACCGTCGTTCGTCGCGAGAATCACACCGAAACTCTGCCGAGTGTGCGGACGAAATCCGCCACCGGCGATCCACCCGACACGGTCGGTCAGGAAACACACGCTTCGAAAATTCGCCCGCACCGGAGCCGACACCAATGACCAGAACCGTCCACCGTCGGATGTCTGCCAAATCGTGCTCTGATCGCCGACGCACCAGCCGATCTTCGAGCCCACAAATTGCACGTCCCGCAGTGCGGCGTCGTCTTGCAACGGACTCGCCCCGCGACTGGCACCAAACACCGGCGGAGCCGCCTGCGTTTCCAGTGTGAGGAAATATCCCACCAAGACGAGCGTGAGCAAGGAAATCATTCGGGACATCGGTGCGACTCCATTCGCATCCTGAGGCATTGAATCATCGAGATGTTACGTGGTTCGGGAAATCTGGGAAAGAGGAATCCGCTGCGGTCGCGGCAAGCCAAGAATCGAACGAGTGCGATTTCGCCGATGCCATCCGATTTCTTTTCACATTGGATGTCCGATCAGATTCTTCTTTACGAACGCGAGTGCAAACGAGATTCATCTGATGAGGCTTCGATGAATGTCTACCACCACACGCCCGATCCAGCTACAATCACGACGCTCACAAAATTGCAATTTAGGGAAACACAATGCTTTTGCGAACGTTAATGGTTGTTGCTGTTGCGGTGGGATGTTTCGCTCAACTCGGTTGTGCCAAGCCGGATTCTCGGCAAACGGCAGACAACGCCGATCCCGCGAGCCGCACCACGCCCTCGCGATTAGGTCCTGACGGCCCCGATGCCCAAAAAGAGTTCACCAAGACCCCCACCGGGCTGAAATACCGCGTGCTCCGCAAAGGCGATGGACGCACACCAACCGCACAAGACACCGTCCTCGCCGACTACAAAGGGTGGCTCGACGATGGCACCGTCTTCGACAGTTCCTACCGACGCGCCGAACCAATTGCGTTCCCGTTGAGCGGAGTCGTCAAAGGTTGGACGGAAGGTCTGCAACACGTTCGTGAAGGCGGCAAGATCGAATTGGAAATCCCCTCCGAACTTGGTTACGGAGCCGATCCTCCTCCGGGAATCCCACCAAACGCCACGCTGCACTTCATCGTCGAACTCCGTGAAGTGAAGTAACAGCACGACATCTCGCGGCCGCCGATCGGTGCCACCGCCCTCCACCGAAACCGATGGCAATGGATCGAGGAAGAGACAATGTCCGACGTTTCACAGTGGATTCAAGCGTTATCAAGTGACGATGTCACCACGCGCCGCTCGGCTGCCAAGCAACTCGCCCAAAATGGGCCGGATGCCCAAGCCGCCGCCGTACCGCTGGTGCGATGTGCAGGGGATGACGACGAACAAGTACGGGAATGGGCCGTTGGTGCTCTCGAAGAACTCGGCCCGCCCCCGGCAGACGAAATCTCATCTCTCGAACAACTCGCAACGGACGCCAACTCCGATATCGCATGGTGGTCGGTCACACTGCTCGGACGCCTCAAAAACACCGCCGCCCCCGCCGTGCCGACTCTGGTGCAGGTTTTGAAAACTTCTGACGCCACCAACGTCCAAGAACGCACCGTCTGGGCTCTCGATCAAATCAGCATCGTCACCGAAGACGTGCTCGCCGCCCTCGAAGTCGCGGCAAAATCGCCATCACCACGCCTCTCTAGACTAGCTATCCGCACACAACAACGGCTGAACCCCTAAAACAGCCAACCGCAACTCCGCAACCCCCGTCTGCCACCCCAAATCCCCGTCAAGCCACCGCCAGTCTCCCCCACCCATCAAACCGCGCATGAAAAAACCCCGGTAAAACCAGGGTTTGACGCTAATTGCCACTCGATAACCTCGAATGACCAAAAGCCGCTGGGGAGATTCGAACTCCCGACCTACGCATTACGAATGCGTGACCGCGACGACGTAAACCCTATTGAAGTCATTGGTTTACGTTTCGCGAACAAGCCTGGTGACTGTTCAGGCTACATACAAACGCCAAATTCCAAAGTTCTGGCGGCTGAACTCTCTCACATCGCGGCCCGCTGGCCGCATCTGTCGGACAGCATTCGTCAGGCGATTATGACGCTCGTTGGCTGTGATGCGCCAGACACGACGATCCGCGAATAACCTCCTTTATCGCTTCTGCCCAACAATTCGCTGGTGTCTGTTCCAAGCATGCGTTGCGGGATTCGATTTGGCGGCCCGCATCTCGCCGCACAACCCATGGAAGCCATCGACCTGCACATCGGTCAGGGGTTCAAGTCAAACACGTCCAGGGGCCAATTCTCGCAACACAACGCACTGCTCCATCTGGACGGCCGCAACCGACTTCAGGAATTCCCGATACAACTCGTCGATTTCCGCCTCGGTTGCATCGGCGGGTAACTCGGCAGCGAACAGACCGCGGGAAACGAAGTGCCAGTCGGCAACATGAACGATGGTTTTCTCGCCCTCCCCATGGACTATCACTATGGCGACCATGTATCGGGGGTGACTACGGGTCAAAAGTATTGATTGAATGCCTATTGATGTTCTGATACGTTCAAACTCAATCTTCTTCGGCGATCGCCATTGCCATATTAATTCGTGTGGCCAATTAGATTTCGGAATACTCAACCCAATCGATCCCCCTTCATCCAAACGTATGGAGCCTCGCCATGCTGCTGTTCTCGTTGCGCCAGTGGATTAATTCGCATTTTCGGCAATCGTCCCACAACAGGCAGCGACGTCGTCAGACCCGGCTTCACCGTTTACGGCCATGGATAGCGTCGGAACGCCTTGAGGACCGAACCCTCCTCTCGATCGACCCGGTGGGTGGGGAATTTCTGGTCAACACATTCACTAGTCAAGCCCAAGACGCTCCTGACGTGGCAATGGATGGACAGGGCAACTACGTCGTTGTGTGGCAGGACTGGCATCAAACGGGTTCCGGCCTTGATGTGTATGCCCAGCGCTTCGCTGCAGATGGCACACCGCTAGGCTCAGAGTTCCAAGTCAACAACTACACCATTGGAAATCAATGGCGGCCGTCTGTCGCGATGGCCCCCAATGGTAATTTCGTCGTGTTATGGGATGACGGACGTAGCGACGTTTACCAAGAAAACGGCCGAGACGGCAGCGGGAGCGCGGTTTATGGCCAACTCTTTGCCGCCGATGGCAGTCGGATCAGCAACGAATTTCGAGTGAATCAAACGACTGCGGACGATCAATTCGATGGGCAGGTCGGCATGGACGACGGGGGCAACTTCGTCGTGACCTGGACCAGCTACAGCGGCAGTACCGCGTACGATGTTTATGCCCGGCGATATGATGCGGCCGCCACACCTCTGAGCGGAGAGTTCCGAGTCAACACGGCCACGTCTGGGCATCAATCCGCCGCCGCCATCGACATGGAATCCGATGGTGATTTTGTGGTCACCTACGGCAGCCCCGATGCGGATGACTTTGGAATTCGAGCACAGCGATTCAGTGCATCCGGCAGCAAGATCGGCAGTGAGATTCAGGTCAATGGCTTCGCAACGGGTCAACAACATTCGCCGGACGTGGCCATCGACGAAAACGGCAACTTTGTCGTCGTTTGGCGAGACGGAGGAAACTTTGGCCAGAGCAACGGCCGTGACGGAAGTGGCTGGGGTGTCTACGCACAACGATTTAATTCATTCGGTTCGAAGGTTGGCGGTGAGTTTCGCGTCAATACCACGACCTACGGCAATCAATGGGAACCGGTTGTCGAGATGGACAACGTGGGCAACTTCACGGTCGCTTGGCAAAGTGGGACGGGCGATTACGAGATCTTCTTCCAGTATTACGATTCATCCGGGTTGGCGATCGACGGAGAACGACAAGTCAACGAAACAACGCAGTACACGCAGAACGATCCGGCGATCGCGATCGACCCGGTGGGCAACACGGTTTTTGCTTGGGAGTCCTACACCAGTCAAGGCTATCTCGATGTGATGGCTCGACAATACGCCCCGGCGAATCCGGCACAAGAATTAACTTTGACCATTGCGGCAGCAGTTATTTCGGAAGCCGATGGGGCCGGGGCAACGACCGCGACGCTTGTACGCGGTGGAAGTACCACCGACCCGTTGACTGTCAACCTCAGCAGTGACGACGCCAGCGAATTGGCCGTTCCTGCGACGGTCGTATTCGCCGCTGGCCAATCGCAGATCACATTCCCCCTGGACGCCGTTGACGACACCCTGCTGGACGGTATCTTTCAAGTGACCGTCACGGCATCCGCAGACGGCTATGTAGACACGAGTGACACGATCTACGTCGTGGACTTCGAAACCCTGAGTTTGAGCATCGTCCCAAGTACGGTCACTGAGGGTGGACCGGCCGTCACTGCCACAGTGACCCGCAATAACACGGATATAGACGACCCAATCACGGTCCAATTGGATGAACTGGACAATCCACTGGATATCAATGTGCCGTCCACGGTCACGATTCCGGCCGGCCAATCATCGACGACGTTCTCAATCACGGCGTTCGATGATCTCGTCGTTGAGCCACAAGAATCGGCCCGCGTGTTCGCCGATGCCTCCGGCTACGCCGGGTTCATCGCTCCGATCGACATCGTAGACAACGATGCAGCGCCATTTCTGGCGGGGAACATTCTCGTCAGCGCGGACGAGTCCAGCCGCGCGCCGCGACTCACGCAGTACACAACAACGGGAAGCAGATTACAGGAATTCACCGTCCCGTCACCGGGCGACACTAGTCCTCGCGATGTCATCGTGGACCGGAACGGCAACGCCCAGATCTATAACGGCACGTTCGATCCACGATTAAGCACTCTTGACCCAGCGACCGCCGTTTTCAGTCATCAAGCTTTTGACGGCTGGAGCACGGTTAACAACGTGAGCTACGGCGGGATCGCGGCGTACGGAGACTTCGTCTTCGCAAGCGATACGAGCACGGGGAATCCCGGTGGAAGTCCACGTGGCATCGTCCGCTTTGACAGTGCAACCGGAACCGCAAACCGCTTCGCGGAATTCAGCAACTTCTACGATTTAACGATTGGACTGGACGGTTATCTTTATGGCTTCGGCGACAACAACGCCGTTTACGTGTTGAATCCGGTTTCAATGGAACAAGTCCGGCAAGTCGTGTTGCCTTCAGCTTCCGGCGGTCACCGCGCGGTGACCGCAAACGCGGATGGTGAAATCTTCACGGCCGCCTGGGATGGGAAACTCTACCACTTTGCCCCCGATGGCACTCCAATCATGTCGCTCACGCTGGGCGGCAACCTGACGGATATCGACATCCGCACTGACGGAGCCATCGTTGTCGGCTCGTGGGATGGCGACGTCTTCTTGACCGACGACAGCCTGCAGTCATTCACAAGCTTCGATGCGAACCCACGGAATACAAGTTTTTCGAGCTTTTTCGTGGCCTTCACCGATCCATTGCCTTACGACAATCACGCTCCCTCTGCCGATAACCAATCGTTTACCGTGACGGAAAACAGCACAAATATTGGCAGCGTGCCGGCCAGCGACCCAGACGGCGATAATTTGACGTACGCGATCACCGCAGGAAATGAAGATGGGGTTTTTGAAATCAGCACGGACGGTGCGATCACCGTCGCAGATGGAATGTCGCTCGACTTCGAGACGAATCCTCAATACGTACTCACCGTGACCGTGACCGACGACGGCACGCCGAACCTCTCGGACACGGCCACCGTCATTATTCAAGCGACGAACACAAACGATAACACGCCAGTAGCGAACGACGACCAGTATTCCGTGGCTGAAGACAATTCGCTTTCCATACCCGCCGCAGGCGTGCTTGCAAACGACAGCGATGCAGATGGCGATGCGTTGAGTGCGATTCTGGTCGGTGGACCGTCGCATGGTTCGCTCACGCTCGACACGGACGGGTCGTTCGTCTACACGCCGAATGCGGACTTCAATGGGACAGACAGCTTCACTTATCGCGCCAGTGACGGCACGCTACAGTCTGCCCCCGCTAATGTCACGATCACCGTGATACCTGTTGACGACGGTCCAATCGCGAATCCCGACAGTGCCGAGACCGACGAAGATACACCAATTGTTATCGACATCCTGGCCAACGATTTCGAGCCCGACGGCGAACCGCTGATCATCGAACGGATCACATCGGTTGTCGGCGGAACGGTCATCGTCAATCCCGACAACACCGTCACGTTCTCGCCAGCAGCGAACTTCAACGGCAACGCGACGTTCAGTTACAATATTGAAGACCCGGGTGGTTCGCAGTCTCGCACCAGCGTCACGATTACGGTCTTACCAGTGAATGACGCGCCCGTTGCCGCTGACGATGCGGTCGTGACGAACGAAGACCAATCGTTGGTGATCCAAATCGGCGATCTGACGTCAAATGATTTCGACATCGACGGGGATTCGCTGACGGTCGATCCTCAGAACGGTCCCTCGCATGGCATTCTTGTTCCAGCAGTGACGACAAATGGATTCATTTATTCGCCGTTAAATGATTTCTTCGGTACGGATTCCTTCACCTATTTGCTGAGCGATGGAAATGGTGGAAGCGACTTGGCCACCGTAACCATCACCGTTAACCCGGTGAATGATGCCCCGGTTGCAAACGATGATGCTTACAGCGTTGCTGAGGACGGCACGCTGACAGTCACGGCTAATGGTATTATCGCAAATGACGTTGATGTCGATGGCGATACGCTCGTCGCATCACTTGTCTCCGATGTAACCAATGGCTCGCTCACGCTGAACGCGAATGGTTCGTTTGACTACACGCCAAACGCAGACTTTGACGGTACGGATAGCTTTACCTACCTCGTCAACGACGGAACGTTGAACTCAAGTCCTGCCACCGTGACCATTCAA
>NZ_JAALXT010000013.1 GCF_011634775.1 Thalassoroseus pseudoceratinae
AGCACAAGACGTGAAGACATCCGACTCCCTCCCTGGAGAAAAACCTGATCATCCACATCCTCCAAAATCAAGTAAGATCAGTTTTGACCACACGCTCTAACATGTCCCTTACTGAAATGCACGTTGAGGCCGGGTCGCCAAGTCTTTCCATCTTCGCTCGGCAGATCGACACGAGATGTCGAAGGCAAGCCTGGGACAACAGTTCAATCGATTCCTTTGGATTCCCAGCGACTTCGCGGCGCGATGTGCGAGCAGCTTTTCAGGTATTATCGAGATTCGGGCAAAAGTGTGAATATCACCCGTACACTTCTTGACAACAGCTTTCTGCACACGGTAACCTGAAAGGGTAAGTAGGCAAAAGTCGTTTATAAATAAACATCCGACAGATGTACCGACCCCTTGAACTATTCATCTTTATAGCTAGCGTTGCACTCTCTGGTGTTCACGACGTCCATGCTGCGCTCATTGCACCGGCATTTGACAACGATGGTTTCGTGTCGGCAACAGTCGTTGCGAGTCATTCCAAGCGGGCACAGGTACCCGGCAACCCACACTCCAGGATTCCTAACGCTCCCGATCGCCCGGAAGAGCCGAAATTACGCCAACATGGCCTCATTGGCGGTATGGCCTCAGGAACAGCAGGAAGTATAAGTCCGACAAGTTCCAGTGTCGCTTCGCCAGTTCCGCTAGTTGACCCCCAAGCCGCAGTGACTGGATGCACATTAACACTATACTTGCAAAAAGAGTGCCGGTTGGTGCTCACAGTCCCATTCTTAGAGGGTGTGTTTCGACCGCCGCGGAATTAGCTCCTCGCTGAAGAGAAGGTCATTGTGGATGGACTTTTATTTTCGCAAACAAATACATAAGAAATGGGATTCTATGATGCATAGACTAATTTTCTGTTTGACGGTAGGTTTAACGGTGTCCTGTGCCGCAGAGGCGCAAGCAACCGTCGACATCGACGTTTTCGATCAAACGAGTCAGTTTGTTGCTGACCCTACCCCCACAACCTCCTCTGAGTCGGTAGCCCTGGAAGCAATTGGGGGACATCGCTTTCTTGAGGTGACTCGAACCACCGGTACAGGGACTGTCACAGGCTTCGCAAACCCACTTGCTGGCTCTGACGGTGAGTTTAATTTCAGTGCGCAAGCTGGCACAACGGGAATGTTCACTCTGAACTATAACGGAAGTTTTGCCGACGATAATGCTACTAACGCGACAATAACGACCAACAACTACGATCTCTTAGAGGGGGGAGCGAACACTGGCTTTTTGTTTCAGGCATTGGCTCAGTTTGGGCTTAAACTCGCAGTTACAATTTACAATGACGGGACCGCATACACTGCAATGAAGACCATTCCGTCATCCACCGCCACTACCTTGCAGAATTACTTCTTGCCTTTCAGTGACTTTGGTGTCGGGGCCGATTTTGCGAATGTCGATGCCATCCGAATTGTTGGAACGAATACTGATGACGGTTCTAACTTTCGTCTGAATTTTTCTGCTGCGGCAAATCCAGTTCCAGAACCGGGCAGCATGACTCTGTTCGCTCTTGGCGGATTGGGGCTGCTGGGCTATGGGGCACGACGCAAGCGAGCCCAATCGGCTGCGTAGTCTTGTTCGGTACGCGATTGCCGAGCGTCTGCGGCTACTGCTAGAGAAAACGCACGGTTCATTTTGAATCGTGCGTTCTTTTTTTCGAGTCCATCGATTTTTGTTGATGAGTGGCGGTGCAATACATTAGTATTTGCGAATGGACAGATGGATAATACATCCAACTCGCTGGAATTCAGTTTGATGTTGCAGTCTCAAATTTTAAGGACATCGCAATGAGCCTTGCCAAGGCTGTCTCTGCAGCCGTTCTCGTTGTGACTCTCATGGTGACCAGCGATTGCAAAGCAGCAATGCTGACACCGTCTTTTGATGACCTACCCGCGGATCTTCTGTTTGAAGGTCCGCCGGGGGTGGGGGTCGAGGATGGGCCGGCTTGGGGGCGTTTCCTTCGTCCGGCTCATCATGGCTATGAGATGCTTTATCTCAGTCAGTATCGGCCTTACGAACCAGGCTATCGGCTCGACCTGACCATGCCAGTGCCATTGGGCTGGACCTTCAGTGTAGGGCCTTGGCACGGTTTGATGTTCCACCAGCGGATCAGCCGCAACATTGTGCAGTTCCTAAAAACGCATGGTGCTCCGACCCAGAACGAGGTGCACTACCCACTTCGTTTCGTCGATTTTCTCGATCACCTGCCAGCCGATCCAAACTTCGCCAACATTCTGACGGGTGAGCAGATTGAGAGTTTCAATCTCTTGCAGAAGCTCTTTGTTTCCATGTCAATGTTCGGTGAATTCCTGGCTGGAACGGCGGAAGGCAAAGCTATCTTCGTCTTTGATGAGACCGAAGGATTTGGCAACCCCGGTGGTGACCCGTTCTATCTCGCAGACGGGGAATGCTATGTGGAGAATGAATGGTCATCCGAAACCACTCACGCGCGAGTCACCCTGGCAGACGGAACGGCTGCCGGGATGTTCTTGTGTGAACGTGATCGTTCCGTCTACTCTTTGCTCGGGATTGCGACAATCGAACTGACCTTCAAATTCATCGGAGGTGACAACGAACCTCTGACGGAATTTGTGTCCGTTCAGGACGAAGACTCCTATCTCGCAGGGATCCGAACTAGCACGGATAGCTCTTTGCCCAACGGACTTGCCGCTTTGAGCAGTACTGGCAATGGCACGACCGGAGGCAGCGGCTCATCTGCGAGTTCAGCTGGTGTCGCTGCGTTTGGGAGCCCCGGTTTCGGCACGGGCTCCGCTGGTGGCGGAGGCGGAAGCGGCGGGGGAGCACCTGGCGGCAGCTTGGGACTGATCACTCCACCATCAGACTTCCTGCTATTGACTAGCACAAGCGACAGTTTCGACGATGTCCTCCCAGACGGTCCCGGCGGCATGGGACCTGGCCTCCCTGGTGACACACCTGATGGTGGCGGGCCCGGAGGCGGTGGCCCCGGCGGTGGTGATGTACCAGATGGCGGAGGCAGTGTTATCACCGTCAGTGAACCAGGTGGTGCGATGCTGCTATTTGTCGCGGCATGTCTGCTGGTTGCTTATGACCAATTCCGATCACACTTCTTGGCTAAGAATAACCCTAGTATTGCTGCCTAACCTCTCAACGAGTCGAAGAGATCCCAGAGGATCTCTTCGGTATACGAAACTTCTCACGTTCTCCCTAGATGCAGGTGAACGTGAGATGGCCTGCGAACGATCGTTCTTCCACATTCACCGGCTAGGCCGCCATTCGGGCTCTTCCGGGTTTGCGAGGTAGTAGTAGAGGCCGGACCCTTTGATTTCTTCGCGGATATGGGTCACTGGCTCGTATTCCGAACCCTTCTTCGGCTCCACTTGTTTTGGTGGTTTCGGCTGAAACGGGTCGGCTTTTTTAGGCCCGTCATCCTTCTTCGGAGGTGCCTGCTCCATTGGCTCTTCGACGGGTGGAGGAGCCAATACTGGAGACATGTTGCTGGCTGCTGGACGCTGATTCGTCGGGAATGAAATCTCGATCGGTGTCGTCAAGTGCGGAGGGCAGCAATAAGACCCCGGCGGGAATTTTCTCCAGCAGTCCTGATGATACCCCCAATATGGCTCGTAGTGCGGCGGGCATTTGGGATGTTGAAGTGCGTTGTCTTGATGATGGCTGTAGGACCACATCCAGATGTTTTTCCGCCAATCGCGGCGTTTATCCCGGCAGTCATCACAAAACCGTTTCCACCAACTCTGCTCGCCAGAACACTCTGGACAATCACAGGAAGTATAAGACGCGGCTTGACAGCCGGAAGCATCCGTCTGTGCGCAGTACGCTTGCTGCACATACTGAGGGGCCATCGATTGGGATGGCTCCTGAGGCATTGCCATGGGTACCGCGGTCGCCACTGGATTGGGTGTGACTGTCTGAACCGGCGGAACAACATGTGCCATGAACGGGAGAACTTGCCCCCGTCCCTCTTGAGCCGCGCCTGACACCGCCATCGAAAAGAATAGTGCTGCTGCAGCGATTACTCGGTAATACATAAGTTCCCTGCTTCCTGCTAGACCCCATCAAATGGGCCGGGAAATATTTGAGTCCGTTCGATTCAAGCAGACAGGTAGCGGTCACCGACCGACACCGAAATAGCCACCGGTGTTCAAGTAACCGGTTGTGTGTCCCGTCGGTGAGAGCAATGATTGACCGATCGGTGGTTGTTGGTTGAGAATTGCATTTCGATTCGCATCCACCTCATCCTGCAAACGATTGACCGAACCACCAAGGTTCTGATACGCCTGCCGAAACTCGCGTTGCGGCCGGACGAGTGCGAAATAGTTGAACGCGGTTGAGTTGTTGCGATTCAAAAGGTTGAGGTATGGGCTGATGGTCGGATTTGGTCGCGGTGGCCGAATGTTCGGAGCGCCCGGCGTGACTTGCGCCTGGCAATCCGCAACACAAAGGCTAAACACACACACGACGAAAGTTGTCACCATTAAATATCGAACTGTCATTGGTTGGCTCCTGGAAGACGATGAACGAGAGGGTGTGGTGCGGAGCCCACGAATGGGCTCCCAAACAGTTCCAAGAAGTACCTAACAAGATCTTATATTGTAGAACTCGACTCCGCGAGTTGCACCACATTCTTGCAGGCAATTTCCGCTAGAACCCTACGTTGTTACCGAATCCGTTTCCTTGTCCTTCCAGGTTCCGAATCGTGGAGTTCGTTAGCAGCGTGATGCCAAGAACTCGTTCAATCGGAGCGAACAGTTTCGAAAGTGCGTTATCGGTGGCAATCAGAGAATCAGCTTGGATGTAGACGCGGTCACCAGGGAAGAGCTGGTAGTTTGTGGTCGTGATGCCTTCCCGTGTGATTTCCCGCCAGTTCACGTCCATGACGTGTGCACACTGGTCGCCTTCGGGCGACGGGGCAGGGCGAGCGACCCACATTCTCTTCGAAGAGACCTGTGACAGACCTTGAATCTGGGCAATGGCGTCGAGAACGGTTTCGTTCCCCGTGACAGGCAGTCGGACCACCTGCTCACCGAACCCACCGCCGTCCGTAATCACGTAGATCACCTTGCTGTTGTACGTGGTCACGTCGACGTTAATTCGCGGATCTTCAATGTACTGCGACAGTTGCGTCTCGATGATGTACTTGGCTTCGTCGAGAGTTCTGCCAGCAACGTGCACATTTCCGTAAATCCCGAGGGATACCGTTCCATCCGGCCGGACCAGGTGCGGTCCGGTGATGGCTTGAGGTCCCTGCGGATTCGGCAATGTGACCGCCACGAGAGGATCTCGAATGCCGACGGGCTGCCCCATCGCATTCTTTGTGTACGTCTTCAGATGGTTGGTAATGGCGACCTTGGCTTGTTGAAGGGACATTCCAGCCACCTTCACTTTGCCGTAGATCGGGCCGAGTTCAATCGTCCCGTCCGGCTGAATCAAGAATTCGCCGTCCACAAACTTGAACTGGGCTTCAAGCTGGGCCTTAAATTGCTGCTCGATCGGATTCCCGCCTTGCTCAGGCAGATCGAGCGGCTCCGGGTTGCCCAACGAGACCTTGATGATATCACCGGTCCGCAGTGGCGTTTCAGGAGTCCGGACGTTATGGACCGCCTCAATCAGGAGGATATCGGGCGGCTCAATCCGGTATTCCGGAAGAGACGTTTTTTGAAGCTCTCGAGGAACATCACTATGGGCAATGGCCAGTGCCTCGCCTTGCAAACGCGGTTGGCTGCAGCCTGACAATGCGAACAGCGCAGCCTGGGCCAAAACCGCCATACATAGCAGGCTTCGTGGTGGGCAGCTCATTGTTCCTCCCTGTCTACCAGTTCAGTATTGACCCGATTTGGACGCTCACCCGAAATGGTGATGTGTCTTTGGATAGTCAAATAATCGGTCAAAAAATGCCCAGACTCGATTTGTTTTGAAACGATTGTTCGTTTTGTAGCGATTCTCGCAGCCACACGGTATACTCACAGATGTTTCACTCGTGCACTTGGTAGCTTCACCTAGGCAGTGTGGGAGGAATAGAGAGACGCCTCGACTTTTTTTCAAGATCTGATCAAAAGCTAGCTTTTTGTGTTGTTTTGCCGACCCCGCGTCATATCATCATGACCAATGAGATCAATGAATCGATTCTCATTGAAGAAAGCCGGAAGGGTTCGCGGGAACCTTGGGTCACTCCGGCTGTAGCGTCGCAAGATGCCACCTGTTGCAGCCAACCATACACAATTACATTAACGATGTAATCTCGCCCTCGTTTTCCCAACATTTGCGATTTGATCTCGGTGTGTTTACCTCTCTCTCGCACACCGTAGTCGATGAGCGTTCCGATTGCCGGTTTTCGCCAGTCGCATGTCATGAGAAGCTGTGGCCCCAAAATGTCGACCAACCTCCCTACCAATAGCAACTCCGATCTCGGTCTGCGATTTACCGAACTGGTGACTTTGTTCGCCATGCTACTGTGGTCTTACACCGACGTACTTAGTGTTTTCTACCGCAAGTGGGATGCTGACCCGCAATATTCTCACGGATTCCTCGTTCCCCTCATCGCTGTGTTCATTCTTTGGCTACGTTGGCCGAAAGATCGCGAGGATTTGTTTCGTTGGAGTAGTTGGGGCGTTGTCCTCCTAGTCCTAGCCTTATTGGTACGGCATGTTTCGATTCGCTATTACATCGAGTGGTTTGAGCAGCTCAGTTTTGTCGCATGTGTGCTCGGTTTATTTGCAGCCATTTTCGGGCTCTCATGCTGGAAGTGGTATACACCGTCTGTGGTCTTTCTAGCATTCGCGGTCCCGCTGCCCCACACCCTTGAGGTTGCTCTCCGCGAGCCGCTCCGTCGAGCAGGCACTTTGGCCTCGACATACTTCATGCAAGGCTTCGGTCTACCAGCGTTCGCCACAGGCAACAGCATCACAATCGGCGAGGCCAAGGTCGATGTCGTCGGAGCCTGTAGCGGTCTCCGGATGATGATGGTTTTCTTTGCACTGTCAACTGCGGTGGCGATTTGTGCGAGCAGCCGCCCGATGTGGCAGCGAGCAATGATCATCGTCAGTGCCATACCGATCGCGATCTTCTCGAATGTTATTCGGATCACGTTGACCGGAACCCTTTATGCGTTGAACGCACCAGACGGCGCGCATTTCCTTCATGATCATGCGGAATGGCTCATGATGCCATTGGCACTTGGTTTGCATCTACTAGAGTTGTGGATTTTCGACAAACTGTTCATCCCGGAAATTGTCGACCACAGACCGGCAGGTTTTGGAGATGCCCCAGCCGTTCCCCTCCCATAACTGACGACAGCGTGTTACCTTTCTGCAAGATAACGTGCCCACAATTACATGACCAACGCCAGTATCGCTTGTTGCAATCAAATTTCTAAACGGATTTGGCAAGAATTATGATCCGACCAGTTTCTCCAAATGAGCGATCTTTCGATTCCGGAGACGCAGTCTTCAATACGCCTCCAATGACTTCCCATGGTGCAAGCAGCCAACAGCATGGGTGGGACTGGAAGTTGCTGCTGCGTTCATTCCGTCGACGATGGTTCCTCTGCCTTTTCCTGGGACTTCTCCTCGGTCTACCAGCGGCTTACGCAGCCTATCAGTTGGTACCTGCTCCATACGTTGCAAGCTCCGAACTGTATATCAAGTCTTACGATGACGCAGTCATGTTCGATACCAAGGAGAGAAAAGCAAACTTTACTGTCCGAAAGCAGACCACACTGAAACTGGTTAAAAGTCGACCTGTTCTGACGGCCGCACTGCGTGACGATGCTGTGGCAAATCTTCCAATGGTCAAAACGAAGGAACATCCGGTCGATTGGCTTGAGAAAGAATTGACCATTGGGAGTTCAGGGACAGAATTTTTCACGGTTTCGCTTTCCGGCGAACAACCCGAAGAAATCCCCAAAATTGTCAACGCTGTAACCCAGTCTTTTATGGACGAAGTTGTTGTCGCAGACTCCGAAGGGCGACTGGCTAGGCTGAAGGAATTAACCGACATCGCGGCTCGTGTCGAAGAGAACCTAGAACTAAAACGGCGAGAGTTACAACGCCTAATGGAAGCGTCGGGTACCGGCAGCGCAACTACAATCATGATGGAGCAGGAACACGATCGATTGCTTGAGTGGCGGAACCTGTTGAAGAATCAGCTCTTGAACACTGAGCTTGAACTGACAAAGGTTGAGACGGAGCTTTCCATTCGTGAAGAAAAAACTGGCAAAGAGATTGAAATCTCAGACGACGCAATTACTGTTTTGCTTACAGAGCACTCGGCTTACAAGTCCGCATCCTTAGAGCTTAAGACACTTGAGGGGCATGTTGAGAATAAAAAAGAAACGCTCGCTGAAGGGCATCCCAGTCTCGAAAAGTCACAGGAACGGCTTGAGAGGACCCGGGAAATGCTAGATCGGCTTCGTGATGAACTACGCCCGCAACTTGTCGAAGAAGCAAAGCAGCGTCATATTAATAATCAGCAACGCTCCAATGAGCAGTTGAAAAAGGAGATTCATGCTCTCCAGCAACTTAAGTCTCGCTGGGAAAATGAGCTTCAGGCTGCAAAAATCCAGGAGCGGGATAATGGTAAGCAAGTGCTTGGCTTGCAGGGGCTCGAGCAAGAAATCAGTCGCCAAGAAAAAATGGCGTCTGCGCTTGCGGAGGAAATCCAAAGGCGGAAATTCGAGATCGCGAATGCCCGGGATCCCATCCAAGTGCATCAATTAGCGACTGCTCCGCGCAGTCGAAGCACCCGTAAACGGATGATGGCTTCCGCCATGAGCGGAGTTGGAGCCTTCGGTTTTGCAGTCTTTCTAATCGTCGGTTGGGACATCTATAGACGACGAATCAGTTCTATTACAGATGTTTCCCGGAATCTTCCAATGCCCCTCGTTGGCACAATCCCAACACTTCCGCGTGTGGCTGTCAAAGGAGGCGGAGGCCGGAAGAATGCTCAAAAAGCTGCATTCTGGCGTGAAGCACTCAAAGAATCGATTGATGCATCCCGAACCATGCTGTTGCGTTTAGCTCGCGAGGAGGACCTAAAAGTCCTCACAGTGACGAGCGCCTGCCAGGGAGAAGGGAAAACCACGCTTGTGTGCCATCTTGCGATGAGCCTGGCAAGATCCGGGAAACGAGTGCTGTTGATCGATGGTGATTTGCGTCGGCCATCGACGAACAAAGTCTTTGGGCTCGAAAACGGAGATGGTGCCTGCGAAGTCCTGCGGGGCGAATCCACGCTGAGTGATGTTCTACAGGAGACCTCCCTTAGTAACCTCACCATGATTTGTGCCGGCCAGGTCGATCAAGCGGCGTTGGACTGCCTTGGTTCGGGAATCCTTGACGCGATGACTGACCAGATCCGACACGAATATGACTTTATTCTGATCGATTCAGCTCCCGTCCTGCCGGTGAGTGACACGCTCATGGTGGTGCAACACACCGATGCGGTCATGTTGGCAATCCGCAAGGAAGTCAGCCGATTAGGAAGTGTTGGGGCTGCACTTGATCGACTCAATGGCGTGGGTGCGAGAGTTCTTGGGGCTGTCGCTATTGGCCTCGACGATGCCAGCAGTGGTTATGGTGGCTACAACGGTTCTCAGTACACCTACGGAACTTACAATTCAGTCTTGTCAAACTAGTCATTGACGGCGACAAACGAATTTTCTCGAGTTCTGTCATGTCCGGGAAGTCGAAGGGTAATCGATGATAAAAATCATCATCCCATTGTTGATCTTTGTTCTCTTGATCGCATCGCGATTTTTGCATGCTATTCAAACGGAGCAATCCCGAAACCCACATCAACTTGAGAAGGCGACAGAACGGATTGCTGATGTTCCTTTAGAGTTCGGGGAGTGGAGTTCCACGGAACTGGAGTTGACACCTCGGCAACTGCGAATGGCAGAAGCAACCGGTGGTCTGGCTCGCCGCTTTCAAAGAGATGGCGGAACCGATGGAAATTCCGTTGTCGACATTCTTTTATTATGTGGTCCACACGGGCCTATTTCCTTACACCCCCCGACAGTGTGCTTTCGCGGGGCAGGGTATGAGCAGTGTGCCGAAGTGCAAAGCTCGAAAATCCCGACATCAAATCAATCCATAGAGCGGGACACCTTCTGGGTCACACAGTTTGACAAGCCGTCTGCGGGTGGCGTTCAACGAATTCAAACGTATTGGGCGTGGAGTGATGGCAATCAGTTTGTCGCAGCAGACAACCCAAGACTATCCTATGCGGGTTCGCCGTTCCTCTACAAACTCTATGTCACTCAATATGTGGACGAGAAAAAGCCCGAAGGAGACCAATCGAAAGTCGGCCAGGAGTTTCTGATCGACTTTTTGCCTCACCTAAAATCTGCTCTTGGAAGCTAGCAGGAAACAAGTGATTGCTAATTTTTTCGTCACCCCTGGCCAACATCGAAACAACGCTCGTCAAAAACCCTTCAACTTACGAGTGCCACCGTCATTCGAGTAAGAAAGTTACATCGCGATGAGCCTGAAGGAATCAACACTTCAATCAGAGGACGTGTTAGAGCAAGGATCGTGCTCTGACGGCGAGAAATCCTCTGCCGAAGACTGCAACCAGCGTTCAATGACGGTCAACTCAAATAACGTGGCGAGTAACACCAGCTTCAGCCATGTCGATGTTGAACCATTGCACCAGTGGTACTCAACAGTAAAGGCAGTCGCGGACTTCGTCTTGGCTAGCATTTTGATCGTCTTGTTGCTTCCAGTCATTGTAGTTGCGGCTGTGATCATCCGCCTGACTTCCAAGGGGCCAATCTTCTACACACAGACTCGGGTTGGCTATCATGGCCACGAATTCAAACTGATCAAATTACGAACCATGATTCACAACGCGGAGCGCGGAACCGGCGCGGTCTGGTGTAGTGGTAATGATCCTCGTATCACCCGGTTCGGACGATTTTTGCGATCTTCACATATTGATGAATTCCCGCAACTCCTAAACATCTTGCAGGGACATATGAGTCTCGTCGGGCCACGTCCCGAACGTCCGGAGTTCGTTCAGAAACTGCAGTTCGACGTCCCCTTCTACTCCGAGCGATTAAATGTCAAGCCGGGAATCACTGGCCTTGCACAGCTCAAACTACCTCCTGACGAGACGTTGGAGGACGTTTGTCGGAAGATCGAATACGACTGTTACTACGTCCGAAAACATAACCCGATTCTCGATATCAAAATCCTTGCCTATACTGGCTGGCTATTGCTTCGCACTGTTTGTGGCATGATTCTGACGCCCTTCCTATTGCCAGCATGCACAGTCGTTGAAGAACATACCCGCAGCTTAGAACTAAAATGAGCACTGCTCTACCAAGTCATATCACCCGTCGCCTCTATCTCAAAGTTAGTTGATTCCAAGGCCTCTTTAAACTGAGCTCGTTACCGTGACGAATCCGCTGCCAAACACTTTCACTGTTGACGTTGAAGACTACTTTCAAGTCACCGGTTTTGCGGATCGAATTCGGGCAACTGAATGGGATCATTTTGAAAGTCGTGTCGTCGAAAACACGCATCGCATGTTGCGTCTGCTGCACACGAATCACACACGAGCCACATTCTTCATCCTGGGCTGGGTCGCAGACAAGTTTCCTCAACTCGTCCGAGACATCCGAGACGATGGTCATGAACTTGCGTGCCACGGGTATTGGCATCGGCTTATCTACAATCTAACACCCGAGGAATTTCGCCAGGATCTGCGTCAGTCAAAAGCCGCGATTGCAAAAGCGGCGGGGATTGAAGTTCGTGCTTTTCGTGCCCCAAGTTTCTCGATCACAAAGGCGACGCCCTGGGCCTTAGATGTGCTGATGGAAGAAGGATACGAGATCGATTCAAGCATCTTTCCCACACGGCATGATCGCTACGGCATCCCGGATGCCAATCCAGCCCCGCATCGAATCGAGAATGATAACAGTAAAACTCTGTGGGAAGTTCCACCATCGGTTGCCAAGCTAGGCAAACTCAACCTGCCCGCTGCTGGCGGCGGTTACTTTCGCCTCTTTCCGGAACGGGTATCGGCAACGCTTCAACGTCACGTCGTCTCTCGTGGACGACGGCCGCTTGTGTTCTACATTCACCCTTGGGAAATCGACCCGGATCAACCACGGTTGCAAGGCCGATGGAGTTCACGGTTCCGACACTATCACAACCTGCACCGGACAGTGGGACGGCTGGAACGAATGCTCAAGAGCCTTCCATTCGGAACAATTGGTGACCTGGCCAAACAAGCTGAGGAACAATTTATTCGGCAAGGTCTTGGGACCGAGTCGAACACCGGCGACCTGGCAATTGATCGGTCACCGATGGTGGTCGATGCGGAATGGCATAGTTCGAACGAATTGTTACCATCGGAGAACCAACCCCATCCGATCCCTGGTCAACTGACGAGGCCAACCGGATGAACATTCTTTACTTAGTGCATCGGTTTCCGTTCCCCCCTGACAAAGGCGACCGGATACGAGCCTTTCACATTATTCGCGAGCTTTCGCGTCATCACCAAGTTCACGTGGTGACTTTCGCCGATGCTCCGGTCCGTCCTGCCGACGAAGCAGCGTTAGCAGAATATTGTGGTTCGCTCTCGATTGCGCCTATGAACTCCCTCAAGAGGCTGACCCGGACAGCGTGGTCACTAGCCACTGGAGGTTCGGCAACGTGCGGAGCGTTCGCTTCCTCAGGATTCCGAAGAAGTATTCGTGAGGTTACCAGCAACACTGACGTTGATTGCATCTTACTGTCCTCATCGGGTTTGTCACGCTTCTTGGAGATGCCAGAGTTATCGAGTCAGCCATTACTCGTTGATTTTGTGGACGTCGATAGTCAAAAGTGGGCAGACTATGGCGATAGTGCGCCGTTTCCGAAACAAATCTTGTACAACTTAGAGAGCCGTCAGTTGCTGCGGGTTGAGCGAGGATTGCTAGATCGAGCCTCTGCGGTGTTGCTGGTTACCGATGCAGAAACCGAGCTTTGTAAAGAACGGTGTGGCAACGGGCCGCTCTACACGGTGACAAACGGCGTCGATCTTGACTATTTCCAGCCGACGCAGGAATCAAACGACCCAGATGGAAAAGAAGGCGTATATAGTTGCGTGTTCACAGGAGCAATGGACTATCGACCAAATATCGATGCAGTCCATTGGTTTAGTCACCAGGTTTGGCCGGAGATCATACGGGTCTATCCATCTGCAAAGTTCAGAATTGTCGGCCGCAACCCATCGCGTGCGGTCACCGATCTTAAGTCAATCCATGGTGTGCAAGTGACCGGAGGCGTCACGGATGTTCGTCCCTATCTAAGAAAAGCGACAATTTCGGTCGCCCCGTTGAGAATTGCACGAGGCTGTCAGAACAAGGTCCTAGAGGCACTGGCAAGTGGCAATGCGACGATTGCTTCCTCTCAAGCTGCGGCCGGCTTGCGAGCAAAAGCGGACCGAGATCTACTTGTTGCGGACAGGCCAAGTGAGTGGGTCGACGGGATTTCTAAGCTGTTTACGAGTGAAACACGACGACGCCAACTAGGTGCCGCCGGGCGGGACTATGTAGTCCAGTGTCACAACTGGAAAACATGCCTTCAACCACTTTCAGAGATGATTGCAACGTTCACTCAACAAAACTCTTGCGCCGACATATCAGACGCGATGACCATCGCCTGAATTCACCCCTTCCACTCGTTAGATCGTTCACTCAAGCACACCCGATGACTGTTTCCGTTCGTCCAACTCAAAATCGGAAGCGACTTCTTCTTCGACGCATCGCATTCGCGATGGCGGGATGCTTCGTTGTTGCTACAGGCATTTTTTTCACGCTGAGTCCCGCGTCACAGCGACTCTACACACTTGACGCACTAGAGGTCGTTTACGGCTGTTTTGACCCTTGGACGGATACGACACCACCGAAACTTGGCCCTGAGATTGATGACCCAACCGCTTGGTCCCAAAACTGGAATTTTCTAGCGAGCCGTCTTGAGAAATCAGAGCGTTTCTCCGAAACGAAAATCCCGATCGATCATGACCAATCGATTAACCGCGAGAGCTTAAAATTTCTTCACAAGAACACCAACCATCCAAGCTTTCGCCGGTTTGAACGGCAACTCCGAAAGGTCATACCAGGTGAACCCTCAATTTTCGAGCTCTCAAGCGATATTCGAAAATTGGCCGTCCATGGAACCGCAAACCAACCGTTTGAAGACGATCCACTTGAGATCCTAGGAGTTGCCTGCCGCGGCGAAGAACTTCTCTGCCACAATTTTGCCGTACTGTACGGCCATGCGGATCCAATAGTAGGATACACTAGCCAGGCATCCCATGTTCGTCTTCAAACCCAAAGTCCAGAAATCCTTTGTCTGGTCCAATGAATCGCTCTTTATCCATAGTAAAAGTGACACCAGCATGAAGAAGTCAGCAAATTCCAACCTCAGCCGGTGAGCTTGCAGCAAGACGTGGGAGTGCCAACAAGGATTCAAATACCGACTTTTGCTCGGGAACAACCATCCCAGCGCGACAAACACGCCAGAATCGTCTCAACATTTCGCGATTAGCATATCATGACAGCAACACTAAGTTCAGAACCTCAGACCGAAGAATCATCCGAGCCAACGCACACGCAGGACACGGTCGTGGAGACCGTGATCGAACCACGGTCGGGATGGCAAATCGTTGATTGGCGAGAACTCGTCGCTTATCGGGACTTGTTTCGATTTCTTGTCTGGCGTGGAATCAAAGTTCGCTATGCACAGAGCGCGATTGGTATTGGCTGGGCGGTCATTCAACCGTTATTCTCGATGCTAGTCTTTACAATTGTTTTTGGAAATCTGGCAAACCTGACCTCCGACGGGGTCCCTTATGCGATTTTCAGCTTTACGGCTCTCGTTCCTTGGACATACTTTGCCAATGCGGTAACCGATGGTACTGCGAGCCTTGTCACAAACGCGAACATCATCAGTAAAGTCTATTTCCCTCGCATGGTGCTTCCACTCGCGGCGATTTGTTCGAAACTTGTTGACTTCGCCATTTCCATGCTCGTACTTGCAGGGCTAATGATTTGGTTCGGCGTGACTCCGAATTGGGGAATCATTATGGTGCCAGCGCTGATAGCACTGATGATGCTCACAGCAGGTGGCTTAGGCATGTGGTTGACCGCCCTTGCCATTCAATATCGCGACGTCAACTATGCAATTGGATTTCTCGTCCAACTCCTGATGTACGCCGCCCCAGTAGTATATTCCATCGAGTACATACCGGAACAGTACCAAGCGTTGTATGCAATCAACCCAATGGTAGGAGTCATAGAAGGGTTCCGATCCGCATTACTGGGTACCCGAAAGATGCCGTGGCTCTTTTTGGGCTTGGGAACCGTGACGGCCCTAGTCGTCGCCCTCTCCGGTGCATTATACTTCCGACGGAAGGAACGTTTGTTTGCCGACGTTGCCTAGGCCATGACAGCAAGTTTCCTTATTCCTTTTCCTGTTGTTCGTCAGAGTTGTCCGTTATGTCGCGTCCTGCGATTGAAATTGAAAACCTTGGCAAAGCCTACCGTATCGGCTTGAAGGAAGAGGTACCTGATACACTCGTCTCCGCCGCTGCGGGTTGGCTGCGATCGCCAATTCGCAATTGGGATCGACTCCGTAAGCTCAATACGTTCGAAGAGAAGTCTGAATCGGATGACATTGTGTGGGCCCTGAAGGACGTTTCATTCTCCGTCAACGAAGGTGAGGTCGTAGGGGTCATTGGTCGTAACGGTGCCGGAAAAAGCACGTTGCTGAAGATTCTGAGCCGCATCACCGAACCGACGTCAGGCCGGGCCATTATCCGCGGCCGTGTCAGCAGTTTGCTTGAAGTCGGCACCGGCTTCCATCCGGAACTAACGGGACGTGAAAACGTCTACATGAACGGCACAATCCTGGGGATGACGAAACGAGAGATCGACCGCAAGTTTGATGAAATCGTCGACTTCAGCGGCGTGGAAAAGTTTCTCGATACCCCAGTTAAACGCTACTCCAGCGGCATGAAAGTCCGTCTCGCGTTCGCCGTCGCTGCGCACCTGGAACCCGAAATCCTTATCATCGACGAAGTCCTAGCCGTAGGGGATGCCGAGTTCCAACGAAAATGCTTAGGCAAAATGCAAGACGTAGCTGGACAAGGTAGGACAGTGTTGTTTGTTAGCCATAACATGGCGGCTGTGAGAAACCTTTGTAGTCGAGCGATTCGGTTGTGTGATGGCCTACTCACATTTGATGGGATGCCGGAGGAAGCCATCGATCAGTATCTAGTGTCTGGAACGCATTCATCCGGAAAGCAAGACTTTTCTGATCCGAGCCTCAAGCGCAAGGGCTCCGGCAAAGTGAGATTCACTTCAGCTGAAATTCAGACATTCCGCGGGAGTCATGGTACGTCATTGCCAATGGGTGAGGGATTCAAAGTTCGGATGGGTGTCGAGTCGACGGAATCAGTCGAAAATACGCTCATTGGCATCGGTCTCTTCGACGCGAGTGGTGCTAGAGTTTGTGGATTGAACAGTAGTCATACTGCGGACTGGACCTTCTCACTACGGGCAGGCCAGACCGCAACCTACGTGTGCAGCCTCAAATCAGTAAATCTTGGGCACGGGCGTTATCATCTCAATCTGATCTTGAAGCAGGCCTTGGGTAACCAAGTTTATGACTCGATTGAGTCTGCACTGATCCTAACTATTGAGGGAGCTGACATTTACAACACAGGCAAGATACCAGTCGGCAATAATATCGTTTTCTTGCGTCCAGATTGGTCTGAAGAAGAGCCTAACAGCCAACCGCTAATCAGTTTCTCAGAGATTAACGAATAATGGACGATAGAATGGCTGCTAAAACTCGCAGATTCTTACGGCGTTGTACACCGCCTATCATCGTCGATACTGTGAATTACTTTCGGGCGCGTCCTAGCAAGAACGTCCATGCAAATCAGCCTGGCGATGGAACTGAAAAGCCAGCTGAATGGTACGATGAGTCTTTTGCAAAGGCTGAACATTGGCGCCAGCATTATACCAGTTCACGATATTATTTTTTTTGGTCAGTTATTGTTGACCGACTTCTTCGTTCTGGCGTCGAACGAGTCCTTGATATTGGCTGCGGACCAGGTCAATTTGCGCTGCTGGCAAGGGATAGAGGTATAAAGAAATACTGGGGACTAGATTTTAGCACGAAACGTATAGAGCAAGCACGCACGATTTGCCCAGAGTTCCTGTTTTTTGTGGAGGACGTTTTCAAGTCTGACAAGCTAGGTTTACTCGACTATCAGGCTGTAGTTATAACAGAGGTGCTAGAGCATGTTGAAAACGACATCGACCTGCTGAAGATGGTGCGTTGCGGCACAAGATTGATCGGGTCAGTTCCAAATTTCCCATATACATCTCATGTGAGGCATTTTGAAGGGATTCGCGACGTGGAAGATCGATACAACGTACTATTTGAGTCGCTCTCGGTCGAAGAATTGATCGCAAATGAGACAGGGAAATGTTACTACCTATTGGATGGCGTAAAAAACTAACAGCATTTGCTCCCAATTCAAGAGACATCGATGCTCAGATTCCCGGGGAAAGAATATCTTCGCAATACGTTCTTGGACCGAGTCCGAAAACGTTTAGAATGTGTGTTTGTGTTATCGACTGGACGAGTTGGAACTGAATCACTCACAAATTTGCTCAACCTGTCACATCGAATACACGCATGTCATGAGCCTCGCCCCAGAATGCGAAGCGAAACGAAGCTAGCCTATCAAAACCCCTCAATGTCATCACTGTTCGTCAAAGATTATTTGAATCATCGATATTTTCGGCGGCCTGACACTAGTCCAATGAAATCCTGTGTGAAACAGGACCTTATCTATGTTGAGACATCAAACCGCCTTACCTACTTAGCACCGGCGTTAGCCCAATTTTTCCCGAAATCAAAATTCATTTTTTTACATCGAGACCCACCGGCTGTCATTCGGTCGATCATGCGAAGAGGATATTACCAAGGCCATGAGTGGGATGATTATCGAATTCAGCCCCGGACAAACGATCCTTTTTCTCCAAAGTGGGATATATTCGATGAGTTCCAGAAGTGCTGTTGGTATTGGCGAGCAGTCAATGAATTCTGCATTGAATGTATCAATACAATTGAGGAATCCCGAACGTTCAACTTGCGAAGTTCCGCATTATTCGCGCAAGACGTTGACTCCATTGGACGACTATTCCGTTGGTTAAAGGTAGCGCCGCCCTCCGACACTTCGGTACTGGATGCGACGTCGGTTTCATATAACGCTCAAAATCAGGGCGCGTTTCCCGAATGGGAAGACTGGAGCCAAGAACAGCGAACTACCATGCTAAGTATCGTCGCCCCAATAAACGAGATGTTAGGTTACCGCTATCAAACCGATGATTTTGGGACTCCGTGACTCCGGAGTCAGAGGCTCATATTAGTTCATTCTCATCATGAATAAGCTTGGCCTTTTCGAAAATCCAAAACCCATGAGTTATTGGTCTTAGTTTTCAGTAGGCATGAGAAGTGTTGAGATGCAAGTAATCATTCCCACGCACGGTCGGCCGGATTTGTTGGATCGGACTCTCTCGTCTTTAGCCGAGTGCGAGTTGCCGGATGATTACGCAGGCTGCATCGTCGCCGAGAATGGTGGTCAGCAGGGAGCTGAAGAGGCCGTGCGAAACGCCGATACACGGCTAAATTGCCGCTACTTTTACCATGAACAAGGCAATAAGAGCACTACGCTCAACGAAGTCCTCAAGCATTTTTCGCTGCAGGACTGGATCGTACTTTTTGATGACGACGTTCGCTTCAGCCCGATGACTCTCCAGAAGTATGCAGAAGCGATTGACGGTCTGTCATCGGGGAAATTCTTCTGCGGGCCGGTAGCAATCGATTATGAACAGCGTCCGCCCGAATGGCTGATCGAATTCCTGCCGCCGTCCGCTAAAGGTTGGGAGTGGGATGCAGAAATCCCTATTACAACGCCGGTTGCCCTCGGAGCCAATTGGGTGGTGCACCCGAAAGACGTACTCGCCGTCGGTGGGTTCGACGCAAGGTTCGGACCGGGAAGCATATCCCGAGCCACCGGACAAGAGCGTTCGTTGCAACAGCGATTGATTGCGCGAGGGATCCAGGGACAGTATATCTCCAACGCAAAAATCTGGCACTATGTGCCAAGAGAACGATGTTCTGTGGAATGGGTTGTCGATCGACATTTTCGCAACAATGTCTCCACCGGGCAAAATCGCGATACGAGCGGCTGTGCTCCATTCTTCGGATACCCTCGTTGGTTGGTACGGAAATACTTGACGGCCTATGCCCAGTATCTATTGCGAGCACCGTTTTCTGATGCGTTGACGCGATTTCATCTCCGGCTAGATTTAGCACAGATTCGCGGACAGTTGGTCGGTGGAAAAAGACGTGCAATTGAAGACGATTCGATGGCGATTGTTGGGAGCTCAGATTAATGGAAATCGCCCCAACAGTCTCCGTCGTCATCCCCTGCTACAATGCCGCACCGTTTTTGCGGGAGACATTGGACAGTGCGTTGAACCAAACACATCCGCCTTTAGAAATTCTCGTGATCGATGATGGCTCAACTGACGACTCGGCCGCCATCGCTGAGAGTTACGGTGGACCGGTGCGAGTACTGCGGCAACCCAACCAAGGTGAATCGGTGGCGAGGAACTGGGGGATCGAAGAAGCAAAAGGAGACTGGATTGCATTCTTGGATGCTGATGATATCTGGCGATCGATAAAACTCCAGGCACAAATATCATTGACGGCTCCCGGAGTCGTAGCAGTTCATACGAATTTGTTTAACTTTGGTTCTTCAACTGGCCACTCGAAAATCGAGCAAACTCCTGCCAGCGAACGATATCGAATTGAGAATCTCGCGACTAACAATGTTTTCATCAGTCCATCAGCGATACTTGTTCGTCGAAATGTCTGTCCACGATTCCCTGAATGGACATGTGATGCGGAGGACTTGTTGTTCTGCCTCGAACTCGTGCAACTGGGAGAGATCCGGCTTGTGGAAGACCCACTGACGGGATACCGGCGCCACGCCCGCAGCCAGTCTGCTACATTTGGAGCGGAGTTGCGGTGGCATCAAACCATTCTCAAATGGTTGAATAGTGAATCCAACCACGTGAAACCATGTATACGACAGCAAATCGAGGAGGGATGGATCGGTAAGATTTGTTGGTTGGGATGGAGAATGAAAGCCGAGAGAAAATGGCCGGAGTACTCTGCAGTTCGAGCCTATTTGGAAGACTTTCAGGAGTTTGACGACGCTAAAGTGCTGCTTAGTAACAAAACCTACCCCTTCTGGTTATACCGGCTGTACGATTTCTTTTGTTTCGGTAACCAGCGAACACGCGCTCACAATTCTAGTGTGATGGACAAAATTAAATGAAGGTTAGTGTCGCAATTTGTACTTGGAATCGTGACTCACTTTTGGAGAAAACGCTGCTGGAAATGCGGTCCCTCAAAGTTCCATGTGACGTCAGTTGGGAACTACTAGTTGTTAACAACAACTGCAGCGACGATACTGATGGTGTTGTTGGAAGGCTTTCCGACGAATTGCCGATCCGATTGCTTCACGAGCCAAAGCCGGGCCAATCGAACGCCCGAAACTGCGCAATTCGCAAAGCCGAAGGCGAATTGTTAATCTGGACTGATGACGATGTCTTGGTCGACAGCGACTGGATTAGTCAATATGTGCGTGCAGCCGAGGCTCATCCAGAAGCGGATTTCTTTGGAGGTACCGTTGATCCATATTTCGAGCAGAAGCCGCCCCGTTGGCTTCTCAACGAACTTGTGTATCTTGGCAGCGTCTATGCCCTAAGGCAACTTGATGCGAAAGTCAGACCGTTCCGTGGAGATGAGATCCCGATGGGCGCGAACATGGCTTTCCGCACCAAAATCCTCCGAAAAGAAAATTTTGACCCACGCCTTGGTAACGCAGGCAACAACAATCTTCGTGGAGATGATGCCGAGCTGCTTCGCCGTTTAATGGTGGAGGGATATCGAGGGTTATGGGTTGGACCGGCGCGTGTGCGTCATTTCGTGCCGAGGCACAGAATGACGCGACGGTACGTTTGGAAGTGGTTTGAAGGTAGTGGCCGCTCAAGCGTATTGCGAAATGGAAAAGACAATAGCTCGCGATTGTTCGGTGCGCCTCGCTGGGCTTTTAGAAAATTGTTAGAATCTGGGACCGAGACCATTCTTCGGTACCCTCGTCGAGACGATCGATGGCTGAAAGCGTTCTGCAATACGGCGACGATGCTCGGTGTTATCCGCCAACACCGTGCAGACGAAAGCGTGAGCAACGGCAACCTTAAACAAAACAACAGCGAGGCACGATAATGCCCTCGATGTTGGTTGTCGTTCCAAGCTTCCCAGTAGTCACCCAAACATTCGTACTCCGGGAGATCGTCTCAATCCGCGATGCCGGTTGGGAAGTTCACGTATTAACTTGTTCGACTGGTGACGCGACTGCTTGGGATCAAGCAAAACATTTCGGTATCTCGCAAGAACATGTTCATGTTCTGAACTGGCGAACTTGTAAACTCTTTTCAATACGTACCGTGATGGAACTCTCTAAACCAATTGCGCGGAAAGCAGCTGACTTCGCTCATTATGGTTTCACGCTTGGGCTGAGGCGACTGAATTACTTTCACCAGCTATCTCACGTCAAAGCAATCCAATCCGTCGACATCGTACATTGCCACTTCACGGAAGCTGCTGCCGACACTGGAGTCGGTTTGGCTCAAATCCTGAAACGTCCGTTAACGATCCTTGCACATGACAGTTTTCTTGAAAAAGCTTCTGCCACAGGCCTAAGAAAAATCCAGAGGGCTGCCTCCATAGTTTTTTGCGTGAGTAAGGGATGGGTGAAGGTTTGGGAAAAAGCAACAGGCTCAAATGACAAGTTGCAATACATGCCGAATTCCATCGATATTGATGAGTTCGAATCCGCTGCTACCATGATGGCAGAGAAATCAAGAGAGGTCGTTCCACGAACTTTAAGAGCAATAACAATCGGTCATTTCCATGGCGGCAAGCGACAGGGTGATCTCGTTCGCGCGGCGGCCCTTCTTAAAGAAGAGGGTGTTTGCCTAAACTGCACTATGGTAGGGGATGGTCCTGAACGCCGTGAGGTCGAGGCCTTGGCTGTAAAATATGGAATTGAAACTCAAGTCGTTTTTTTAGGCTCGCTCACGCATAGAGAAGTTCGTGAACAGCTAGTCCATGCAGACGTACTAGTGCATTGCAGTCAGCAAGAATCTTTTGGCATAGTAATAATCGAAGCCATGGGAGCTTCCTTACCGGTTGTAGCGAGCCATACTATCGGCGCAGATGATTCCGTCCTGGAGAATGTAACTGGACATCTATATAAAGTTGGAGACATCGGAACGCTCGCCCGCCGCTTGGCTGACTTGGCAAAAGACCGGCAACGGCTTCACTCACTGGGACTGGCCGGTCGTAAACGTGTAGAGAAACTGTTCGCCTGGGATAATCGAATGGCACAAATGTTTAATGAGTGGCAGTCGGTTATCCGCATACACCGTCAGAACTTAAGAACACGACTTTGACATTTGCTCACTACTTCATTCGGTTAAAAAATTTTCTGCGAAACCACAAGATGAGTTCCGGATGTCCTTTTTGCCGCACACATTCACCGATGTATAGAGTAGCCTTGTACTCCTACCCTCGTACGACACAATGAATATTCTATATCTCACAGGCAACCCAAACCTTGGTAGCACGACTCGGGTGCTACAAGGACTGCTCAAGCAACCTAATTTCGGCAGTAGATTTGTAACGGTCGGCCATGACGGTGCAATGGCAAGATGGTTAGCCGAACATAATGTGCCTCGCCTAGTTATTTCCATGGACGCACCTTCGAAAAAAACAGTACTGAGAAGTAGTTGGCGTGTTCTCAGAGTCGCTAGCTGGGCTAAGCGGCGCGGTGTTTCTGTCGTGCATTGCAACGAACATGATATCTATCCGTTCGGCAGGGTTGTCGCACGGCTGATGGGTGTGCCGGTTGTTTGCCATGTGCGATTTCGTATTGAACGTGGATTTGCCCAGTGGGCCTTCGGCGGGCGTCGCTGCCCCGATGCTTTAATGTGGACGTCGAAATCTCAGCAGGACGCTTGTCAGGATGCAGTGGTAGGAATTGTATCGGAAGAGCGGCAGCACTTGGTTTTTTTAGGTGTGGAACCAACGCAGTTCAATCCGCAGCAAGGCGTTCGCGAGCGAATACGTCGGGAGTGGAATGTTCTAGATCATGAAATTGTGATTGGAACTGCCAGCCACTTTGAACCACGGAAGCGGATACCGGACTTCATTGAACTCGTTAGGCGTTTGCGAGCTCGCGGGTTACCCGTGCGTGGAGTGTACGCGGGCGAACCGTCGATACACTTTCCCAATCATGCGAGCGACGTCCAGCAAGCCCACAATCTATCAGGCTTGGGCGACCGACTGCTACGATTAGGGAAAGTAAAGCCGATCGAGCCGTTCTATCAAGGGATTGATGTCTTTGTCAGTACTAGCGAAATGGAGACGTTTGGAAACAGCGTCTGCGAAGCAATGGCAGCATCCAAGCCGGTTGTCGCTTACTCGGGCGGTTCCGTGCATGAAGTGATTGGACCGGTGGGGCAAGTGGTTGCTGACCGGGACTTGGACGCTCTGACTAACGCCGTTACAGTGTTGGTAAGTCACTCTAATCTTCGCGACGAACAAGGCCGTCTTGGGCGCGAACGTGTGGAACACGAGTTCACACCGCAAATAGTTGCCGAACGGTTTCAAACAATTCATTCGCTGGTCCATAGCTATCGAACGTCCAGTAAATCTCGATAGTTCCCAAAACCTTGGCTCTGGATGAGTGATTCCCTACTGGTCGGAACAAGACCAGTGAGGGTTAACCAAAACTTAAGCTTTATCTGATACGGTCGCCATTTGGCACTAAGGATTCATTGGAGGGTATTATTATCCGAAACATGCTTCTGAAGGGGATATTGTTTTTTCTCAAATTGTCGCGATTACTGTCGCAACCGCATGGAAGTGTCATTTGTGGACCGCCATCTCCCGAACGCAACCGAGGAGATGAGGCTCTGCTGAGATCAACGCTTGAACGACTGGACTCGACGCGGGAAACGGAATTGGTGATGACCGGTCCTGGCGATCCGCCACCATTCGTGAGCAACTGTTCGATGCCCGTCTATAGGAAATTTCATCAGGCGTTCAATACTGATCGAGCCTTTATAGAGCGGGTTAAATTTTTGACCCATATCCGAACTAAACGTGAACTCTTGCTTATAGGCGCGGATGTGATTGATGAAGGTTATGGGCCGAGCCGAAGCCGTGGTTCACTTCAGACGGTTGCGTTAGCGGCTCGATTGGGAATCCAGTGCCACATTGTCAGCTTCAGCGTCAATGAGACGCCGTCGTCTGCACTGGCCAAGCGTTTTCTCTCTCTAGGCAACAACACGATCCTAGTGCCTCGGGAACGCATTTCTTACAAGAGGCTTCAGCAAGTTGGCGTTGCAAACCTACGCCTCGGGGGGGATTTAGCGTTTCTCATGACGTCTGCTTCCGATGGAGACATTCCACAGGATATCCTAGAATTTGCTGGCCGATACCGGGGGCGTATGCTAGGTATCAATTTGATAGGCAAAGTCCTGGGCGGACAGTTGGGAAAGAGCATATGGTATCCTGTCTTTGCCCAGGCCTTGGCCCTTCTGCAACAAAAGCAGGATTTTGGGATTCTCTTGATTCCTCATGATGACTTGGAGGACATTACCGATCTAAGAGAATTGAGTTCAATACTTGGAGAACATCTCAAGAAAAATTCGGTGCACTTGCTTGATCCGGTTCCGACTGCTCCTGTACTCAAAGCTGTTGCAGGGAAGTGCCTGCATGTCATAACCTGTCGTATGCATCTCGCGATCGCCACGCTAGGAATGGGGCGACCAGTGACGTGCTTTCCTTATCAGGGAAAGTTTGAAGGGCAGTTTGAGCATTTGCAATTGTCTGCGGATGGTCTATGGCCGATGGAGTCTTTGCCTAAGGAACCTCAAGTCTTGGCTGAGCAACTACGTGGCCGCTTCGAGCAAAGCGAGGCAATTGCGGCACACGTGAGGGAACGCCTGCCGACGATCCAGGAATTTGCTAATAAAAATTTTCAGGGGTTCAGTGGATTCCTGGAAGCCACATCATCAATGAAGTCCCAAGATCAAACGCCCCAAGCCACTGTGGAACGGACGTCGTGAGCATTTCCGTTGTCATCCCTTGTTATAACCGGGAAGATTCAATCGGCTTAGCCATTGAAAGTGCATGCAATCAATCGCAGGCACCAATGGAGATCCTTGTTGTGGACGATGGCTCGACCGATTCGTCGGCTCAAGTTGCAGGGAAGTTCGGTTCCCTGGTGCGGGTTATCCGCCAAGCCAATGCGGGAGCGGCAGCTGCACGAAACCGAGGAATCGCTGAGGCAATGGGTGAATGGATTGCGTTTCTCGATAGCGACGACATCTGGTCTCCAAACAAACTTGAAAAGGAGTTACAGGTGGCGAAGCGATTTCCAAACGCAGAATTGATCTTCTGTGATACACGAACGGTGCGTGGTGAGCGGGAGATTATGACCAGCCGTTTTGCCCTGGGTGGGGTGCGTGGCAGTGAGGTGGAGCATGACGGAAAATTTGCCCGCTATGACCGGTCAATATTTTTGTCCATGTTAGACAACAGCCGGGTGATCACCTCTGCAGTACTTGTGCGGCGTAAATTGCCCGAATTGTGGTTTCCGGAACACATTTGGGGTTCCGAAGATTGGGGCTTATGGTTGAATCTTGCGTTGCGGTATCCTCTAGCCTCAATCGATGAAGTTCTCGTAACGATGAGTGCTGGTGAAGACAATTTAACTCGTAGCATCTCACGATTGATGCGCAACGATGTCAAACTTTTGCAAGAGTTGCGGAACGACCCACTCCTGAACACGGATGAAGTTGCCGCGGTTGAACAGACTCTACAGGGGCGGTACTTTGCGGCCATGTATCATGCATTGCGGGCTGGGGAAACCGAGATTAGTCGAAGCTTCCTTAAACGAATTGCACGAGGGAAAGTCGGTTGGCTCGCGTATTGGCGATACTTGGTGGCGTCTTACATGCCGGGCCAACTTCTAAGAAGCATTTATGGTGGTTCTGAAAGTCTGCGTGCCGAGTCCGGATTTAGCGATTAGCAGCTGGGAAAGGCCAGGAGACGTGCTATGAAAGGCATGCTGTTTATCTATGGCCTACTGGCCATATGTTGTATTATTGGTTTGGCACGTCCGCATGTGGCTTTGATTGGCTACTATGGCTTCGCCGTCTTGATCCCTGAGTGGAATTGGCGTTGGGCGTTGCCGCCGAACCCTGGGTTTCAGAAATACCTCGTGGCCTCATGTTTGCTTGGATTCTTATTCAATGGTCTTCGAGGAAATCGACTGCGTGGTGGACCGCTAGCAGCTTGTCTTTGCTTCGGACTTTATCTGGGTTTGTCTTACGTCAGTGCGGCTTCGAGCATTAGTCCGTCGAACTCACAGTGGTTCATGTCGTTCATGTGGAAAATTGTGCTAATGGCTGCAATGGCAGTTCTGCTGCTCGATTCGCCTCGCAAAATAAGCGCAATTTTGTGGATTTTGGTCCTCGCACAAGGCTACAACGCTTTTCGGATAAATGAACAATACTTCGAAACTGGCATTTGCTGGGCCGCATATACTGGTTGGGCGTTCATGGACAATAACATCTATTGCATGGCCACAATGCCGATGATCGGCATGAGTCTCGCCTTGGCATTTCGTTCACAACGGATCTGGCAGCGAGCGATTGCTGGCGGAATCTTTCTACTGCAAATGCATCAAATCATGCTGATGCAATCCCGTGGCTGTATGCTAGGGGCGATAATCCTTGCAGGGGTCTTCTTCTTACTGGTCCCCAAAAATGCCTATTCATGGGCCGCAATTCTCGGTTCGATTTTCGCGGCTACGGTTCTGGCAGGTCCGTCAGTCGTCAAGGAGTTTAGCTCCTCGTTCGCGTCAGCCGAAAAACGAGATTCCTCTGCCGACAGCCGTTTTAAATTATGGGAGGCCGGAGCGAAGATTACCGCGGACTATCCAGTTTTGGGCGTTGGGCCAGATGCAGGCCGTCGAATAGTACACAA
The DNA here is from genome assembly GCF_011634775.1 of Thalassoroseus pseudoceratinae. NCBI lineage: Bacteria > Pseudomonadati > Planctomycetota > Planctomycetia > Planctomycetales > Planctomycetaceae > Thalassoroseus > Thalassoroseus pseudoceratinae. The sequence goes on from NZ_JAALXT010000013.1 coordinate 27,237, forward strand.
ATACTACCCAGGGGGGTTGCGAGCCAGAGACAAGGCGTTACATAATACACTATTTGAAGTGACCGCTTGCTCAGGCGTGCCAGCGGCTGTCGGGTACTTTGGTTTTTTCGGTATTTGTTGGCTCAGTGTCGCGTGGTTTTGGAAAAGGGAAGGCAAAATCTTGGCCCCCCCAATGAGTGCTGCTTGCTTGGCCATATTGTGTGGGCTACCTGGTTTTTTGGTATCTGCGATGTTTTCCTCTTCGCTGTTGGTTGAGTCGCCATATGCCTTAGCTGCGTTAGGATGCGCTACAATCTTGGTGCGAAAAGCCTATGAGGATCGACATCAATCATCGTCGCACGGTTTTCCGGGAACCGTGGATCACATAGGCAAATCGACTCAGTTTCTTCCCAGATCAGCAGAAGTCGAGATAACTCCGGAGCCATTCCGCCAATGACTTCCCAATCCCTAATACTTGTGCTCGCCGAGAACTTTCCGCCGCGTCACGGGGGAAGCGGACGATGGTTGTGGGAATTATTTCGGCGTCTGCCGGCAGATCGCAGTGTGATTGCCGCCGGGATCATGCCGGGAGCTGAAGCGTTTGACAGTACGCACGATCTCAATGTTTCTCGAATTCAATATGCAGATCCCTCGAAGGGTATCGTTCATCCAAAGGGTTTTCGCGGCTATTGGCGAAATTTCCGGCAACTGTCTCAGTTGGCTATCGGAGTCGGTGCGACGACCGTTCATGCTGGTTGTGTGTTGCCTGAAGGCTTCTTAGCCTACATGATGTCGCTGAAACTTGATTTACCTTATCTCGTCTATGTGCATGGTGAGGAAGTTGAAGGAGCCTCTTTGGGACATGAACTGAATTGGATGGTTCGTCGCGTTTTTCGACGAGCCGCTTGCTTAGTAGCCAATACACAGAACACACGGAATATTCTCATTCGCGATTGGAACGTGCCCGAGCATCAAGTTACTGTCGTGCATCCCGGTGTGGACACGGAACAATTCCAACCTGCCCCAAGAAACGCGAAGGTCCGAAATAATTTGGAATGGGGCGAACGGCCGGTCATTTTGACAGTCGGCCGACTTGCTAAACGCAAAGGCTTGGATGTGATGTTGCGAGCCATGCCCGCAATTTGCCAATCCATCCCCAACGTCCTGTATGCTATTGTGGGAGACGGCGAAGAGCGTGATAGGCTCATGCAAATCGTTCAGGAAGAGAATCTGCAAGACCATGTGCGTTTCCACGGCGCGGTTGATGACCATACGATCAGGAACTGCTATCAGCAATGTGATCTGTTCGTGCTGCCAAATCGCCGAGTCGGTACCGACATCGAAGGGTTTGGAATGGTGCTGCTCGAAGCGCAAGCCTGCGGCCAACCAGTTTTGGCTGGGGCATCTGGTGGTACGGCTGAAGCAATCGATCCAGGTTACACCGGCCTGACAATTGATTGCCGTTCATCCGACCAATTAGCCAAGCCTGTGATCGAATTACTTCAAAACACGAAGCAACGAGAGCAAATGGGAAGGGCAGGGCGCGAATGGACCGTTGTAAATTTTGACTGGGCAGCGTTAGCTAAGCATGCTGATCGTGTGTTTTCCGGAATTGAACCGCTTTGCAAGAGAGGCAGTGGCAAGCGTTTCGATGCAAACGACTCAGGGCTAACCCCGTAAGCGAAAAAACAATTAAATCTCAGCAACCATGACGGTCTCAGTGGATGTGCTTTATGAGTCTCCATTTCCCAAAGTATTCAATACGTCTACAGGCTAATAACTTTTTCGTGACCTCTATATACAGTTCGATCGCTAACTATCAATTGCAATCCCTTCTTTGAATCGACATGTATAGCACTATACTCCGTAATATCACGCTACCCACTTGGTTTCCAAATCGCTTAACAAGGAAATGGGATGCCATCCGCATAGGTCGGAACCTCCGAAATGTACTAGCTTGTCCGCCAATATCGGCAGCGAGTGCCAGAACTGCCAATGCAGACATCCACATGCTTCTTTGCGACCGAGACTTACTAGCTGGTTTAGTGGCATTAAAGTCACTGCTCCGCTTTCAGGGGGAAGCGCAATTCGCCGTTACGATTACCGACGACGGTAGCCTAAGCAACGCAAGCCGACAGATTCTCAACACACACATACCTCGAATACGGTTCCTAGCCTCAGTGGAGAATAAAGTTTTGGAAAGTCTAAGGGATTATCCATTGGTGCAGCAACTGTATCATGGGCAGTTTTTGTTCGCTCGAAAGTTATGTCATCCAGCACTAATGTCGTCTACTGACCGTGCAATCGTATTAGATTCCGACACAGCTTTTCTTCGCAAACCCGAGCGTTTGCTTCAATGGGCTCAAGGCAGGAAGGGAAGCATTCCCAACTTGTATTTGAGTGATCAGCGGGACGAGTCTACGGAGATTCCGTGCCGTGTGAAGGAAATCTTTTCGGAATTGGCACCGAATAAAATGCTCCCGAACCTCTTCTTTAATGCTGGACTATTAGCGTATCAGCCCAAAGATATCGACTTTTCAATTGCGAATTCGTATCTTGATTGGCGGCAAGGTGCCGATGCTCAACTAGTCGACAACCAAGGCGGTTTCTGGTTTGGCGAATGGACGATCGAGCAGACATGCTACTTACTTTCGTATGCTGGAATGAAGACGCCTATCGAGGATTTTGGCTCTGACTACGCGATCGGTAGAGAACCGAGTGCGGTATTCTGCCACTTCCTTAACTACTATTATCGGCAACCGAAGACTCTGCAGATGCTAAGCGAGTTGATTCAAGAAATTACCCCCCCTGGTAACAGGGAATCCACCTACGCGAATTAAGCATAAGTATGCAACTGTCTTTTAATAATGATGGCATGATGAGTCGAAGTCTAATGACAATAAAATCAGCGGGGATGCGTCCAGAGGAATATGACCGACTTCGTGAATTGCTTTGGTCTGCCTTTGAAAAACTAGTCCATGTGGTATGAGTATCCATGTAAGCCGGGCTTTGGTGAGATCGGTGCTTTCTGGGACAATGCACTAGTGTGAGTTGTCCGGAAGTTCTCAACAAGTGGAGGCTTACGATGAGGATTCTCGCGATTGATCTTGGCAAGACCAGCAGTGTGGCGTGTGTGTACGAGGTCGAGGATGCCACTCGACAATTCCGCCGGTTCCGAACGACTGGCCAGGCCCTTCAAAGCTTGGTGAATGACATTCGCCCCGATCGTATGGTGATTGAGATCTGTCCGATGGCTGGCTGGATTGCTGACTTGATCACCTCGATGGGCGTGGAGGTGCAGGTGGCAAACGTATCGGCACCGGCTTGGCGATGGAGCAACACCAGACGAAAAACAGAAGGGGATGACGCGCTTCGTCTGGCTCAGCTGTCGTCGCTCAACCAGTTGCCGCAAGTGGCCGTACCAGCACCACCGACGCGTCAGTGGCGGGCCATGATTCGATACCGTCATCAGTTGATTCAAAGACGAACACAAATCCGGAACCACATTCGGGCGTTGTTTGATCGACAGGGCCTGGCACTTCCCCGACGAACGGCGTGCTGGACTCAAGCGGGTATCGCTGCTCTTCGGACCTACGCCAAGAACTTCGAAGAAGTCGATATGGACGAGTTGTGGCGTGGTGAATTGGAGTGCGAACTCCAGGCACTCTCGGCCATCGAGGAATTAGTCAGCCAAGTTGAACAAAAGTTGGATGAAATCGAGCAACAGCAAGCGTCTTGCCGTCTGCTAAGAACCATTCCTGGTGTCGGCCCACGGCTCGCCGAGATCGTGGCAGCTGTTCTGGATGATCCGCGCCGGTTTTCAAACAGCAAGCAGGTGGCTTGTTACGCGGGACTGACACCAAGGCAGTATCAATCGGGCGACACAGATCGCCAAGGACGAATCAGTCGGCAGGGGAACTCGCTTCTGAGGGCGATGCTTGTCGAAGTCAGTTGGGTCAGCCTGCGTTACAACTCTTGGGCACGGCAAATCTATGAACGAGTCCGTCGCGGGAGTGCTGGTCGCAAAAAAATCGCGATTGTTGCCGTCGCTAGACGATTACTGGTGCGATGCTGGGCCATGTTGCGTGACGGAACGGCATGGAACCCTCCACTCACTGTGGGCGTTTCAGTGTAGAGAACCTGTTTGTCCAAAGTCCGGAAGCCAAGGCGTGTTGACGTGTCGATGATTGGAACGATGATAGCCCGTTGAAACCTTGGGCCATTTCAGCCCGCCTATGAGGATGGGCGTCATCGCAAGGACAAATGAGCCCGCGGATATAACAGCTCTGAACCCGCGGCAGCTCGGATAGAAGGGTGAACCAATCAACGGCGCTGACGCCACGGTTTTGGGTGACTCCGCTCCGAGACAATTGAGAGCTCTACGCTCCGTCACCCAAAAAAGCGAAAACAAGACTTGACAACCCGGCTTCATAGAAAGGTTTCATCAGCCCGATTTTGGGCGAAGGAGACCTGGAAGATGAGTGCGAAGAAACGCAAGCGGCATACGCCGGAGCAGATTGTCAAGAAGTTGCGAGACGCGGATGCGATGTTGAATGCCGGTCACGATTTGGCGGCGGTGCTGCAGTCACTCGAAGTCAGCGAATCCACGCTCGAGCGATGGCGGAAGCAGTATGGCGGGATGAAGTCCGAAGAGGCTAAACGTCTCAAAGAACTCGAAGATGAGAACCGCCGGTTGAAGCAGTTGGTAGCGGACTTGTCTTTGGACAACCAAATGCTGAAATCGGTGGCCTCAAAAAACTGGTGAGCCTTTCTCGAAAACGAACCGCTGTCGGGCTGCTTCAAAAGGAATTCGGCGTGTCCGAGCGTCGGGCCTGTGCGGTGCTCGATCAGCCTCGCAGCACGCAGCGATACATCGCCGAGCCTCGGCATGACGAACCGGCTTTGGTGAAACAGATGCTGAGTTTGGTTCGGTCTCATCCACGGCATGGGTATCGACGAATCGGACGGCTACTGCGTCGCGAAGGCTGGCGGGCGAGTGACACGCGAGTCTATCGACTATGGCGTCGGGAAGGGCTGAAAGTGCCAAGTAAGAAGCGGAAAAAGCGTCGACTGGGAACCAGCGAGAATGGCTGTCATCGCCATCGGGCCGAGTTCCAAAATTACGTGTGGTGCTGGGACTTCGTCTTCGATCGGACAACTGTGGACAACGGTTGGATAGTGCAGCGATCGTTGGTTGAATAGTGCAGCGCTCGGAGAGTTTGTTAGTTTATGGTTTCAGGATTCGTTCTCAAAGCCTTCGGATTCCTCCTCCGGAGGAGGAATCGATTGTGCCGATTATTTCGGCGGCTCGGGTGGCTTGGATTTTGCCGGTTGTTCTCGGCGTCGCTGGGCGTCTTGGAGTCGGTAGCTGGGGCCGGTCGCTTCCAGGATGTGGCAGCGGTGCGTGAGCCGATCGAGCACGGCTCCGGTGAGGCGTTCGCTGCCGAGCACTTCGGTCCACTGCTCGAATGGGAGGTTCGTCGTCACAATCACGCTTTGCCGTTCGTAGGCGGTGCTGATCACATCGAACAGTAGTTCCGCTCCGACTTTGCTCGGCGGCACATAGCCGAGTTCATCGAGGATGAGCACGTCCCATTTCCCCAGCTGCTTCTTGAGTTTGAGCAGTTGGCGTTCTTCGCGGGCTTCCATCAGTTGGGTGACGAGTTCGGTCACGCGATAGAACCGCACGCGACGGCCTTGGTGACAGGCGGCCAATCCGAATGCAGTAGCGATATGCGATTTGACTCAGCCATTGTTGTGCACCTCTGGGATCATGACTTGGTGGACTTCGTGGTTCTTCAGTTTCAACATGGCGTGCAAGACCTCCTCGGTTTGAGGAAATCGGCGACAGCGTTCCAGCGGATCGGGCGGCATCACAATTTGCCCGTTGGAGATTTTGCGATGAATCCAGGACGGATCGCGGCCGATGTGCTGAGCCATCTCCGGTAATGTCCAGGTCGTCGACTGCTCAGGCGGAGGCGGAGCAATTCGATAGCGTCGTTTCCATTTCGTCACGATTCGGGCCGTGAATTGTTCGCCTCGACATGGATGCAGTCCCGCTTGATTGAGGTCGGCGGCGATGCGGGCGTGCGACCGTCGGGCTTGGATTCCCTGCCGAATCACCTCCAGAATTCGCTGTTCGAGTTCCGTGCCTCTCAGTGAGAATCGCGGGAGACGCGAGGAGGTTTCACTGACCAAACCACCGACCCAGACGATGCGAATTTCAACCACTCCATCGGGCTGCCGATGGAGGTGAATGCCCGTGATCAACGTCCGCAACAGAGACTTCTTGGCGTCCCATGTGAGGTGCGGCCACAACTCGGGGAGTCGCCTGCCGACATTGGCGAATGCGTCTCGCAGTGCGGTCGGCACGCGGATCGGTTGCGGCGTCTGGCGGCGGGCATCCGCCAACGCCTCTTCGGCCTGCCGCAGTGCCAGGAGCGCCGCTTCCCAGCGGTCTTCGAGCGTCGCCGCGATCAGCCGGTTCCGCGGATCGACCGCGTCGTACTGCTGCTGGGCTCGGTGAGCGGCGTATTGCATTCGCAGAACCTCCAATTCCAACTGCCGCAGAACTTCATGATGAGTGCGGGACTGCTCCTGGGACACCGTTTCCAAAGCATCAATTTCTGCCGGACGCAACACTGCGAAGAACGCCGTCGTCACGGCTTCGTCGATCGGTTGGCCCGTCAGGTACAGACACGATCGTTTGCCGTAATGGCGAGACCGCGACGAACACACATATTGAAAGCGGTTTTCTTTGTAACTCACATGCAGGGCGTGTCCGCAGTGACCGCACCGCACCAGCCCGCTCAGCAAAGCACAACCGCTGCGGTGGGCCTGTTTGACTAACAACCGCTGCTGAATTCGGAGCGTGTTTTGAGCCAAACGGCGTTGGTTCTCTTCGTACTGCTCCCAGGTGATGTAGGCCGGATAGACATCAGGAATCAAGGCCGACCACTCCGCTTGCGGTCGACGCGAACGACCCGTGGCCGGACGACCAGGCACTTGCCGCGTGGGGTCGGCCCGGCGACGTCCGTGAACGAAGGCCCCGGCATACGCCGGGTTGTGCAGGATCGAAGTCAGCGACGCCGATGTCGGGTCCTTCCAGAGCACCTCGCCGGCGAACAAACCCGACGTCTGTCGACGCGGCAATTTCAGTCCTGCTCGGACGAAGAACGTGAGTACCTTCTGAGCGGTACCCAACTCGACGAACTTTGCGAAGACCAATTGCAAACGCTCGCGAATGCTTTGATCGGGATCGAGCATCACCGTCTGATCGGGACTGCGAACCAAGCCCGTCGGCAGATGTTGGATCAACTCGCCCCGAGCCGCTTTCGACAACCGACCGGCATCCAATCGCAATCGCAGGCTGTGCAGTTCGGCCGCAGACATCGTTCCCTTGAGCCCTAGCAAAAGTCGGTCATTGAAATCTCGGGGATGATACAAGCCGTCGGCATCACCGATGATCGTGTCGAAGATCGCACACAGTTCCAACAGCTGATGCCAATCCGCATTGTTGCGAGAGAGCCGGGAGACTTCATAGCCCAAAATGATTCCGATTTTGCTCAGGCCGACGTTGGCCACCAATTGCCCGAAACCGGGACGTCCGGCACTGTGGGCGGCGGAGTGCCCTTGATCTTCGTCAATGATGTCGATCTGCTCGGCTTTCCACCCCAGTTCCAACAGCCGAGTCTGCAACCCGCGTTGATTGAACGCACTCTCCTGATGATGGAGCACTTGCTTGGTCGTGCTCTGCCGCAGATACACAATCGCCTGTCGACTCAGGTGTGTGTCCCGAACTTTGGTTGCTCCATTCATGGCTGAGTTCCTCCTGAAGAATGGTGATGACTTGTTGCACGATCCTCTGCTGCTCCTCGAGCGAGAGGTGCTTCCAAATGGTTTCCATGGGAGACGGCGTCATCGGCTTCCCTCCGAGAAAAGATATCTTCGAAGGTATTCACCAATTCCCCGACTGCGTCGAGTGTCAGCCGGGTGGGCGTGGTTCGCGGAGCCGTCGACAGATTGGTGCTGGCGACATCAATGTAAGTGATCTCGTCCGGGAAGACCTCGACCTGGCAAGTCTGCCGACACCCCGGCAAACGAGCCAGACCGAACAAAACGAATGTCCGGCCAAACAGCGGATGAGCCGGATCGGTGACGGTAACCTCACCGCTGCAAGCCTCGGTGACCAGAGGGGTATTGTGATGGTTGGGCATTTCCCGTGCCGGGATTGCCGATCAGAATGATCACCTCGCGACGATCAATATATTCGCCTCGCAACAGCTCTGAGATCAAGACCCGATTCAGCGATGGCTGAGCCGAGAAGTCAAAGTCGTCGAGCGTCTTGTGTTGGGGGAACTGCGCCGCTTTGAGACGCCGTTCGGTCGAGCGTTTCTCGCGGTCGATCAGTTCCAACTCACAGAGTTTGAGCAGGAACCCCCATTTTTCGCACGATCTCCGCGACTGCCGTTCCACTCTCTTGCTGACGCAGAGCAAAGGCGATTTGCTCCTCGGTGTACCGTTTCCGTTTCATTGATTCGACCCTTTCTGAAAAACGTAAGTTACCAAAAAACTCACATTCCAGCTGGATCAAGAAACGGGGGGAAGGTCATATCGGCAACTGACTCTCATAAGCAATGGCGCAGTTTTCTGGGGGCAGGCCAGTACCACAGGAGCTTGCGTACGTTGTTACCCTTGTTGCCGTCTGACGCAGGGTTGCGTTTAGACCGTGTGGAAATGAATGATGTTCTTGTTACGTTGTCGTTGAGCCCGTTGGCTCTGACCGCCGCTTGCCCCGACTGTGGTCAGGAAACCGGCTGCG
>NZ_JAALXT010000014.1 GCF_011634775.1 Thalassoroseus pseudoceratinae
GGCACAAGACGTGAAGACATCCGACTCCCTCCCTGGAGAAAAACCGGATCATCCACATCCTCCAAAATCAAGCAAGATCAGTTTTGACCACACGCTCTAAGACTCAAACCGTCATCGACGGCAGGGCAGCGTTTTCGCAAGCCTCGCAGCAACCGTTTTTCGGTTTCTTCCGGGGTGGCCTCGATGAAAACGGGGATCACATCATCGTACAATCGAGGCAAAAGTCCGGCCTTGACCAATGATGTTTTGCCACAACCGGATGGCCCGTAGATCAGCCCTACTGAGAACGTATTGTCGGGATCGCTTTCTTCAATTCGGCTCTTCCAGAACCGTAGACCGTCGGGTAGACCGTGTCGATCCCGTGGGCCGGGCAAGAGTTCCAAGAAGAAATCGGCGTCTTGGGCGTCAAAAGAACGCAAGCCCTTAGGCACAATCTTAACGTGCTGGCTGTCGAGGGTATTCGATTCCGTGGCTGGAGATACAACGTTCTGCTCTTTTGTTGACCCGCCCTGTGCAGCCAAGGTTTCCGATGCGGACGAAACAATAGCACCCTGAGAATCCCCGCCTTGGATGGCTGTCTGCTCCTGAAGAAACAAACGTAGGTCTTCGGCGAAGTCCTTGGCAGTTGTGTAGCGATCCGTGGCACGCTTGGCCATCGCCGTATGGCAAATGCGCTCCAGTTCCTTTGGAATACGATCATCGTATTGCCTCGGCGGACGAGGCTCATACCTCACGATCTGCTCCATAATCTCGGGTTCGTTGTCGCCTCGGAATGGTTTGCGAACAGCGAGCAATTCGTAGAGAACCACACCCAAACTAAAAATGTCGCTACGGCCATCGACCCGGTGTCCCTCGCCACGAGCCTGTTCGGGACTCATGTAAGATGGCGTGCCTGCGCACACTGGCCCCTCGCCGAAATTCTCTTCTCTCAGCGCCAACCCAAAATCGGCGAGATGTGGTTCTCCCGCACCATCGATTAGAATGTTGCCCGGCTTCACATCCCGATGCACGAGTCCCTGCTTATGAGCATAATGCAACGCTTCGGCAATCGTGGCGACAAGTTCGGCAGCATCCCGATATTTGAGCCGTTGCTCTTTCAGCACTTTGGAAAGGTCAGTTCCCTCGATGTACTTCGAGACGACGTAACAAGGGCAATCGTTGGTGCTACCAACATCAAAGACTGGCACAATATACGGGTGATCGAGGTTAGCGACGGTTCGAGCCTCAGTCAGATAGGCTTCGGCGTCTTCCGATTTCAAGATCAACTTGGCGTGCGGCAGCTTAATGGCAACCAGTCGATCCAGTTGCTCATCGTGAGCCAGATAGACGAGGCCGAAACCCCCTTTGCCCAAAACCTTCTCGATACGATACCGACCGATCCGCTGGGGATGTTCGACAGACGCAGCGTCATTGTGCGGGAGCGAATGCTCTTGGTAATCCTGTGTTTCATCGAGGGGATCGAAATCATTCACGCCTACGGTCGTCACCTTTCGTCAGTGCCGGTCGTCTTGGACGCCTATGAGTTGAGCCAATTCTAGCAAAGCGACCCAGTGATTTCAGCAGTAACAGGCGTTTGCACGAAATGAAGCTGAGTGTAGGATACGACTTGCCGCAACCTTACTACGCCGTCTTTTGGGGGGGACACGATTTGGTTGCTGTGGCTCCGTTGCAGTAATTCGTTTGAGTGTTGATTGCGACTGTCCTGCAATGGAGCATCACTTGGTTGAATTGAGGAAGTATAATTCTGCGACTCTCAAAGTAACCCAACACGAAGATCAAAGCAGGCAAACTACCCGAGATGCCGATAAACGAAAACCCGTATGCCGACTGGTACTGTCACCTGTTTACAGCCAACCGCAGGCAGTTCGTGAGTTTATGGAAGAAGATTGGCAGGCATCCGCTTACCAGAAGTTCATCGCATCGGCAACGGTTTGTTTCGCCAAGGCCCTGAATCGCAAAGTGACGGGATCGTTGAATGAATGGGTGATGGCGGCGACTTCCTCGCTGGAATCGGGCGAAATTGCTCCACACGATGTGGGGTTCGGTCTGAACGATCTCCTGTTCTTGGCAATCGCCTCGGAAGTGGATCAGGGATACGGAAGACCGAAAGACGGTTTCAAGCGGTTGTCGGTGGGCAAGTAATGAGTGATTCTCCAACCGCCAACCGAGATCAATACCGCAAAAACCTCAAAGGTCGGGCGCAGCACGGTTGCGGAAATCTGTGTGAGAACTCTTCACTTCCGCACAGCGTTCATCAGCAACAAACCCACTCCCACTAGACAGCCCAAGCCAATCACGGTGTAGCCGACCCTGAATGTCAGGGCGTTGTCGGTCGGCTCGAACGTCGCCAAGAATCCACCGACACAGAATGCGGCGACGGCAAGGAACAGCAGAGTATGAACAACGGTCGGAAAGTGGCTCTTCGGCAAACTTCGTGAAACTATTTTTGTAGAATGAGGTCGTGATGGAGTTCCGACCACGCACCTCAGGAGATTGCGTACGTTGTTACCCACATTGCCGTCCGACGCGGGATTGCGTTTGGATCGTGTGGAAATGAGTGATGTTCTTGTTACGTTTTCGTTGAGCCCTTTGGCGCTGACCGCCCCCAAGTTTGCCGGTTTGCTGCAGTTCATTCTCTCTCCCTACCCAAGGACCGCTCCGAAAGCTTTTGACCTCCTGGCTCAATTCGCTCCGATCTTCCCGCCAAAACACCAAAAAGGCACGAGCCGGCCGAAAGGGAATTCGCCGATACCTTGCTTCCAACGTCCCAACCCAAGCCGAGGTTTTGGAAGATCGGATGCTCTTGACGGTAATCATCAACGAAATCATGCAGAATCCATCTGCAGTGGACGACGGGGATGGTGAATACTTCGAAGTTTACAATGATGAACCCACCGGTTTCGACATTAACGGTTAGACCATCCTGGATGACGGTTCCTATAGTCATATGATTGGTAATGGCGGTCCGTTAATGGTGCCCGGCATGGGATATTTGGTACTCGGCACGAATGCGGACATGGGCATAACCGGCGGTGTTCCTGTCGGCTACGAACATGCCGGAATCAATCTGGCCAATGGCGATGATGAAATTGTGCTACTCGACGACGGGCTGAATGAGATTGATCGCGTCGAATACGACGGCGGTCCGAATATTCCCGATCCGAACGGCGCCTCCATGGAGTTGATCGATGCCTCTCAAGACAACAACGTCGGTTCCAACTGGGCTACGGCGACGACAACCTTCGGCGATGACGATATTGGCATACCCGGTGCGCGAAATAGCGTCAGCGGTGCCGACACAACCGATCCGACTATGCAAACCACCGATCCCGCCGGGGAATTGATCGCGAACGGCACCACGGATGAGCAAGGTCAATTCACGCTTCAGTTTCAAGGTCAGTCGGGAGCGTATGCTTGGGAAAACAAGGGCACCGCTAGTGAGGCCCCCATCATGGGAGAGTCCCGCGGGCAAAGTCTGGAATCCTAGAGGAAGGCGGCGCAGTATTTGAATAGTCTCAAGAACCGGCCCAGACGCAGGAAGTACGGGACACTCGCTCAATCGCCGCTAACGATTGACGTGACTGAGAATCGACAAACCCACGACATACGACTTTGAATTGAAACGGTAAATATGCACTCCGACACCGTCTCTGTTGATGTTGGCGATTCTTGATCCACCGCTATCGCGCGGAAGACCGGAATGCGGTCTCGTTACAAAGTTGGCCCGAAAGTTTGTAGGCGATTGACTAGGCTCTCGCGGTCGATTGGCTTGGTGGCGACTTCGTTGAAACCGGCTTTCAAACATTCCTCTTCATTGCCTCGCATGGCGTTCGCGGTCAGAGCGATGATTGGTCGCCGATAGCCGGCCGACCGTAATCGCCGGGTGGCTTCGGTACCGTCGAGCACCGGCATTTGCAAGTCCATCAGGACCACGTCGAACGGCCATTTCTCCGTCTTCTCCGCGAGTTGGATTTTCTCGATCGCTTCGCGACCATCACCGGCCTGGACCACTGCGGCGTCTTGCTTTTCCAGAAACTTCGAGATAATCACCTTATTATCGGGAGCGTCGTCGACTAGCAGAATTCGCATGCCGGCCAGTGAGCCAAGCGTGGGTCGCTGCAACACGCCACTTTGCTCCGGTGGGGCGACTAGCGAAGTCACTTGGTTCGTAAGGTCTAGCGATCCTGTCGAAACTGTCAGCCGGAATGTACTGCCTTGCCCGGCCTGACTCGTGACGTGCAAATCGCCGCCGAGCATCAAAGCCAATCGCTTGCTTATGGTCAGTCCCAGCCCGCTTCCGCCGTATTTGCGAGTCGTACTGTTGTCCGCTTGCCGGAAGGGTTCGAAGATTTGCTTCATCGCTTCATCGGAAATGCCGATTCCGGTGTCGATCACGGCAAGCGATAGCAGCGGGCAACGAGAATCCATCCCCAAACACTGACCGACAATCCGCACGCTCCCCGATTCTGTGAACTTAATTGCGTTGCCGACGAGGTTGATCAGAATCTGTTTCAGACGGATCGGGTCCGACTCAATGCGTTCCGGGATGCTTCCCTCGACTTTCGACTGCAATTCGAGACCTCGTTCCTCGGCCCGAACCTCTAACAGGTCGATCACTTCGGTGACGAGTTTGGGAACGAAAACCGTTGTCTTTTCGACCGTCAGCCGACCAGATTCGATTTTCGCCAAATCGAGAATATCGTTGATAATCTCCAGCAAATAGTCCGCGTGTTTCCGGACCGTTTTCAAAATCTGTCGCCGTTCTTTCCGCGTGGTATTCTCTTCACGATCGTCCAGCAAATGGTCAATGTATCCAATGATGGCGGTCATCGGCGTGCGAATTTCATGACTCATGCTGGCTAAGAATTCGCTTTTGGCGGCGTCGGCGGCGACGGCCTCTTCTTTGGCTCGGCGAAGCTGTTCCGCAAACCGACGGGCGTCCTCAACCGAATCGCCACGCACCGCTTCCACAATTTCGGAACTTGTGCCGGCTTTCGTCCAGGAGGATTGGAGTTGTGAGAACACACTTTCCACAGCGAACTCGAAGTGTTTCAACAATTCCGATTTTTTTTCGTCCAGAAACGATTCGAATTCCGTCATGATCAACTCTTACCGGATTGAGAAAACTCGGTCAGCACTGGTTGGCACCGCGCGATGGCGTGTTCGAGACTTGCAATCATTGGTTCGAGTGCGTCCTGTTCACTGGCATCGATGGTCGATTCGATGGACCACGCCGCTTGTCGGACTTCATGACACCCCAAGTTATCTCCCGATGACTTGATCGTGTGAGCCATGCGTTGGGCATTTCGCCAGTCCGAATCCGTGATCGCTTGTCGTAAATGACGCAGCCAGTCGGGAGCGTGTTCCAAGAACATTCGTGCCACCGTTTGGGCAATTTCCAGATCGTCCCCGGCTCGGTCCAATGCATCGTCGCGTTGAAACACGAGGGCTTGGTTCGTGTTCGATGATGAGTTTTCCGACGACATGAAACTCTCTTTCGCATCCGTGTCAACGAATTGACAATGGGAATCAGGGGGACAATTTCGACGAATGATCCTCGGTTTCGGATTCCTTCCACACGCGTCCCAACGGCGTACCCTGACGGATGGCCGTCATCAATCGCGTTGTGTTGCGGATCCGCGAATTGACGTCGATGACGCTCAGCCATAAGTGAACGATAATCAAGATCGTCAGGATCGCGAGCGACCAGCTGAAGACAGTCATCCGCGATTTGCGGGCGGTCATCCGCTCGGTTCCATTGCCCATGGCGAACTTGGCGTTCTTATCGGCGATTGGCCGCGTTTTCGCGACGGGTTTGGGCTCGTTCGAGGTTTGTTCGATTCGCAGTTGGTCGACGATATTCCGGATCGTTTGACGAAATTCCTCGCCGCCGGTCAAGTGGAAAACCCGTAGTAGGCAATACACGTTTCGGCGAAACAGTTCGATCTCGACTTGCCAGGGGATTTTTGCGTGACGGTTCGCCAACGCACTTTTCGTTCGGAATCGAACACCCATTTGGAGTTGGTCGTTTCGGCGAGGAGCCGGATCCGTTGTGCGTCGGCGTGTCGCCCGGACCAATCGAGTGGCTGCGTCTCCTCAAGCACTTTGGCTTTGACGTAAACGGATGGGTAAGAATCCGTCGCGCGTAGAAAAACAGCTGTCATGTAGTCCGGCGCTCGCGGCGGGACTTGTTGCGGTTCCCACCCGATCGGAATTCGCAGCACGAGACATCGCGAAGAATCTTCCCCAACATTCAGTCGGTGGAGTATGCCGGGCGGTGGCGGATTGAATCGGGCTTCCGCGATGACCTCCGCCGCGCACCACAGGGCCGCGATCAACAGGAGAAACAACAATGGCCAACCGAATAGACTTTGCCAAAAGCGTTTCATCCGATTCGAACTTTCATTGTGAGCGCTCGGGGTTCGCAGGTCGAGAAGGCTGGGAATCGGTTGTCATGACTCGTCTCCGGTCAGTTCCGCCGGTATGATTCGCTGCATTTCATCGAACGTTGTGATGCCACGAGCAACTTTGATCAAGGTCGCTCGTCGCAAATCGAGCATTCCCTCGGAAACCGCTTGCTGTGTGAGTTGTCGCGACGATTCTTCATTGGCAATCATCCGTCGAGTCGCCGGTGTGGCTCGAAAGACTTCAAATACGCCGCTCAGACCGTTGTAACTATCGTCATCCGTGGAGGCATAAACCGTGAGCCCCACGTTGTTCTCCGGCGAAGTGGGCCCCAGGAAGTCAGCGACGTCCTCAAAGGTTCGCGGCGCGGCTCCGAGATTGACGGGCACGCGGCGGTCGGGGTCGAGTGTTCGCACGAGGCGTTGACTGATAATTCCCAGCAGACCTGTGCTCAGGAAGTAAGCTGGCACCCCCATTTTGAGCAGGCGTTGGATGGCGGTTCCGGCGAAAGGAGCATTCAAGGTGGCTAACACCAGATGTCCACTATTGGCGGCGTTCACGACAGCGTCGGCGGTTTCCGAATCGCGGATTTCGCCGATCATCAGCACATCGGGGCCCTGTCTGAGCACTCCGCGGAGCAGGTCTGCCATATTGGCCGCTCCACCGGTATCCAAAGCGGTTTGCCGCAGACCCGGCACGGCATACTCGACTGGTGACTCGATGGTGTGGATCGAACGTCGTCCATCATGCAATGCATGAAGACAGGCGTAGAGCGTGGTCGTTTTTCCGCATCCACTCGGGCCGGTCACGAGAATCAAGCCGCCGGGTCGGTTGAGCATCGCCGTGAGTTCGGCATGTTGCTGACCAACAAACCCCAACGACGACAGTCGCTTGAGGCCGTCGTTCGGGTTCATGAGTCGAATCGCCAACGAGTCGCCGTGCAACGTCGGCATGGCATGCAGTCGCATCTCGGCGGTTCCGCCACCGATGCGTTGCATCTTCCAATGCCCGTCACGCGGATAACGCCGTTCCGTCCGTTGCATTCCGGATTCGGCTTGAATGTGGGCGACACATCGCTGACCGTTGTCTGAAGGCAATGTTAGAAACGATCGCATAATTCCCAAGCGACGGATGTCGACTTGCACGTCGTCGGCTTGCGGATGGAAATACAAGTCGCTGGCTTTCACCTGCAATGCCTGATCGATCACAAATTCCACCGCTCCTTGCGGAGGCATCGTTCCGATTCGTTCAGCCAATTCGTCCGAAAGCTCGTAAGAGCTTGCCGGTTCAGTCGCCGTTGCCATGAGAAGACTCGTTTTGGGGTTCGGAATGTCCGTTGGACGGGGCTGACCGCACGGCGAGTTCTTCCGCTTGCCGCGAGTTGCCGACGAGTTTCAAAACCAAATCCATCCGCATGATCTGCATGAGGTCCGACGCGACGGGGCTCAGGTCGTGGAGTATCAGCGTGCCGTGGTTCTTTTCGCATTCGGAATGGCATTTCAGCAACCATTCAACGCCGGTGGAATCGATGTGATCGATCTCCGCCAAGTCGAGCAAAACCTTCTTCTTGAAGACGCCGTCGCCACAAACAAATGCGAGGGGATCTCGATCGTCGACTCCGTTCTGGGCAATTCGCGGATCGCGCGAGAGTTTTCCACTCGCCCGAAGTTTCACGACTTGATCATCGTTGGAAAGAATTTGAAATTGCATGCGGAATTCTCTTAGATGGCCTGATCCGGGCCCGCAGATGTCTGGCCACCGCGTCGATGCACTAAGGTGATCTCGTTGCCGCGTTCGTTGAAATGCACTTCGTCCATGAACGTGCGAATCAGATACAACCCGCGACCACTCGGGCGAAGCAAATTTGCGGGGTCGGTGGGGTCGTAAACCAAGTTGGAAACATCGAAGCCGTCGCCGTCGTCGCAAATTCGATACACGACTTCCTCGGGCGATTCCTTGACATGTACGCGGACTCGCCGATCGCGATACGGCAACTGCGTGCTCCGCTCGGCGGCGAGGAGATAATACTCGTTTCCGTCACCCTCGCGGAGCTTGGAACACAATCCCAAATTGCCGTGATGAACCGCATTTCGCAACGCCTCATGCAGGGCCACTCCGATGCGGATGACGCTGGCCCGTTCGGTCCCGCCAAACTCCGTGAGCGACTCCTGCAATCGCGCGACCAACGGAGAAATCAAATCGCCATCGTTTCCCAACTCGAAGAAATACTCCGATTGGCGCCAGCATCGACTCAGCCGTTTCCGCTGCCTTCGTTCCTGGGCGATTCCCAGAACGCTGGAGATGGTCCCATGAGCTTGGCCCGCGAAGCTCGCTTTGGGAATGTAGTGGACGGCCCCGACTCGGAGAGCTTCCGCGGCGATTTCCTCGCTCCCATGAGCCGTCACGAGGATGACGGGAATCTCCGGGGTCCGCTCCTGGACTTGTTTGACCAGTTCCAAGCCATTCATGCGAGGCATTCTGAGATCGGTGAGGATGACATCCGGAGGATCGATCGCAATTTGGTCCAACGCATCGACCCCATCACCGACCGTGCGGACCGTACAGAGTTCGTCTTTCTGCATCAAACACCGATAGAGTTCTCGATCCACGGGGCTATCGTCGACGATCAGTAGCTGAAATCGTTCTTTCATAACGGAGATATTCGAGTTCGCTTGGTCGCAGCCGATTGATTGATGACTGCCGTCAATGTAGCAGGGTCGAATTTCCACGGACACCAACCAAAAATGAATTTTCGATGAGGACCCGGATCCATCATTCAGTCGGAGGGCCGGTCGTTCCCGACTCGGCGATTTCGCGACTGCGAGCGCGTGTGGCTTGCACCACGTATTGGATCTCCTCACGAGCTCGATCGGAGATCACCGACTCACTCAGCGTGATCGGTCGGGTTCGCCGCAAAAGGGGCAGAAACTGCAATTCGACCACATTTTTCAATCGGTATCGCTCGGGAACCAGCGGTCCGGGTTGTCCCAGTTCGTCCGCGAACGACTTGAGTTCTTTGGTCAAGCTTTCGCGGTACGAGTTCCATTCGGTTCTGGACGGAGCGGTTTTCGCAAAATCGTTGTAGTCTTCCCAGTAGTCCTCCAGCTTAGCCGCATGTCTCGATAATCGGGTTGCCGGTGCCACCGGCCCGAACAACGACCAAGCGAGCAGACCGACCGCGGCAAACCCCAAAATCGGGACCAACACGCGACGCTGCCCGAACACGAGGAATTTTTGCCACAACGGTTCGCGAACAATCCGACCGACGGCGGTGGACTCGCGCTCGAAGACGGGCCATTGATCGTCGATATTGAGGGCCTTGAACATTTCCCGCGTGTCATGGCTTGGCTCGCAAACGGCGAACACTCCACCTTTCTCTTTGACCACTTCGGCCAGGCGAGTCAACGAACCGATCAACTGAGTTCCGACATACGACATTTCGCCGAGATTGACAATCACGTGTTGCAGCGGCTGGTCTTTGTAGTATTTCACAACGCGTTGAAATTCGGTCTCGGAATCCACAATGCCGAAACCCACAGGCAGCCCTCGAAACGTGACAATCAGCGTATTGCCCTTGCGAACGGTCGCATAGAGTTGATTGTCCGCAAGAACGTTTGTGCGAGTCATGAGCAAGGGCAGTGTTGGCGGGACGGTGTGCAGCAGGAGACGTGCGGCATGCGAACGTTGACAACATCGACGTCGCATGCCGCAACAAACGGATGACCCGACGTTTGTGCTTTGGATTTCACTGGGATAACTCAAGGATGTGAAGGCAGTGAGGAGGAATTGTGAAAAAGCAACAAAGAGCCGCCGGGGCGTTGCAGTCGATTACCTTTGGTGCACACGGATTGTCGCAGAACCGACATGTCACGTTGACATTTTCTTCACGCAATGTCTGAAGTGTAGCCGCGAAAGGAGCCAAACCTTGCAACACCAGACAGTCAAAATTGAAGCGGGAGCCGCACGCAGTCTCGGTGCCGTCGTCCCTGCGGATCGTCCATTGAATATCTTCGCCATCGATAACCAGACGGCCTACGCGGTTTCCGGAGCCGAGGAAGCAGTCGCAGACTTTCTCAGCCATCACCAACCGAGCTTCTTTCGGAACCTTGAGCCGAATCCGAAGGTTGACGATGTGTTGCGTGGAATTCAACGTTTCCGGGACGGTGCTTACGACATCGTTCTAGCAATCGACGGCGGCTCCGCGAGAGTCAAGCGCTCTCATCGCTGGGGCTTCCTGTGTTGCGTGTAGTTTCCTCTTTCAGACATGCTGTCGTCATTACCCCGGCGGAACCGGAAAACCTCAATCGCTCTGTCCTTCCTGTCGAAGGCACACAGTTTTCCGACGGCGACCTTCCCCGCGCCTGCCGGGCGTTCACTCGCGTTACGGCCTTTCTGCTCGCTGACTCCCAGAAGGAGCCTTCTCTTGAAGTGCTTCAGTCCAAGTCGTTACCTCCTCGAACCGCCCCAAGTGCTTCCGGCTGGAGCGACAGACTTGCCGGGTGGGATTCGCCCACATCGGAAACAAACCGCCTTCTCACGGCGCACCGAAATATTCGGGCCAAACCGTGACCGGTCCAACGCCAATTGCACTGGTTTTCGATGCGATTTTATGAATGAAACCCCTGTTTTCGCTGCGGTTTCGTTAAGTTCCTGCAAACAGAAGAAGAGTAACTGATTCAAATTGTTTTTGAGTGGAGATAGTGGTTGAAGTTGTCTGGGTGGGCGGTTGAGAATCTGCAAATCAATTAGTCAACAAACTCCGAATATCCCAGCTCTTGCAATTCATCCGGTTTGTTGCAGTTTGCCCTCATTCCGCTCAAGGACTGCCCTCCATGCTTTTGACTTCCTGGCTCGATTCCCTCCGATTCTCCCCAAAAAACGTCCGAAAACTACGAGCAGGTCGAAACGGACTTCGTCGAAAACAGATCGCTGCCATTCCCGCCCAAGCCGAAGTTTTGGAAGACCGCACGTTGCTAGCGGCAGTCATCAACGAGGTGCTTTTTGATCCAGCGAGTGGTGTGCCAGACGGTGATGCCAATGGCGACGGCGTGCGTAGTGCGAGTGGAGACGAGTTTGTCGAGGTCATCAACACTGGACCTGGGACTTTGGATATCAGCGGGTGGACGCTGAGTGACGACGACGGCGGCGACTTCACGTTCCCCGCGGGCACGATCCTACAAGAGAACCAAGCTCTCGTGCTTTTCGGCGGTGGCACACCAGCCGGGGCTTTCAGCGATGGTTCGACAGTTCCGGCGGCGAATCCGAACTTTGGCAACTCGCTGATCTTTGTCGATGACGGAAGTATCGGATCGGGTTTTTCGAACAGTGGCGATCTGATTCAACTTATCGATGCCGGTTCGACAGTCATCGATTCGGTGAGTTACGGGAGTGCGGCTGGACAGGGGCTGGCCGATCTGTCCGGCGGCTCTGACCAATCCAGCACACGGAGCCCCGATCTCGTGGGGACCTTCGTCGATCACGTGGGTGCCGATACCGACGACGGCTCACGGTTCTCACCAGGCACACGGATTGATGGCAGTCTGTTCAATGCAGCTGGTGCGCCGGAGATCAACGTGCAAGGGATGTCGATGGACATCCTCGATGGGGATACAACTCCAACCGCCGCAGACGGTACCGACTTCGGCGACGTGCTGACGAGCGGTGGCTCTGCGACCCAGACTTTCACAATTCAGAACAACGGCACCGCTGATCTGACGCTTGGCACGATCAACGTCACCGGGGCGAACGCAGCTGACTTTGTGATCACTCAGCCAGCGACGACGACGGTCGCTTCGGGTGGCAATGTGACGTTCATGGTGATGTTCGATCCTGCTGCCGACGGTGTTCGTAATGCGACCATCAACATTCCCAGCGACGACGCCGACGAAGATCCGTACGATTTCGCAGTCACAGGAACCGGGGTTGCCGTCGCCACGCCTGAGATCAATGTTCAGGGTCTTGGCATGGATATCGTGGATGGCGATACCACACCAACCACGGCGGATGGTACGGATTTCGGCTCGACTGATTCCAACAGTGGAATGGTGACCAACACATTCACGATCCAAAACACAGGCACTGGTGGTCTGGACGTGACCGCAATCACCGTGACTGGAGCCAATGCTGGTGACTTCACGATTGCCAACTTCACGGCTGGTGTGGTTTCGCCAAGTGGTACGCTAACTTTCGATGTGATTTTCGATCCGGTGGCCGATGGCACCAGCACGGCGACGATTAACATTGCCAACGATGATACCGACGAAAACCCCTACGAATTTAGTGTTACCGGTGAGGGCACGAGTCCGCCGGCCAATTTGGTGGCCCAGCAGGACTTCGATGGCGGTGAAGTCAATCTGGTCACTGGGTTCGATCCCTCAAGTGACAACCTGGACGGTGGAGCCGGTGATTTCTTCGGTGTTGGAAGTCGGAATGCTTGGCCACAGGGTTTTCCGAATCCGGGTGTGCCGTTCAGCCTTGCGGACGACACAGTCTTCGGCTACTCAAGCGGAACCGCAAACCCAAGTGATACTGAAGGGATCTTCGGGCAGAACGCCGACTTGGATAACGACTACTTCGCCCTGTCCGACAGCGATGAATTCGGTACCGACCAAACAGCGAGTTGGACGTTTGACATCTCCGGGGCATCCAACCTGGGTATCATGATCGATATCGGCGCTCGAATGGACAGCGCCTTCGACTACAGCGACGACACCATCCTGACGTTCACGGCATCGATTGACGGTGGCACCGCTCAGACGCTGTTTAGTATTGCTCCAGTGGCGAACAATTTGGGGTCGGGATCGCTGCGACCACTCGACAATGGAACCAACGATGACCCCGCGGAAGTCCTGTTGGCCACCGGCGACGCGGTCATTACAAAAGAATTCGCCGAGGGCACCACGTCAACCACGGCAGCGGACTTGTATCTTGATAAATCGTTGTCTGCCGATGGCTCGCTCGATACGTTCTTGACAAGTATAGCCGGCACGGGCTCGAACCTCACGATCACGTTCACGGCCAACCTACCATTCGAAGTGGCAGTCTTCGACAACATTATCATCACGGGCGATGCAGCCGTTGGACCGGAAATCGACGTCCAAGGCAACGCCATGAGCATTCCCGATGGCGATACGACCCCCACGACGGACGATGGCACCGATTTCGGTTTGGTGGAGACAGCGTCCGGCGACCAAACCCAAACCTTCACCATCCTCAACACGGGCAGCGACCCTCTCGATGTGTCCGCAATCAATGTGACGGGTGCGAATGCCGGTGACTTCACGATCACGAACTTCACTGCCGGCTCCGTCGCTGCCAGTGGTTCAACGACTTTTGACGTTGTCTTCGATCCCAGTGCCGACGGTGTCCGCAACGCGACAATCAGCATCGTCAACGACGACGCTGACGAAAACCCCTACGACTTCGCCGTGACCGGCATGGGTGTGACCAACGCCGCTCCAGAAATCAATGTTCAGGGACTTGGCATGGACATTGTGGATGGCGATACCACGCCGGATTCGGCAGATGGCACCGACTTCGGTCCAACTCTGACCTCCAACGGCATGGTGACCAACACGTTCACAATCCAGAATACTGGAACCGCTGATTTGGATGTGTCGGCGATCACGGTTACTGGCGCGAATGCGGGCGATTTCACGATCGCGAACTTCACGCCCGGGAACGTGTCTTCGAGCGGTTCCATCACTTTCGATGTCGTTTTCGACCCGGCCGCCGATGGCACGAGTACAGCGACGATCAACATTGCCAACGATGATGCCGACGAAAACCCGTACGAGTTCGCCGTCACCGGGACCGGCTTGAGTACGCCAGTGATTGTGATCAACGAAGTCGACGCTGACACGCCGAGCACCGATGACCTGGAATTCATCGAACTCTATGACGGCGGCGCCGGGAACACGTCACTGGATGGGTTGGTTGTTGTGCTGTTCAACGGCAGTGACGATGCATCATACGACGCCATCGATTTGGATGGACAGTCCACCGATGCCAACGGATACTTCGTGATTGGCTTGGCTGGTGTTCCCAACGTCGATTTGATTCCCAACACACTGATCGAAGGGGCATGGGTCGATAACCAAATTCAGAACGGTGCCGACGCCGTGGCCTTGTTCGTCGGCAACGACACCGACTTCCCAATCGACACGCCAGTCACCGCTACCAACCTCATCGATGCCGTTGTCTACGACACGAACGACAGCGATGACTCTGGCCTCATCGATGTGCTCACGCCAGGGCAGCCGCAGATCAACGAGTCTGAAAACGGCGACAGTGGGAACGATGCCATCGCCCGAGTTCCGAACGGCGGTACGGCACTTGATACGTCCACCTATGTCACGCAAACCCCGACACCCGGTGAAACCAATGTGCTGCCGACAGTGTCGGTTGACTTGGAGGTTACCAAGTCGGTTGATCAGACAGCGATTCTCGATGGTGGAACCGTTACCTACACCTACATTGTGACAAACAATGGGCCAAGCGACTCCACAGGGGCCACGCTGGATGACACGACCACATTTGATGGAACTTCCTTTGTCATCAGCAATGCAATGGTTGTGTTCAGCGGTGGTGGCGCGGGATCGGTTGCAGCTACCGATGACCCCGATTTGACAATCACCGCGCTGCCAAGCGGTGCGACTGCAACGGTCACATTCGATGTCGCCGTGACTGGCACGGGGACACTCGACAACACGGTTGAAGTGACGGCCGCCAACGAAGCCGATCCCGATTCCACACCGAACGATGGAATGGGCGATGACTTCGCCGACGCCGACGATGTCACCGTGAGCGCACTACCAGCACTCTCGATCGACGACGTCACCGAAAACGAAGGAAATTCCGGAACAACGACATACACGTTCACGGTGAGTCTGTCGGTTCCCGCTCCGGTCGGTGGTGTCACATTCGACATCGCCACTGCCGATGACTCCGCGACAACCGCCGACTCGGACTACGTTGCCCAATCGCTGACCAGTCAAACGATCGCCGAAGGAAACACGTCTTACACCTTCGACGTGACCGTCAACGGCGACACGAATGTCGAACCGAACGAATCGTTCTTCGTCAACTTGTCGAACGTGACCGGGGCGACCGTCAGCGATGATCAGGGGGTTGGAACCATCACCAATGATGACTTCCCGCCACTGGTGATCAACGAGTTTGTCTTCGACCATACCAGTAGCGATACCAACGAGTTCATCGAACTTTTCGGCGACGCAAGCTTCGATTATTCTGCCTTCACGATCTTGGTGATCGAGGGGGATGGCAGCTCAATCGGCATCATTGACGATGTCATTGCAGTCGGCTCGACAGACGCGAATGGGTTCTTCAGCACCGGCTACTTGAACAGTGAGTTCGAGAACGGAACCCAAACGATTCTGCTCGTCACCAATTTCACAGGCTCCGAAGGTGACGATCTCGATACTGATAACGATGGGACACTCGATTCGCTGCCATGGGCTGCCGTAGTCGATAGTGTGGCCATTTTCGATGGTGGCACAGGAGACGTCACCTACGAAGGTTCAACCGGACCGGTTCTGGGACCGAACTTTGACGGTGTCAGTCCGTTCAAACCTGGCGGGGCGTCACGAATACCGAACGGCACGGATACCGACACGGTAGCCGACTGGGTGCGGAACAACTTCAATGGCGCAGGTCTTCAAGATTTCCCGTCCGCGACAGCATCTGCGGGTGAGGCCATTAGCACCGAAGGCACCGTCAACATGGTGCAACAGGGCATCGACCTATTCGTCATGAAATCGGTCGACAACAATGACGTGACCGAGGGGGATATCGTCACGTTCACGATCGAAGTCGGCAACACGACCATTGCCACCCAGGCAGCGACCGGCGTTGAAGTCACCGACATGCTGCCGGCAGATTTCATGGTAACTGCCAACACGCCAAGCGAAGGCTCATTCACCCCCGGGACCGGCGTTTGGACGGGCATTGAACTCGCCGCTGGTGAGACGGCCACGCTGACCATCACCGGGACCTTCACCGATTTTGTGAGCTCGCCTTACACGAACTATGTCGAAGTCACCGCCGCCAACGAGACGGACCCCGACTCAACGCCGGGCAACAACAGTGGTCGCGGCGAAATCGGTGATCCGTCCAGCGAAGACGACGACGATAGCGTTATGGTCACGGTTGCCGAACTCGTAACAACGGACTTGGAGGTGATGAAGTCCGACAACGCCGACCCAATCTTCACAGGCGAGACTACAACCTACACGGTGACGATCACCAATAACGGTCCTGAAGACGTCACCGGAGCCACGCTCGATGACACGATCGTCTTCCCATCAGGCATGTTTACCGTCAGAAACGCCAGCCTCGTGTTCTCTACGCCTGGAGCCACAACCGGCAGCGGTATGTTGGTCGAAGAAGCAGACGGACCGAACATCACCGGATTGAATCTTGCCAACGGGGAAACAGCAACCCTGACGTTCGACGTTACCGCAGACACCGGCACTGGAACAATCACTAACACCGCCACGGTTTCTGGTGGCACGCCGGTAGATGTCAACGGATTAAACGATACCGCTGTTGAAACCACAACGGTCAACGCACCGCCATCACCGTTGGTGATCAACGAATTCGTGTTCGATCACACGGGCAGCGATACCGACGAATTCATCGAAGTTTTCGGTGATCCAAATACAGATTATTCCGCATTCACGATCTTGGTGATTGAAGGCGAAGGTAGTGGTACCGGTGTCATCGACAATGTGGAGACGATCACCACCACCGATGCCAACGGGTTCTTCAGCACGAGCTACTTGAACAGCGAGTTCGAGAACGGCACTCAAACCATTCTAATCGTCGAGAACTTCACCGGATCTTTGAATGACGACCTGGACACCAACAATGATGGAATACTCGATTCCATGCCTTGGACCAGCGTTGTCGACAGTGTGGCGGTCTTCGATGGAGATGCAGGAGACGTCACCTACGAAGGTTCGACCGGAGCGGTCTTGGGGCCGAATTTTGATGGTGTAAGTCCCTTCGAACCAGGTGGAGCGTCGCGAATTCCCAACGGAACCGACACCGACACATCCGCCGATTGGGTTCGCAACGATTTTGGTGGTGCCGGCTTGCCAAGCTTCCCGTCGGCTCAGGCATCTGCAGGTGTGGCCATCAATACCAAAGATGCCGTCAACATAGTGCAACAGGGCATCGACTTGGAAGTCAGCATCTCTGTTGACAATGACGACGTGCTTGTCGGTGAGACGATCACATTCACTATTGAGACTAGCAACACCGCGATTGCAACGCAGACCGCAACGGGTGTGGAACTCACCGAAGTGCTGTCGGACGATTTCGTGCTGACCATGTTCAATGCCAGTGAAGGTTCGTTTGATCCGAACACTGATATTTGGTCTGGCCTGGAACTCGATGCCGGTGAGACGCAGACTCTCACAATCACAGGCAGCTTCATCGCTGCCACAGATTCACCTTACGAAAACTACGTGCAAGTAACGGCGGCAAACGAAGTCGACCCGGACTCAACGCCAAACAATGGCACCGCACCAACACCTGCGGAAGACGATGAAGCGGCAACTACCGTCGTTGTCACCGAGCCGGATGTTGTGCCACCGACCTTGGACTCCGCGGACATCGTGGACGATCGATCCGGTGGCCCAATCGCCGAAGGCACTTTGGTGACCTACACGCTCACCTTCAGCGAAGACATCGATGACAGCACGGTGGATGCCGCCGACTTCACGAACGCAGGCACCGCACCAATCACAATCGGAGCAATCACCGAAACTAGCCCGGGAGTCTTCACCGTCGAAGTCACACCAACCGCTCCTGGCACACTGATCCTGCAAATGCCCGTTGTTGCAACCATTGATGACGTTGCTGGGAACTCACTCGTTCCTCCTGTCGAGGACGATACAACGATCACAGTGACGGATGCGACCGCTCCCACACTTGATGCTGCGGATATCGTCGACGATCAAAGTGGCGGTCCGATCACCGAAGGCACGCTGGTGACCTACACAGTCACCTTCAATGAAGACATCGACGAAAGCACGGTGGATGCCGCCGACTTCACAAACGCAGGCACCGCATCAATCACAATCGGAGCAATCACCGAAACGAACCCGGGGGTCTTCACCGTCGAAGTCACGCCAACCGCTCCTGGCACATTGATCCTGCAAGTGCCCGTTGGTGCTACCATCGATGATCCGGCTGGGAACTCGCTGGTTCCTCCGGTCGATGATGATACGACGATCACCGTCACCGATGGTACCGCACCCACTCTGGCGCCGGTTGACATTGTGGACGATCGATCCGGTGGCCCAATCGCCGAAGGCACTTTGGTGACCTACACGCTCACCTTCAGCGAAGACATCGATGACAGCACGGTGGATGCCGCCGACTTCACGAACGCAGGCACCGCACCGATCACAATCGGGGCAATCACCGAAACGAGCCCGGGGGTCTTCACCGTTGAAGTCACACCGACCGCGAGCGGCATGTTGATCCTGCAAGTGCCCGTTGGTGCGACCATCGACGACGTCGCCGGAAACTCCCTGGTTCCGCCGGTCAACGACGACACAACAATCACCGTCTCGGACGTCACAGCTCCGACTCTCGCATCCGCGGACATCGTGGACGATCAAAGTGGCGGCCCAATCGCTGAAGGCACACTCGTGACTTACACAGTCACCTTCAGCGAAGACATCAACGAAAACACCGTGGGGGTCGCCGACTTCACGAACGCAGGCTCCGCACCAATCACGGTCGGAACGATCACGGAAACGAGCCCAGGGGTCTTCAACATTGAAGTGATGCCGACCGCTCCCGGCACACTGATCTTGGAAGTATCGAGCGCGGCAACGATTGACGATCCCGCTGGGAATTCTTTGGTTCCGCCGATCCAAGACGATACGACGATCACCGTCACGGACGCGACGGCTCCTTTGCTTGATGCTGCGGATATTGTCGACGATCAAAGTGGTGGCCCGATCATCGAAGGCACACTCGTGACTTACACAGTCACCTTCAGTGAGGACATCGATGATGGCACCGTGGATGCCGCTGACTTCAGGAACGCAGGCACCTCGCCAATTACGATTGGAGTAATTACTGAAACCAGCCCAGGGGTCTTCACTGTTGAAGTCACGCCAACCGCTCCCGGCACACTCATCCTGCAAGTACCGAACGGTGCAACCATCAACGACGTTGCCGGAAACTCATTAACTACTCCGGTTGACGACGACACAACGATCACCGTTACCGCAACTCCCGAAGCGGATCTCATGGTGACAACGACCAACACGATTGACCCGATCATCACCGGCGGCACCACAACCTACACCGTCACCATCACCAACAGTGGTCCGGACGATGTCACCGGCGCGAGCCTCGACGATTCGATCACATTCCCGACAGGCACCTTCACTGTTGGCAACGAAAGCCTGTCGTTCTCCGGCAGCGGCAGCGGATCCCTGGTGATTGAAGCGGACGGCCCGAATATCACCGATCTTGTCCTCGCGAACGGAGAAACGGCCACACTGACATTCGACGTGACTGCCGAAACCGGAGTCGGCCCGATCACAAACACAGCAACCGTTTCCGGTGGATCTCCTGCTGATCCGGATACCGCCAACAACTCCACCGTCGAAACCACGATCGTCGAAGCACCGCCGATCACGAAAGTCGAGTTCAGCAACGCGACAAATAGTGACCTGGAGACCTCCGGCGGGAACCAACCTGTCCTGCTCGTCAATGGAACCTTGACGGAAGATCAAACCGTCGACGTCATCGTCACTGGTGGAACTGCCATCGACGACACCGACTTCACACTAACCGAAACCGTGACGATTCCCGCAGGTGTTTATGACGGAACCAACGCAACCGCGGTTTCCATCGGTCTGACGATCATGGATGACGCTGTTGTCGAGTTGGATGAAACAATCGAACTCGCGCTGGCCAACCCCACCGGCAACCTAGTGATCAACGATACCAACGATGACACGACAACTCAGGCTACAACAATTTACACTGTCACAAATGACGATGCCGCGACGTTGTCCATTGATGATGTGACCGATTTCGAAGGAACCAGCGGCACGCGACAACTCGTTTTCACTGTGACTTTGGACAATGATGTCGAAACCGGTTTAACGGTGGACTTCGATACTGTCGGCGATACTGCAACCGCAACGGATGGGGACTACGTCGCGAACATCGGAAACGCGTTGACCTTCAGCGGCACCGCTGGCGAGACGCAAACGTTGACCGTCTTGATCAACGGAGATACCGACCGCGAGGCTGATGAATCGTTCTTCGTCGAATTGTCGAACATCCAGGCCGGCGGACGCGATGTCACACTGAGTGATGCGCAGGGTGTTGGTGTGATCGTCAACGACGATTTGGCTCCCAATATCGCCGACTTGACGGATGCGAACATTGATCCCATCGAGATCAACGGCCCGTTCACACTGACTGTCAGTGGAAACTTCGATAATTCGCCGAGTGAAACCGATGCCACTGCGGACGACTTGTTCTTCTGGGACCCAGCCAGTGGTGCGAATCGCATCGTGTTCGGAGATGGATCGGTGCAAGACAATCCGTTCGCACCGACCGATATCAACGGCAACGACTTCACCCAAGTAAGGATCGGCGACTTTGATAACGACGCCGGTCACGATCTGTTCTTCTGGAACCCGAGCACCGGCCGAAACCGGTTGATCCATGCCAACGGTGGAACGACAAGCGTTGTGGGAACGATGGAAAACAACGTCGTCCCTGTGATCCTCGTCAACGGCAACGATTTCGAACAGTTCGTCGTCGGAAACTTTGACGATGGCGGCCCGGAGGATCTCTTCTTCTGGAACCCAGTCAGTGGTGCGAATCGTCTGGTTCATTTTGAAGTGGTCACCCCCGGCATGGATACCGACTTCAACAACCAACAGACGAATGTAATTGCACCGTCGTGGGTGAACGGCGACTTCGAAATTGTGCTGTCGGGTCAGTTCTTGGACAGTTCCCTCGATGAGTTACTGTTCGTCAACTTGCAAACCGGTCAAAACCGGCTAGTGTCCTTGACCGCAGTAACACCAGGAACAACGACGAACTTCGACTCGGCCGATATCGACTTCTTGCCAGTCACGCTGTTTAACGGCAACGACTACGATCGAATCGAAATTGGTGATCTCAATGGTGATGGATTGGATGACGTCTTCGCGTGGAATACCAATAGCGGTGACAACCGCACGGCTTTGACGAATCTTGATCCCAATGGAGAAGCCGTTCCAGTCGACAACGTAGTCAACCGCTTGTCCATCAACGGAGACTTCGAGCAAATCGCTCGTCTTACAGAAGAAGTCTTCAGCGATGAACTAGCCGACGAGTTCTTCTTCTGGAACCCACAAACCGGCCAGAACCGCACAGGCTTCTTGCAAGACTAGTGTGTTGAGGCATTCGTGGTGGTGAGTGAGCTGATTACCAGTGAATTCACCACCGCAATTTTCGAGCGACCAAAGCAAAAATCGCGAGAAATATGTTGCACACACTTTGATAGTGTAGTGCTTGATCGGCTCGCTCATGAGCAGTGTCTACTCGAGAGTGACGTGAAGTTTACATCAATCATATGTGACTATTGGCCGGTTCCGTATGCAGCTTATCGCCCCTAGGTTTTCAAGTATTGCCATCCCATTAGTCGGTCTCCTCGGATACTTAGAGATTTTAGCAAAAACCAGCGTAATATTAATCTGAGATGTTGTAATCAGCAAGTTGGTACTTGCTTGGCAGCCAGAATGTAGCATAGGCCGGGAAAAATGCCGATCCATTGCTAATGTCGTGCTCCGAGCCCATTTTCGACGAATCCGTGATCTCGTTTCATTTTGCTTTGGAATTTGGATTCATGAACCATCGACGCTTCCGCAGAAACAGTCGGCGAGGGTTTACCCTCATTGAACTCCTCGTCGTGATTGCGATCATCGCGATCTTGATTGCACTGCTTCTGCCCGCTGTGCAGCAAGCTCGTGAGGCTGCCCGTCGGACCGAATGTAAGAATAATTTAAAGCAAATCGGTCTCGCGATGCACACCTTCCACGACACCTACAAGCACTTTCCTGCCGGCATTAATATTCCGATTGCTAGTACGTCGGGAGCCGTCTACCCGACAAACAGTCTCCACACGTCCGGAAAGATCCCCGCCCCCCCTTTTCCGGATCAGTACGGATCGTGGTTGGCTTACATTTTGCCGTTCATGGAGCAGGCGAACATCACGAATCAGTACGACTTCTCTCAACGAGAATATGGCAATACCAATGGACCAGACTCGATCGGCGCGACGGTGGTTAAATCTTATATTTGTCCATCAGATAATTCTTCGGAACCTGTGATCACCTATACAAGTGGCGGCAACACCTACTACTTTGCGATCAATAGTTACATGGCGAACGCAGGCACACAGTCTTGGTATATTTTTGATGCGACATTCGATGGTGTGTTTCAGATCAATAGTCGATCTCGAATGGCAACCATCAAAGACGGCACATCAAACACATTGCTAGTCGGCGAACGTTACAGTTACGATCGAAACTGGAGCGATTTTCCGAATCGTCGTGGTTGGGCATGGTCGAACTTCAATTCGCCTCAGGACTGTCTGGGGGGAACGTTTGTGCCTATCAACTATAATGTTCCAGATGGGTTTAGTGATCCGCCCCCATACTCTGAGACGGACAAGAAACTCAGTTCCTTCAGTAGTGCACATCCCGGCGGAGCAAACTTTGCGTTGTGTGACGGTTCCGTACGGTTCATGTCGCAAACATCAACGGGTGGGCTGACTACGCTACAACTCCTCGCACGCCCTGCGGATGGTCAAGTCGTTCAGCTTGACTAGAGTCGACTCCCCTAGGCAATTCTAGAGTTCAACACACCATCAAATGCCCCTCCAGAAAGGCAGTTAGGTGCAGACTCGGCAATCATTGTATCGGTTCGGCGTTTTGGGAGTTGCAGTATTTTTCTGCTGGGGATGTTCAACGCCACCTCCACCTATTGTTCCCGTTAAGGGAACGATCACTCTGAATGATGAACCGCTTCCCTCCGTCGAAGTTCGTTTTTATCCTTTGCATGACGAACTCGACGGAAGTTTTATCGCCAGTGGTGTTACAGATGAGAATGGACAATTCTCGCTTCAATGCGGCGGTC
Organism: Thalassoroseus pseudoceratinae; assembly: GCF_011634775.1. Classification (NCBI taxonomy): domain Bacteria; kingdom Pseudomonadati; phylum Planctomycetota; class Planctomycetia; order Planctomycetales; family Planctomycetaceae; genus Thalassoroseus; species Thalassoroseus pseudoceratinae. Next base: position 23,596 of record NZ_JAALXT010000014.1, read on the forward strand.
AATCCGGAGCTTGTGCATGGAAGCACAAAGTGACTGTGACCGAAGCCCCCATGCCAGGTGAGTTTCGAGGCCAAAGTGGCGAATCTCAGATAAAAGCCTCGCAGTATATCGAAAGCCTGAAGAACCGACCGATTCCTGACAAGTACGGAACGCTCGCCCAGACGCCATTGACAATCACAGTCACTGAAGATCAACAAACCTACGATATCAAGCTCAGTCGCTAGAACAGTTTCATAACGCAGATTCTAGTGAACGCTCTGGCAAGCGATTTGCATGCCGATGCTGGTGAAAGGAGACACCAGCATGTTGATTACCCTGTCGGCGTGGCCTCGACTTGGCCGCAATCGCACGGGGTCCAGGACGGCCCCCAAACCGTATCTCAATAATGAGCAATGGCTTTTGATCGATGACCTGTTCGAGGACCCGCTTCCCTCCAAACTCGGCGGACGACCGCGTGTACCGCCACGCCGGTGCCTAGAAGGCGTATTGTGGGTCTTAGTTTCCGGAGCGAGATGGAAAGATTTACCAGAACGATATCCCAGTCCAGCCACCTGCTGGCGGCGGCTCAAGCAGTAGACTGAGTCCGGCGTGTTCGCAGCTGCTTGGACGAGGTTGCTGGGGCACATGGAGGATTTTCGGGACTTCAACTGGGAAGAAGCCATCGGCGATGGTACCTTTGCCCCAGCAAAAAAGGGGGCTCCGCGGTTGGCAACACCAAGAAAGGCAAAGGCACCAAGATCATGCTGATGGTCGATGGCGTGGGCACACCCTTGGCGGTGACGATTGCCAGTGCCAACCAAAGTGAAGTTCGACTGATCAAACCGTTGATCGAGCAACGTCAGCTCCCCCGAAAACCGAAACGACTGATGTACGATCGAGCCGCCGACTGCGATCCGTTGCGGACTCGGCTGGCGACGGAACAGATCGAGTTGATCTGCCATCATCGCAAAAGTCGCAAGCGACCCGTGACTCAAGACGGTCGCAAAGCTCGATGCCTAGCCCCCCGTTATGTCGTCGAGCGGAGCATCAGCTGGTTGCAAACCAATCGACGAATCACAGTACGTTATGAATACTACGATCATCTGTTTCTCGGCTTCGTACAACTCGCTTGCATGTTCACTGTTATCAAATGGTTTTGAAACTACCTCTAACAAACGTTGGAGCGGTTCGGCTCACCATCTTCCCAATCGACGTCGCAGGAGGCGGCCGTAAAGGTACCTTGAGTTAAGCGGTCAAGAGCAAAGACGCCGACCGCTCAACTCCGCGTTAGGCACACCATTCATGGGCACGGGGGCTATGGACGCGAAGCTGCTCCAGACATATCTCGAGTACGCCAAAACCGAAGAGGCTCAAGCGGTTCTTTTCGTGAAAAAGCATCTCGCTCAAGCCAAGGGGCATTGGGTGGACATCATCGACTGTCGACGGTACGAGAAGTCCCCGGACCCGTTACACTTCCGGTTCGTCGCGGGCGGCCTATACAAGCGAAGGCTGACGCCGCAGTATCCCGCGAAGTCCGACTACATCAGCGATGGTCGTTTTCGCGAACGGGACTACCACCTATCTGTGCGGGCGATCACGTGGGAGACGGCCCACAGAGATATTGAACAGCAAAAGATGCGGCATGTGGCCGCGACGGAGTTCAAGATCACCGGCGTGAGCTATGACAAGAACCGGAACAACAAGAATCTCTTTCGGGACGGCACGCCACCGAAGATCATGGCACTTGCGGCGAATCCCAACGATCGGACCGATCCGTTGTGGGACAGAGCCGTGTCGTATCTTGTTGGGCCGGAGTTCGTGTACGAGATCAAGAAGATCGACATCGAGAAGCCGGGTGCCTAACCATGCGGTGAACGGGAGCCGCCGATGACGCAAGTTGTGAAATCATAGTTTCTTCGCGGCGGCCCCGTTACCGCCGTCGTTATACGACAGAAAACGAGAACCCTGGAATCCAACATCAATGTCAACTCGAACCTACGCCTTTTCGGTAAAGTCGCTTGATCCGATTCGCGACGCCATCGCTTCCCAGAATCAGACGGCATTCGACGCCGTCGTGGCGGAGTACGATGCTGACGATGAAGATCGCCGTGAATATGCCAAGAGCATGATCCTGATTGATACTCCACCGGCAAAAGAACCGGGCTGTTGGAACTACGTTGTCGAACCGCTTGCAAAACACTTTGGGCTCCAACCTGAGTATCTTGCAATTGACGATTGGAAACACTACGGCGCTTGGGAAGACTACATCGCCACTGCAAAATCTCACGTTTCCGATGAGACGGTTTTGCTTCTGGGCCACATCAAATCGGGACGCCCATTTCGTGGCATTGAAATAGACCACGACGGATGTCTTTTCGGTTGGCTTTCAAACGCTGAATGTAAGGCATTATTGGACGCGATTCGTGATCTTGATGCTGATGCGTTTGGCGAACTGGACGAACTACACGAAGAATTGGTCGAATCACTGACAACGGTTGTCAACAACGACTCAGAGATGTTCATAGGCGCGAGCTGACAATCGTCGGATAACAATGGCATGAACGCGGAGTCGCCGATCGCGCGTTTTTCGAGTGGAGCGTCAACCGCGGCGGCCCGGTTATGCCGGTCGTTATGTGTCACAGGACCGCGTATGACCAGCACAAAGGAATGGGCCGCGTCTCACGACGTCTGCGTGGACGATACGGTACCGCCTGTTGAAGTCCACAACGAGGCGTGCAAACGCAACGCCCATGAGGTCGCCGTCCGCACGATCATCCTCCAGTGTGTCGCCGCCGTCGGCTACGAGGTCGACGCTGAGCCTGTTATTGATTGGTTGAAAGACCAGGACTTATGGGACCAAGTCTCATCCAAAGAAAAAGCATTTCTCTGTGCAGACGAACGGTCCGACAAAGAACGTAGTGATGCCCGTTGGCGTCAAGAAGCTCAATGGGCCCTTTTATGGTCGATCCGACAGATCGAATCATTAGGTCTACCAACTCAAACTTGCGATACCGCGAGACTGGTTGATGAGATCATGCCCGTACTCGGTGAGCCAGTAGATCCATTTGTGTCCTCGGCTGATCTTCGGCCGCCAGCCGAAATCCTTGCCGAAGACGATCGAATCTACAATCTGCACTGCTACGCACGACAAGCATATCGCAGAAATGCAATGCCTGATGATTTGGTGTACGATGTTCTTTTCCAACGTCATTACGCGTTTGAGTGGCTCAACGGAACTGAGGATTGGGACGCTGTAACGACTGACACATAACAATGTGTTGCGCCGGAGTCGCGACCGGCGCGTTTCCTGAAGTCATAGTCCACCGTCGCGACCCGGTGAACACGGACGTTATCCGACTGAATTGATGGCCATGGCTGAACACCGCCCTGTCGATCACAAAGACTCTGATGCCGAGTACGCCGCACAAATTCGCGAATGGGTGGCGCAACGCGCCGAGTGCGAGTTGCTCGACTCTATTGACCCAACATTCCTGATTGGGGAATGGAAAAGCAGCATCAGCCGAAGCGACGATGGTACACCTGATTACATTTTTCTCGGGGACGGCACTTACCGAACGCCGAATGGCTTTGATGGGCCGTCACCGAATACGTGGACAATCGACGGTGACCACTTCATCGAAACCTATTGGTCGCCACCCGCACCGGAATATGAGATCCATGACCCAATGCAGGGGCAAGAGTGCTACCGATGCGCTCAACTGAAGGATGGTCGATTTGCATTCTGGAACGGAGACTCTAGTTTACTCGTGTTCTTGACCCGAATTGGCGGATAACCATGTCATCCACCGAAGGACCGCATGGCGCGTTCACAAATGGATTCCACATTGGCGGTCCTCGGTGATGACCGCCGTTCGCCGACGGAGAGAGTCCTCTTGGATTGGAATACTCCCGAAGTAGCTGAAACAAGACGATTGATTCGGAAGTTCTTTCCAGAATCACGCGCGACAGTGCATCTTGACCGCCCAATGGGTGTTTACGACCTCGTCACGGCAATGTCGTGGGCGACAGATTATTTCGCGGACTTTTCTTGCGAACCGAATCCTTACTTGGAGGCGCCGCCGGATCTTGGGCTGGAGGATCGTGGTGGTGTTTGGGATGATGACGATTCGATCTACAAACGACTACTCGAACACACAGGATTCTCACCGACCGGACGTGTTGTGATCATTCCTGACGACTATTGCACTTTTGACCGCACTCCAATTGTTTGTCACTCCCGAACGGCGATCCAACGTGTTCGAGAGTTCTCAGCGACCTATTCAGGAGACTCGAAATGCAAGTGTTTCTTCGACAACCTCAGCGATATCATATTCGTATACGAGTCTGGCGAAGCCATGGTGCTGGATCACGACCAAAGGTTTTTTTGGGCCAAGTCCAAACTGAGAAGCTGGACGGAAGAAGCGGCGAACCATGCGTTGGACCGGAGCGACGCATGAGACGGATTGAAGTGGACACCACATTGGCGTCGCCCGGTCAACGCCAACGTTATGTCGCAAAGAATCTCATGACAAAGCTGGCCCTCACAACGCTTTTCGTAATTGTCGTCTCAATTCATGCAGCGGCGAACGCATCCGCAGAAGAAGCTCCAAGCTCACCTAAAGAGGTCGCGTCCGCCCGTGGAGCTGCGACTCCGGAAGCTGCTTTTAGCTCTTTCCACGCAGCAGTCAAGAAAGACGACTGGGAAGCAGCGTTTAAGGTTCTGACGGATGAATCGCGGGATTTCCTCGTTGGCTCTCTCACAATGGCCACGCATCTTGGCATGCTTGGTCCAGATGGGGCTGATCTTGCGAAGAAACACGTTGACGCTGAACAGCTTGATCTTCTTGTTGAAGAAATGAAAAAGCTTCCGCGTGAAAAACAGCCCACAATTGCCCCCAAGGTGTCAGCGATTGTCAAAAAGAAGGCTCAGTTCTTGTCTGCAGTACTGAAACTATTCGTCGAGCTGAAACGCGAAAACTGGCTTAACAATCTAAAACAGGCAAAGGTCGTAACGCTCGAGTCGGTAACCGTAAAAGGCGACACCGCGCGTATCGCGATTCGCATGGAAGAAAAGGATGACGTTGGGATTGAACACGCAGGACTCAAACGTGTCAAAGGTCGATGGTACGTTGATTACCAAGGCCGACTTAGATGAAATGACGACATAACAATGCAATGCACCGGAGCACTCGCTCCGGCGTGCTGTGAATTCACAGTCAACCTCTCGTGCCCGGTGATTGCGGGCGTTCCCCGACTGACGCCCATAATACGTGACTTTGATGTCAACACAGATTCAAAAGTTTCTCGATCAGCGTCCGCTGTTCACCCAATGCCACGCCGTAGATCGTGATGCTGATTTTGCTATACACTTGGGTGTGTGGCGGCGTTCTGAGTTTCCGGATCTGAACGCATTTGTTGCGTTCGTGTTTCGCTACTCGTCCGTTCTTCAGCCGTACATCGCTGAACCGGACCGTCGCGACCTCGCCTCTTGGTTTCATCCTGATTCAAATGCGGAGGAATCTGCGGCTTCGTACATGACCAATGCGTCTCCACTTTCAACCAACGCTCGCGATTGGCTCGCAAAACACGCCGCCACGGTCGACGGTGGATTCCTTGACTCGTCTTCCATTGACACGGTCATTGTAGACAACGATTCGATGTACATTCAAACCACCGAGTGGTACATCCACTCATTTGTGGCCGACTTGCTGGATGCCCCCGAACCATTCCCGCAATTAGACGGACACGAGAACGAAGAGCCATGGTCCGAGGACCGAAACTTTTACGAGTTTCTTGGTCCCGAATCAGATTCCGTATCGTGTAAGCGTGATGTTTGCGATCGCGGTCGTGTAAAACACAGCGTTTTCTGTCGTCCTCACCATTTTGAGAACGTCAAAGGGCGTCCCTCGCCCTACACGCACTGAACGGCGGAGAACCATGGGTTGCAACGGAGGCCGCGAGTCAACGTTTTTGAAGTGGCAAGTCGTTAGCGCGGCCCCGCTGAACCCTACCGTTCGCCGACACAGAAAGCGAACCTCTAAGTGTCAACAACGTCTAACACGTCAATACGTTTGATTCTAAACGCAAGGTGCGGCAATGACGTCTGATGATGAACCGAGCGAATCTACTCAGGGCGTGTTCCTCACCAAAGGGATGCGCATTGATATTTCTGAGTTCAGCTTGCAACTCAATGCCGATGGTTCCGTTGCAACAAGCAACCTCACCCTCGCGGTCGCTCTTGATATGTCGCCATACTGGCTCGACATTGCTATCACGCACGGTCTGGCAGCAAAAGACGCTAGCTTTGAGACACGCGACGCCCACGCCACAGACGACGCGGAGCGAAAGGGCTTAGCCCTTCAAACCGAGTTCTGTGCCGGAATGCAAGCGATCGTCGCTTGCGCTACCGCTGTCGATGCTCTTTAGACAAACTTACGTGACAGGGTGAACCTGCCGAGCGATCTAGTTGATACTTGGCGCGAAAAACGCACCGCGCGACACAAGCAAGTTAGCGAGGTACTCAGGCGTGCTTTCCGAATTGACGCCGCCACTCTTAAACAAATCATTCCCTTGCTCAAAGACACATACAGTTTCCGCGATCGTGCTGTTCACCCAATTGGTACAACCACAGACCCCGTACAACATCCAGAGCTGAGAATCTATTCGGAATGGCGATATGTCGCGTACTGGTATCAAAACGCGTATAATTTGCTGCGCGCATGCCATTCACTTTTTTCGTTTGTTTTGGAGACCAAGCCCTCAAAGCTCGATCAACCGATCGAAAAATACCGTGATCACCTGCGGCCTCTCTTAGTTCCCGTTCTTGACCGCTTGCAGCACGAGTTTATCGGTGACGACGAATCCCAACACTCAGTACACGAATAGCGGCGAACCATGCGATGCAATGGAGCCGGGCTTGCAAGGTTTCACGAATGGAAAGCCAGCACTCCCGGCCTGCTGATCGCCACCGTTACACGACTGAATAACCTTCCACGCCCAACTTTCTAAATGAAGCACTTCACTGATGCGATGTTCGACGCGATCCGATCGGAGGCGGAGGCGATACGCGAGGGCGCGACCACAGTGTCAGTTGCCAAACTTGATGCTGAGCTAGACAACCAACTTCCGCCGAGCTACAAGGAATTTGTCTCTAAGATCAACGGCGGTGCTATCGGGTCTATCCGGCTATTCGGTGTTGACCGATCCGATTATCTCGACCTCCGCGCCAAGATCGAGGAACTGGGCTCGTTTATCCCATCAATTGCGCGCAAGATCATGATTCCGGTTGCAAGCGATTGGGGCGGTAGTCTTTTCTGCCTTGACACCTATCACCCCGACGAGAACGGCGAATTGCCGGTCTGGTACTGGAACCACGAATACTCGGAAGAGCCCGCAGATGCGCCTTATGTTTGGTCTCAAATTTATGATGGATTTGGGTCATTCATTCGCGATCAACTTGCGACTAAAACAGACGAGTAACCAATGGGTTGCATCGGAGGCCGTGAGTTGAGTTTATTGGAGTGGTGAGTCGTTCGCGCGGCCCCGCTGAACCCTGCCGTTATCCGACACACAGTTGCCCAATTCTCAATTCACTAACAGCAGAGGAACGATATGGACGATCACGAAATCGGCATCCTGACATTTTTGTTGCTGGGACTTGTCCTCATGTTCCTGCCGAACGCGATTCGTGCAAGACGAAAAGGCAGCCAAAGCGAAGCCGAAGCGATTCCGAATCCCAAACCCTGGCAAATTTGGCTTGCTGCCCTTGCGTTCCTTCAGGCAATCGCATTTGTGGTCATCGCGATCGCTTGTGAAGCCGCAGGCACACACTGGATTGTTGGGCTGCTCTGTGTCAGCGGTTCATTCTTGTGCTCTGTGACAGTTCTCGGTTTATTTGGTCTGAGGCCACGGCATTTTCTGTCGTGAATGACACGGCGGTTCTGTACAGAATGCACCACGCAAACCGATGTGACAGAGCCGTCGGATAACAAAGCCGTGAACCGGAGCACTCATTCACGCGGCAACTGAAATCAAAGTCTTCCGTTCGTGCCCGGTTACGGCAGACGTTATGCCGCTAAACCAAACCGCAAAATGAATGGCCACCGAATCCGACTGGGACAAATGGTTTGCCGCAGAACTCGTTCTCGAAATCACGGTCGAGAACGACCCACGAATTGTCGCGCAAATCGAAACGTACTTGATCCGCGCCGATTCTCCTGATGCGGCGTATGCCCGTGCCCTCGAACTTGGGCCATCACTTGATTATCGATACCGCAATTCAGATGGCGAAATCGTCACGATGAAATATCGCGGCATTCACGCGCTTGATTCCATCCAAGACACACCGAAAGATGGCACTCAAATTACTGTTCGACAATCGCTGATGGACAATAAGTCTGCCATTGATGATATGATTCGCTCTAAGAATCGCCTTGATTTGTTCACCGATTCGGATGACGGCTGGGATGGTCCTAACCTGTCACAATGATCGAATACGCGGCATAACAACAGCGTGAACCGGAGTGGCGATTCACGCCGAATTTGAATTCAACGTCAACCGTCGCCACCCGGTTATCTCAAACGTTAGGCCCTCACCAATGGTTGGTCTCAAGGTCACGATCAACGACGGCGAGTCTGTCACTGGCGGTACTGAAGACCTAGGCGTCCTGACTGCTTCGGTCTCTGCATCTGGCATACTCGGTAAAGAGTCGGATT
>NZ_JAALXT010000015.1 GCF_011634775.1 Thalassoroseus pseudoceratinae
GATCCGACTCGTTACCGAGTATGCCAGATGCAGAGACCGAAGCAGTCAGGACGCCTAGGTCTTCAGTACCGCCAGTGACAGACTCGCCGTCGTTGATCGTGACCTTGAGACCAACCATTGGTGAGGGCCTAACGACTGCGTTCACCCGGCCGCCGCGAGTGACGTTGAATTCAGGAAACGCGCCGTCGGCGGCTCGGCGTGCAACGCTTGGTTCTGCACCTTCTTTATTCGTCCGGAGCCGATTCGCCAATTGCACGGTCGCGATACTCGCGCCAGCCATCGATCCCGGCGGTTGGGTCTTCTGTAGATTCGAGGAATTCGCCAGTGCTGCAATCGAGTGCTGTCCAGCCTTCTTCACGGCACAACGCGACGATTGGTTGAACGATTTCATTTGAAGCGCGAACGTGAAGCATCATGCTTGTAGCCGGATCATCCTTCCCGAGATTGAATTCAATTGAACCAAGTGGGGAGTCAAAAATTCCCCAAGCAGCATTATTCCAGTCAGTTCCGGGGAAATGCCTCGTTACGGCAGCATGGACATGCGACAGTGTTCCGATCGGGCTTGTAGTTTCATCATCGGGGATATCTTCAACCGAGGCATACGGCTGGGAAAACTTCATGACGGAAACGTCCCAGCTCATTGATGGTCCTTTCGGTGCAGAACGCCCGCAATCACCGGGCACGAGGAGTTAACGTGGATTACAGAAGCGACGCCCGACGAGGGCTCCGGTGCAACCGATGGTTATCCGAGTGATTGCTTCAGTCTTCATGCTACTGGTTCGACATACCTTCTTCTCGAATTTTCGGGGCGGTCAAAGCGAAAAGGAGACATGCGAGTGATGAGACGATGGCGAGTTCTACCAGTAGTTGCCCCGCATCGATAATTGCCCACCTGTACCCTGTTCCTCTGTCTTGATAACTCTTCATTGCGGATTCTTTGGGCCCCGTCAGGAAAAAACCACGACCTCCGTCAATCTCGTACGGCACAACGTCTGATCCATTCAGTCCCCATCCGACCACACGATACGGGGGAAAGACTGACAAAAACAGCGTGACGACGCTCGCAATCAGAAGAATGAAATACGTCTGACTCTTCATTGTTGGGCTCAGGATTCCAAATGTGACCGGATAACGGCAGGGATCAGCGGGCGGCGGCGAACAACATGGAGCTCACCAAAAACCGCACCACCGCCGCTCCGTTGCATCCCATGGTTCGTCGGTTCCTTGTGCGTAGTCAAAGAGCCTCTTCGGAAACCAACCAATTTGATTCGTCTGCGGAGTTTAGGACACGGTCCATGTATTCGGCGACAAATTTTGCGATTCCGGGAACGTCTACCGCCCCGTGATTCATGGTCAAGTATCCATCCGGCTCATACGAATTTACGTCTACGTACTCGACCGTCGGCAGCGAATCGACAATCTGCTTTGGATCTCCGGTACGCGGGTACGCCATGTTGATATGCTCGAAGGTGAACTGTACGTAATGCGCAGGATCGGCGCAGGACTGTAGGGTTACGCACCAGTCTTGGTCGCACAGGTCGATGGCTTTCTGAATGTGGGGTTCGATCCAGTGCATGTCAGATGGGGAATATGCTTGTCCGACGAACTAGTGTTTATCAAGAATGATTCCTAACAACATGCGCACGTTATTAGGAATGGAAACAATCGAAATCTGCAGGGCTGCGAACGCCACGGCCATCACGGTTTAAAACATGGGTATAGATCATTGTCGTTCTAACATCCTTGTGCCCAAGGAGTTCCTGCACCGTTCGTATGTCGTAGCCCGCCTCGATCAGATGCGTGGCAAACGAATGACGGAACGTGTGAGCTGTGACGCGTTTCGTGATATCGCTCTGGCGGGCTGCGGTGCGAATTGCCTTGGAAACCGACGACTCATGCCAGTGATGACGGCGGCAAATCCAGTCAACGTAAGCTTGTTCCATTCGGCGGCTGTAGTGTTTGACCCGCGGAACCTCGATCACGGGGTCGTAAAGTCGTGGAAATGGCCGATCGCAGAACAGACCGAGGTGCGTGCGTTGGGGCGTTACTGTGTTCATGGTCCAGCCCCTCCCGAATGGCCGGAACTGTTCAACAGTGGACCATAGGCTGCTTGGGAAGTCAAGCGTTCTGCACTTTACGGATAGCGAAGCCAGAAACGCGTCTGGATTCATCGGCCATGCTGAAATGCTGTCTTTGGGGCCGTTATGCCGACTTGAATTGCCGTGGATCGCACGGTAACGCAGGCCTCTGAGGTCGCCAGGTGTGTGTACGCCAGGTCGATCTTCCGTTTCCACTTGAAGTCCCCCTAACAGAATGAGTTCTTCAACGCGTACTTAACGACAGCTCGCAGGTTCCCTTCACGTTGCAGCGGCAGTCGCTCTTCTATTGCCAAGCGGACGATTTCTGCAAGTGAGAAATTTTCAGTCACGTACCGTTCGCACATCCGTGTAACGATTGATGTCGTCTCAGGAATAGGAACGACGATCTTCTGACCATCCGGCCCTTCGATGTCAAGGTAGCCGATCGTCGTTTTGCTTGGGCCGGGGAAACCCCTTGCCCAACTTGCCAGTTTTTCCCGTGCAAGCCATCGATTTTTGCATCTAAGCTGATACGTAGCGGACTCGCTGACATCTTTCTTTCGACTGGACTGTTGGGTGAGAGCAAAACCGCAATGACTCTACAGTTAGTCTGATTGAAAAGGATGAATGATGCGAGACAAGCCAGAGACGGTATCAGCAGGAGTGACTCGGAATTCGGTCAAGGTGTCCGAGCGGGCAATTTCTCGCTATTTGATGAAATGCACGCATCGAGACAGAACAACCCGCGTGGCTGCTCAAGCGAAGGAACTGTTTCGCACACGAGCCGCATTGCCGGTCGATGGCCTGAAAAAAGTGGTGCGGCATGCCGCAAATGCGGGTCGTCGCCTTTTCGAACAATTCCGAGCAGCTTCATATTCGGAGACGCGTCGTCCTCGGATGGAGGCCGGAGTTGGGTTGTCGGCAGAGGTGCTGGAAGATCGAACTCTGTTAAGCGCGGAGTTTTCGCTGCTGGGCGGGGAACTATCGCTTCACAGTTTCCAGGAGGATGCCGAAGAATCGCTGACGGTTCGAGAAACCGACGATTCGTATGAGTTCGAGCTTGCCGAGGGGGTGTGGTTTGGAACCGACAGCTCACAAGTTCTGGGAGCGGGTACGAACGTCCTCGAACTGGGCAAGTCGACGCTCAATGTCTCAGCGGTACGGATTCTTGATGGCGATACAGACGAGAATGTCGATCCGCATTTGAATTTGGAATCGGCCGATTTCACGTTTCTCACCGGGGGATTTGAAGCCGAAGGTGTAGGCGACGTTCACGTTTCCGAAACCTCGACATTGACGGTCGCCGAATTTCAGGTTGACGGAGAATCGGTCTTGATGGCCGGGGCCGTTCGGTCGAATGGTGGTGTCGTGCAACTACAAGGTGATCGCAAGTTGCGTGTCAGCGGAGTTGTCGATGTCTCATCGGCTGATGGTCTGGGCGGGACAATTCACCTGACCGGCGAGCAAGTCACGTTAACCGATGGGGCGGCGATCTCCGCTGATGGTGACCTTGGCGGTGGAACGATTCTCGTTGGTGGCGGTTGGCAGGGACGAGATCCGTTCGTGATGAATGCCGCGACGACCACCGTCTCCGCAACCGCGACCCTCTCCGCAGATGCCCTTTCCGAAGGGACCGGAGGAACAGTCGTCGTTTGGGCCGATGACGCGACAGAGTACGCCGGTTCGATTTCCGTCCGCGGCGAACAAGGCGGACAAGTGGAAGTCAGTGGAGCCGAACAACTCGCGTTCCGAGGAACCGTCGATCTGCACGGCACCGCAGGATCGGCTGGCTCGTTGTTGCTCGATCCGCGAGACATCATCATCGTGGATGCCGCTCCAGCTGCCAATGACGGCGAAGTCTCAGACGGTTCGGTGGGAGCCGGTGATGGCGCGAGTGGGGAAGACTTTACGATTTCCGATGACGCCATCGAGAACGTGAACGGTTCGGTCACGCTAGCCGCCTCACGGGACATCACACTCCAAGCGAGCGTCGTCCTGAACATGGGGCCGGATGGGATCACGCTCAATGCTGGACGCAATCTCAATCTGCAAAACGGATCCGAAATTCGGACCGACGGAGCCACGGTCAATCTAACAGCAGACGCTTCGGTGACGGGATCGACTACCATCGAAACGACAAATCCCGGTGGCAGCTCGGGGAGCGTTTCGATCACGGCCGGGACTTTCGTCGATCTGATGGGAACGATCGACACGTCTGGAGCCGATGGCAATGACGGCAGCGGTGGAGGTAGTCCGTTAGCCGCGACTGATGGGCAAAACGCCGCTCCGATTACCGTCTCCGCCAATGGCAACGACGGTATGGGCAACGCGATCACATTGGGCACGGTCCTGGCAGCGGGCGGGAAGGGCGGCAACGATTCCTTCGATATCGGTTCGTCCCGAGCGGCAGGCAACGGCGGCAACGGTGCAACCGTCACCCTGACCGCAAACGCAGCCGGAGGCGTGAACGTCGCAGATCTCCAAACGACGGGTGGCGACGGGGGCAATCGCACCGTGGCGGCAGGCAATGCGGGTGCGGGAGGCTCGGCGGGCTCGCTCAGCGTGACGTTGGCCGACGGAACCGCCGATTTGGCAAACGTCATCATGACCGGTGGTGACGGCGGGCAGCATACGGGACTTTCCGGGAACGCCGGTGACGGTGGCGGTGGCGCGTCGTTGAACATTTCGATCACGACCGGCGAAACCATGCTCGGAACCGTTCGCACGGATGGCGGCGACGGTGGTGACTCCGAACAGACGACCGCCGGCTCTGGTGGTAACGCCAGTACGATGTCGATTTCCGCCGACCGCGTGACCTACGACACCCTCTCGGCAGCAGGTGGCGTCGGCGGCGATGATCTCATGATGACTCCGCAAACCGCGATTGGCGGCTCCGGCGGATCCGGTGCGACGATCACCGTCACGGCTGCGGAAACGGTCGTAGGAACGACGCTCGTCGTCGATGGCGGAAGCGGCGGCGACGGAAATCCCGGTGGCGACGGTGGCAACGCGGGAGCGGTTTCTCTGGAAGCGAGCGGAATGGGACTGGCCGTCGATTTGGAAACGGTCTCCGCAACCGCAGGCAACGGCGGACAAGGCACCGGTGCGGACGGCAACGGTGGTTCCGGCGGGAGTGCCGGTTCCGTCACGATTACAGCCAACAGTGCCAACGCAGAATTCACGAGTCTCAACGCCGACGGTGGCGATGCAGGCAGTTCCAACGGAACCGGTTTGGGTGGAGCCGGCGGTGCGGGGGCGGCGATTACAGTCGATGCCGACGCGATCAGCGGTCAAGACGTGTTTGCAATCGGTGGAACCGGGGGAGACGGCAGCCAAGGCGGAGACGGCGGCAATGCGGGTTCGGCGAAGTTGACGGCAACCGCCAGCACAGTGATGGCAATCGATCTTTCGGGAACCGTGGATACCTCCGGCGGCGACGGCGGAATGGGAACGACGGCGGCCGGCGGCGGAGCGGGCAACGCCGGGTCCTTGACTCTCACCGCCAACAACGGCACGGCTAACTTCGGCATGTTGTTGGCGAACGGTGGCGATGGCGGAGCCGCGACCAATGGCGGCAACGGAGCCGACGGTTCCGCGGGGGCGACCATCGAAGTCAGTGCTGCTCGGATTGACGGAAATTCCGTCTCGGCGAACGGCGGTGCAGCAGGAAGCGGTGAAGCCGGGGGAGACGGCGGCAACGCCGGGTCGGCTTCGTTAACGGCGTCCGCTGACACTGATCAAGCGATTCAACTCTCCGGTGACGTCTCCACGACCGGTGGTGATGGCGGGAACGGCAGCACTGCCGATGCTGGAACCGGTGGAAATGCCGGGACGCTGTCCGTCACGGCGAATGACGGCACGGCCATGTTCCAATCACTTGTGGCAAGTGGGGGCGACGGCGGAACCGCGGACATGGGTGGCAACGGCGGAGCGGGCGGTAGTGGTGCTGGGATTACGGTCAACGTGGAGCAAGCCAGCGGAATCGGAGCCATCGCCGATGGCGGAACTTCCGGCGACGGCAACCAAGGTGGAGACGGTGGAAACGCCGGATCGGTCAAGATCACCGCAACTGCGATGGCCGACCCCGCTTTGGAATTGACGGGTACGACAAGCACCTCGGGTGGAGACGGTGGAAACGGATCGGGATTGGCTGCCGGTGATGGCGGAAATTCCGGCACGATCACCCTGACGGCCGGTGATGGAAGTCTTGTCGTCAACACCGTCGAAGCCTCCGGCGGAACCGGAGGAATGTCTGGCAGCGATGCTGGCGGAAGTGGTGCATCCGGTGGAACCGTCACGCTCGACGCGAGCGAAATCGAGACCACCGACGTTCGTGCGGATGGCGGTGATGGTGGCAACGGGACTGTCGGCGGCGACGGTGGAAATGCAGGTTCGATCAAAGCCAATGCGTCCGCAGCGACGACAGAAGCCCTCGTCATGTCCGGCATTACGTCTGCATCCGGCGGCAATGGTGGAATGGCAACAGACGGGAGCGGTGGAAGTGGCGGGAACGGAGCCACGCTCAATCTCTCTGCAAACGACGGAACCGCGATGTTGGGAATGCTTCTGGTGAGCGGTGGAATCGGCGGCATGTCCGACACCAATACCGGTGGCGGGGGCGGTTCCGGAGGAAGCTTGACCGTCAAAGCGAATTCGGCCACGATCGAGACCGCCCGATCTGATGGTGGTGACGCCGGTGACGGAACGACTGGTGGTGACGGAGGCAATGCCGGTTCGGTCAAATTGACGATCTCCGGGTCGTCCGACATGGCCCTCAACGTGACCGATACCGTCAGCGCTAGCGGCGGAAATGGCGGTCAGGCATCGGACGGCACCGGCGGAGACGGTGGAAACGCAGGGACGGTCAACCTCGCGACCAACTCCGGTGGAATGGCGTTCGGAACAGCCGCGGCCACCGGTGGTGACGGTGGTGCATCGCAGACCGGTGCCGGCGGAAGTGGCGGTTCGGGTGCTACTGTCAAAACAACCGCCGATAGCCTGATCGAAGGTATGCAGGTCACGGTCGCCGGTGGCGATGGAGCGGAAGGCATGCCTGGGGGCAGCGGCGGAAATGCGGGCTCTGTGACCATCAAATCGACGGCAGATTCCGGCATGTCCATCGACATTCAAACAATTACCGGAGACGGCGGAGACGGTGGCGATGGAGCCGCAATGGGTGGTTCCGGCGGCGACGGCGGGAATGCCGGCGGGATTGGCGTCACGGCGAACAACTCCGGCGTGACAATTGGAATGGCGATGGCGAACGGCGGAAGCGGTGGAACAGCCGACGGAACCGGCAGCGGAGGCAGCGGCGGAAACGCGAACTCCGTCAACATTTCCGCGGGCGGAATGGTCAACGTCATGACGCTTTCGTCGACCGGCGGCAACGGTGGGATGAGTCCGGAAGGAACCGGCGGCAACGGCGGGTCGGGAGCGACGCTGAAAATCACCACCGACGACCGCATCACGGGCGAATCGTTCCTGGCGGACGGTGGAGCCGGTGGCATGGGATTCCCAGCCGGTTCGGGCGGCAACGCCGGCTCGATCACGATCACCGCAGATGCCAGCGACATGCTGGCCATTGAATCGACCGGTGAAATCTCCGCAAGTGGCGGTCAAGGTGGTGACACGGAAAGCGGAACCGGGGCCACCGCAGGTGACGGCGGGAACGCAGGAAGCCTGTCGGTCACCGCTCAGGCGGGTGACATTTCGATCGCGACGGTCGCCGCAGCGGGAGGGGACGGCGGTCAAGGTTCGGGTGGCGGTTCGTTCTCTGGCGGATCCGGTGGAGCCGCCGGTTCACTGACCGTCGATGCCGTTGAGGGAACCCTGACCGTGACGGACACCGCTTCGACGGCGGGCGGCGACGGACAAAACGGTAGCGGCGGAAGTCAGGGAGCTGGCACCGGCGGTACCGGAGCAACACTTCAACTACGAGCCGACGCGGGAATCACCAACTCGACCGCTGCAACCTTCGATGCGTCCGGCGGAGATGCCGGCACCGTCTCGGATGGGGCCAGCGCGGCGACCGGTGGTACCGGCGGATCGTTAAACATCGACAGCGCCGCGGGACCGATCACGATGGGCACCGGAACGGCTGCCGGTGGACAGGGCAGCGGCGCCGGCGGATCAGGCGGTTCCGTCAACGTCCGAGCGAGTCAAACCGTCGAATTCGACACGCTGATTAGCAACGGTGGCGATTCCACTTCCGGCGACGGCGGAGATGCCAGCACCACGACCGTCACTAGCGAGAACGATTCGATTATCGGAATGACGATCTGTGCCGTCGGCGGTTCGGCTTCCAACGGCTCACCCGGTGCCGATAGCAATATTACTCTCGACGCCGCCAACGACGTGAATGTCACGACGACCAAAGGCAGCGGCACCGCAGTCAGCGGCAACCTGTCACCCGGTAGCAGCCCAGGGATCGGCAATTACGATAACCTGACGATCCAAAGCGGCTCGACTTACACCGCCGAAGTCCAGGACGACAACCCTAACGGAGCCGAAGCGGGCGACGATTACGATCAGTTGAACGTCACCGGAACGGTTACGATCGAAAACAACGTGACACTCGATCTTGAGAATCTCGGTTCTTCGGAAATCGAGGCCGGTGACGACTACGTGTTGATTGCCAACGATGACGACGATTCGTTCAATGGCCAGTTCAGCAACGTCTCCGAAGGGGCGAATGTTTCTTCAGAGTTGGGATTGTCGAGCGATCTCACCGCGACGGCCACTTACCAAGGTGGTGACGGCAACGATTTTGTCGTCGAAATTCGTTCCACCGCCGAACCAACCCCCGAAGCGGATATCTTGGGCGAACGGGAGTCTCAATCGATCACCCCCGATGAAATCGATGACTTCTTCAGCCAAGTGCTCTCGGGTGATTTTGATGACAGTCAATCCGATCTGGCTCAGCAGGACGATCTGTTCTTCTGGAGTCCGATCGATGGTCGTAATGTAGTCGTGCTCGGTGATGGCAGCGTGATTCAAAATCCGGTGCCGACCGCAGCGATCAATGGAAACTTCCGAGAATTCGTCGCTGGCAACTTCGACGGTGGCGGCGGAGACGACTTGTTCTTCTGGGATCCGGAGACCGGTCGGAACCGTTTGTTGCATCTTCAAGCCGGTTCGTCAGGCGGGGTTGAAGTCGCCAATGTCGAGACCGACATCGTTCCGCGAGCGGCCATCAATGGCAACATGTTCTCGCGTCTTGTCGCGGGGAACCTCGACGGCGGCGGCACGGATGACTTGTTCTTCTGGCAACCGGGACCGGGAACCAACCGCTTGGCTCATTTGGATGTCGTCGTTCCTGGGACAGACAGCCAATTTGACAACGTTCAGACCGAACCGATTCCCATGGTCCAAATCAATGGGGAGTTCTCGGATGTGCAAGTCGGCCAGTTCCGCGTCGGCGGCACCGAAGAGTTGTTTTTCAGCGACCCGGTCTCGGGACGCAACCGCATGATCTTCCTGCAACCGGGCGTTCCTAGCGACACCACGGAATTCGAGAGTGCCACGACCAACGTGTTGCCTCCAGCCGCGATCAACGGCAACGCGTTCACCGAGATCGCCGTTGGAGACTTCAACCTGGACGGACAAAGCGACCTGTTCTTCTGGGATCCGGAGACCGGTCGGAATCGGTTGGCGGTCAACGACGATTCATCCGAGGCGGACTTCGACTTTGTGATTGATCCGATTCCGCGATCGTTCATAAACGGCAACGCCTTCCAAGTCGTCACTCCCTTGACGAACGAACCGGACGACATGACTGCGTTGAATGCGTTGTTCTTCTGGGAACCCGACACCGGTGCCAACCGCCTTGCATTTACCGAACCGAACGGAGCCATGTCGTGACGGCAATGACAGCTTGAAGCTTGGTGCGTGATTGGAATCAAAATTGATTGAGATCTCGGCGACGCGAACAGTTTGTTCTGGGATCGGCGCGATCGATTGCGGATGAAGCGACATGACTGATATCAACAAGTCAGGAAGAGAGACACTCTGGAACAATAGGCATAGTCCCTGACGGCGTCGACCACTTCGCCAGCAGTATCAAAGTTGCGGAAAAGCCACAATCCAATCGTTGTTCACAACGTACCCTACCGCTGGCAAATTATTCCGTAATAAGATGTTGCGTTCAGTAGTTTGCCCCGACAGAACGGATGGCTGCCTGACTTCGGTTCCTTTCAAGCAGGCTCTGATTGAGAATCAGAGTGACTCTC
This sequence comes from Thalassoroseus pseudoceratinae, assembly GCF_011634775.1. NCBI lineage: Bacteria > Pseudomonadati > Planctomycetota > Planctomycetia > Planctomycetales > Planctomycetaceae > Thalassoroseus > Thalassoroseus pseudoceratinae. The sequence continues at coordinate 10,307 of NZ_JAALXT010000015.1, forward strand.
TCTTCTGCCGACCAATAAGTCAGCGGTCATGCATAGTGTTCATACACCGAGCTTTCCGGAGCTATTGACGCAAATCCAATCCCGCTTGATTGTTTCCACCTATCAAGCGGGACGATAACCGATCCCACGTTCAACAGTCCGCCAGTCATCATTGATGATGTCATTAGCCGTACGTCGATCAACAGCGAATTCGATCGCGTTGTCCGCCTGACCGAAGACGTCTTCAGTAGTCCCAACATCAATGAGCTATTCTTCTGGAACCCATCCACTGGTCAAAACAGGATTGCCTTCGTGTAAAAACGCATTCGACAATCAAGCTGCCTTTGGTTTCGTGGTCCAAACTGCTTTTTAGAACACTTGGACTATGTTTCGTAGACCTATGTTTTTATAGGTTCTGAGATTTCAAGACATTTCTACAACACGTCGGTCCTTAGCTCGACTTTTGCCAATTCAGACAGTCATTGTAAGGCGTTTGAGTAGGTAACCTTTGAACTCAAAGGCGAACAGAAAACTAGGTTTTGATTGGTTGTGTTGCAGGTTGGATGTCTTGATAGCAGATGACGGTCATGGCCAGAGTATCCCAAGCGTCGATGATTGTGCCGTCTCGGTCGTAGCGGATGCGGAGTCTTCGCAGACCCTTGAGCCAAGCGAACGTGCGTTCGACGACCCAACGGACTTTGCCCAGGCCGCTGCCATGGTCTTCGCCTTACTTGCGAACATGGGGCTCGATTCCCAGCCAACGAAACAGAATGCGAGCCGTCTCGCCACTGCAGCCGAGTTCCGGCATGCGACGACTAGCCATCGATTGGTTCCCCTCAAAGAAGACGATGCTCTTTAGAAACCGCAGCCGACAAACGGTAGGCCGCGGTGTAGGCACAATCAGGGCATGGCGGTGGAACGAGTCGATCTCGGATTGCACGAATTCCAGGCGAAAACAGCTATCTCATCATTGCCGCTTGCTACGATCCATGCCATAGGTTCGAAGAGTGTCCGGTCGCCAAACGGTTGCAGGGCTCGCTTGTCATTAGGCTATTAGCGAAGCTGAGCAACCAGTTTTCACGGAAAATTCTTTGCCACTTGCTTGACTAAAAGACCAAAGGTACCCAGACTGCACAAAAGCAATACAAGTGCATGTATATCCAATTTGTAAGTGCAGCTTTTGTGCCTTGTAGCACAAAGCTCATGTGTACGCGTTGTGCATGTTCAATGTGGCTCATGTCAATGAGAGGCGTTATCACGAGGAAAATGTCACCGCCGGAATCTCCAACAAGTTATCACCGACACCGAAGTTTCAAAGTTGTTGTCAACCACTAGGCGATGTTGATTTGCATGTTGTGGTCACGTTTTTTGGGTTGCGCTACCGGCCGCTATACTTCCGTCCGACCAATTGGAGTCTGAAGGGGAGCCGCGAAGAGAATTTGTGAACGACTTGAAACAAACGAGGCTTATCAATCAGCAACTCTAAGAAACCCCAAGGGGGCACTCTCCGATCGCATCGTGTGCGATGTCGAAACTAAGAGACACCTGGATCGATACGTTCGCGCCGTTGTTTTGAAAACAACAACACAAGCGATCTGTTAGACGAATCCCTGGATGGAGATTGTGACAACGCGGCACTGAGACTCAGTGATCTGAGTTGCACGCCCTAGTCAGTCATCGCCATTGCTAGTTCCTCTGTAACGGGTTCAGGGCGAAGACTATTTCGGGTAGGAGCCGGATTCTGAATGGGTAGTCAGTCCAATTGATTCCACGGTGATGATATCGCCACCACGTCGACTGTTGATCTGTCGGCGAAAGGGGAGGCGAAGCAATCTTGTCCCGAAATGAGTGACTAGAAACCGGGTTGATGCGACTTACTGGCTGGATGCCATGAAAACGCTAATTACCAAAAGTGTGTTCAAGCCGTCCGTTTAACGGCTTTGTCTGTTCAATAACTCTTTCTAACACTGACCAAGCACAATTAGGAACCCTCAAGATGGTGAACGGTTTCAAAGAATTCTTGCGTGGCCTGCGACGCATTCCCATGACTCGTCGATCAAGCCAGTCGAAAGGTCGAGATCGGCGACGCGCTGAATATCGTTCAGTCGTTGAGGCGATGGAGTCAAGAGTCCTTCTGACGCCTGTGATCTCCGACATCTCGAACCAGTTCGTCGTGGAAAATACATCGAGCGACGCCATTGCTTTTACGATTGATGATGCCGAGACCCCGGCCAACGATCTCGACGTGATGGTGATCTCGTCAGACGAGACGATTGTTCCGATCGGCAACATCGTGCTCGGTGGCAGCGGCACAGACCGAACGATCATGGTGACACCAGCCGCGGACCAAGTTGGGACCACGACAATTACCGTCACTGTCATCGACGGGGATGGTTTGGAAGCAACCGACACATTCGAATTCACCGCGACCGCCAATCAGCTCGTGCCGTTTGGTTTGCCGGAGTACTACGGTGACGAGATCGTTTCGTACTCGTCGAACCAAGCCACCGGCGACTTCAATGGTGATGGCAACGTCGATTTGATCATGGCAGGTAACACGTTCAACGATCTGGCATTTTTGGAAGGTAATGGTGATGGCACTTTCCAAGCAGGTCAAGTCTTGAACGCCGGGTTGGATACGAGAGTCTCCTCCTTGAGCGTTGTTGATTACGACAACGACGGTGATGCCGATTTCATCGCTTACGAGTACACACAAGCGACGTTAGATGGTACAGCGGACGAAGGAGCAATCACGCTCTACCGCAACGACGGTGATGCGAATTTCACTCGGGAAGTGTTGATTGGCGGTCTGGTCCAAGGGTTCTGGACCGCCACCGGCGACCTCGACAACGATGGTCTCGCCGACGTGGCGTACGGTGCGTATCGCTTTGATTTCGAAACCCGAACTATTATGGCGGAGAAAGCGTACGCCCTACAGCAACCGGACGGGTCGCTCGGAGAGAAATCGATCTTTGCGGACTACTACGGCGACATTGTCATCGAAGACATAGACGGTGATGGGAACTTGGACATTGTCTCGACCGGCAGCGTCTTTGATTTGAATACGTTTACGAGCACCAACTATCTGCAGATTTTTCCAGGCAACGGTGACGGAACATTCGGGGCCGCTCAAGATGTGGACTCGGAAGCTGCTCCGGAGATCCATCAGGTCGTCGATTTGAACGGCGATGGTCTGAAGGATCTGCTCGTTTACGATCGGGCGGCTGAAGGTCATCTCGGCTACTACCCGCAGCTAGACGACGGAAGTTTTGGCGAGCGGGTCCCGATTATGGCAGGTCACTTGTACTCGCAACATAACCTTGCGACGGACATGAACGGCGACGACGTCCCGGATATCGTGAGTTATTCGTATTTTGGCAACGGCTACCGTGTGAGCTGGGCACCAAACTTGGGAGCCGGCGAGTTCGGAGCACCGATTCTCATCACGCAGGAATCCGCCCAGGGCGGTTTTCAGGTCGCCGATCTCGACAACGACACCTACCCAGACCTCATCATTGCTAGCAGCACCTCCGAAACTCGCTCGGGACCGATTGGCGTCCTCCTGAACAAGACCGAAGAAGACCCGATGGTCTTGTTGCCACCGGAAGCGCGAACGCGTGTCGAAGGTGATCCGATCGATCTGCAAGTTTACTTCGGCTTTCCGATCGAAGTGACCGGCACACCGCGTGTTGAGTTGCAAGTGGGGGACAATACGGTCTTCGCGGATTACCTCAGTGGCTCGGGGACGCCGTTCCTGACATTCCGCTACACAGTTGGCAGCACCGATTTCGATCTCGACGGTGTGCAACTCGCGAGCAACATGATCGACCTCAACGGTGGCACGCTGACCGATCCCGTCGGTGGCGAAGGTGTGCTTGAGTTCCCCAACACGCTATTCGAGGGTGTGTTTGTGAACGCAGTTGGCCCGTTGGTCGACGGCATCACACGGTTGGATTCGACACCGACCGATGTGGATACCGTCCGCTTTGAAGTCACGTTCCAAGAAGACGTGATGGACGTCGACGCGGCCGACTTTGAAGTCGTGATGAACGCCGGTGACTTGTCCGGAGCGACGATTGAGTCGGTCACAGGTTCGGGGACCACATACGTTGTGACCGTCACCACGGGAACCGGCAGCGGTGCATTGGCATTGAACATCGAAGACGATGCCAGCATCACGAACGACGACGGATTCCCGCTCGCCCGGGGCTACTTTGGTGGTGAGGTCTATACCTTGCGACGTGGTGAAGCGACACCGGTGGATCACTACTTCACCGACGGTCATGCCGACTACCATTCGGTTTGGGATGACGGCGAATTGACGTTGGCAGTCAGAGGCGATGACGGTGTGGGATTCGCCAGCAACGAGATCGCCATTTACGCCGACACGAATGCAATCGAAGAACGGCCGGATGACACCGCCTACGATTTCATCGGTGTCGACCCAGGCGAGCCAATTTACGTCCTGCCGAGTTCCCAGGTGCCAGGCGTACCATTCTTGGGCTTCAGTTACGGCATCATTCCCGATGGTTTGTTCGCCAGTTACGTCCCGGACGACCCACGGATTACGTCCAGCACGCCGCGACCGTACATCCGGTTGGAAATGGCCGACATGCGGACGGACTCCGGCGGTGAGTTCTCGTTGTGGTCAACCCCAAGTTCCGGTCCGCGGGTCTATATGACCACCAGCGATGGCATCTCCAGCGAGGATTCCCTCTGGATTTCCGGCCACCTTCACCGAAACATCGCATTTACGCAACCGGGCATCTACGAGATCGATGTGTTCGCGAGCGGGTACCTCGATGTCAATGGGAACGGTACCTACGAGGAGGGTCTCGATAGCTACTACGAAAGCGGCCTTCAGACGATGGTGTTCACCGTCGATACCCTCGGCGCTGCCGATGACACGTTTACGATCTACGAGGGGGAAACACTCGAAGCTGATGTGTCGGTGAACGATGATTGGCACGAAGCGATGGGTGACTACACGGCCACTCTTGAAACCGACGTCGCGAACGGAATGCTGACGCTCAACGCGGATGGCTCATTCACGTACGAGCCGAATACCGAATTCACCGGTACGGACAGTTTCATCTACCGAGTCACCAATGAACGGGGAGGCTTTACCACAGCGACCGCGACAATCAGGGTCTCCGCGAATCGTGCCGTTCCATTCTCACTGTCTCAACCTGCGGCGACGGACCGGAACCTTTCCTACCAGGTGGCCGCGGCGGACCTGACCGGTGACGGGTTAGATGATTTGTTGGTCGTGACGACCTCGGATCGGGACATCACTTACGCACCGAGCTTGGGTGGCGGTGACTTTGGCGACTTGCGGGTGATCGAACCTGGGGCGGCGAATTTCGTCTCTGATGCCTATCCGCTGGATCTGGATAACGACGGCGATCTGGATGTGTTGGCCGTCGGCACGGACACCCTTCAATATTATCTGAACGACGGGTCGGGCAACTTTTCGTCGCCGGTGACGATTGCGAGCGGTGCATTGTTTATTGCCGCCGTTGCCGATGATCTGGACGGCGATGGCGACACCGACTTTGCCGTCACCGACCGCACCGACGGCAGTGTTTACTTGTTTCGAAACAACGGCGACGGGTCATTCGTCCGCGAAGTGGTCGGCACCGGTTTTGATGGCTTGCGAGGTTTGGTCTCCCTAGACGCAGATGGCGACGGCGATCTCGACTTGATCGCCAGTGCCGACGGCACCAACAAAATCTCGTTGTTTGCCAATGATGGTGCAGGCAACTTTGCCGACGAGGTTGTTCTCACGACTGATGTTGAGGGCATTCGTTATCTCTATTCCGCCGACATCGACGCGGACGGCAATGTTGACTTCGTCTCGACCGCCTTCGCATCGAGCGAATTGGCTTGGTACCGAAGCGGCGGAGACGGCACGTTCGAGAAACACGTGGTCGCTGCCGACGCCAGCGGAATTATCGCCGCAGCCATTGGCGACATCGACGGCGACGGCGATTTGGACTTAATCAGTGGCGGGTTTCGCGACAGCTCGGTTGCCTGGTACGCCAACGACGGTGGCGGCAACTTTACCGATCGACAGGTGATCTCGGCGATTCCCGGTGGCGGTATCCTGTCGGTCGCTGCCGGAGACTTCGACGGTGATGGCAATGTCGACGCGGCTGGGGCCGGTACGCCGATACGCAGCATCAGTTCGGTGTTCTTCAACCTGTCCGGAGAATTCTCGAATCAAGTCGTTCCCCCAGAAGATGGGATTTATTTCGAGGGCGAGGCGATCACCTTCGATGTCCACTTTGGCATCCCAGTCGATGTGACCGGCACGCCGGAGGTCCAGCTTCAAATCGGCGATCGTACGGTATCCGCTGAGTACATTTCGGGCAGTGGAACACCGACGTTGCGATTCCAATACGTCGTCGATGCAGCCGACCGGGATTTGGACGGTATCGCGTTCGCTTCCGCTACGGTGATCCTTCCGGCCGGTGCGACGATGATCGGTCCGACCGGCGACGACGTCGATCGAACACTGCCGGCGACCGACATGAGCAGCGTGGTGGTCAATGGATCGGCCCCGCGGGTCGCCAGCATCACGCGGCTGGACCCGGCCGCGACGGCCCAAAGTTCCATGCGGTTTGCGATCACGTTCAATGAAGCGGTCACGGGCGTGACCATCGACAACTTTGCCGTCCACATTGCCGACGGGATTTCAGACGCTGCGGTAACCGACGTGACTGGCGAGGGATCCGAGTACATCGTGACGGTCGACACCGGCAGCGGCAGCGGTACGTTGGGCTTAACCAACAGTGCCGATGGCATCGTCGACACCGAAGGCAACGGGTTGGCCACACCGATCCTCGGGGGTGAGGTCTACACGCTGCAACGTCGCCCGGCTCGGCAAATCGACAATTACTTCACCGAGGGACACGCCGACATCGGCATTCTCTACGGCGACAATCATTGGAGTTTCCAGGCACCGGGCTCCGACTTGGATGCCGATGAGGTGTTGATCGTCGGTGGACCGGACAGCGTCGTCATGGCCCCTGCGGGGAGTGAGTTTGATTTCTTGGGAGCGACGGCCGGCAGCGACATCTACTTGCTGCCGCAAACGGATGTACCGCCGACGGTGCCGGATCTGGGGATCAGCAGCACTGCCAGCCCGAGTGACGCTTTCGCGGCCTACACCAACACCGATCCGCGGGTGGATGCAACCGCGGAGTGGTTGGAGTTGCATTTGGTCGGCATGCGAGGCCCTGAAGGTGGCGAGTTCAGTCTATACTCATCGGGCCTGACCGAACCCACGGTTTGGATGGCTTCGAGCGATGGAATCGACGATTCGGACAGCTTGTTTACGCCGTCGGGCAGCCATGGTCACTACAACTGGGCGTTCACCCAACCGGGTGTCTATGAGATCGATGTGTTCGCCAGCGGATTCCTGGACGCCAACGGCAACGGCACATTCGACGAAGGCATTGACCCCTACAGCGAAAGCGGCATCACAACACTG
>NZ_JAALXT010000017.1 GCF_011634775.1 Thalassoroseus pseudoceratinae
CCCTTCTATGATTGTTGCATCGCCGATGCTGATTGTGGCCGCGTCATCGTTTTGGATCGACTTGGATGCCGACGTTGTGCCAAGGTTGGCCGTTCCGCTGCCCGCTTCGGATGGATTGGAAAGCGTGACAACAATCGTTTCGTCCAGCTCGACCAACACATCCCCCAAGACATCGAGCGTAATCGTTTTCGTAGTTTCATTGGGGGCGAACATTACCGTGCCGGTTAACCCGGTCGCTCCCGAGGTTCCACCGATGTTGTTGAAATCGCTGCCGTTGGTCGCGGAACCGGTGATCGCGAAATCGACTTGGCTGGCGTAGTTCGTGTTTCCTGTCTTGGTAATTGTGAACGTGCGCGGGCTGGGGCCGGCGTTTTGTTCGTCAAAGGTCTCATCGCCGGTGACGCTGAAAGTCGCCGTGCCGCCGAACACGGTGACCACGAAACTTTGCGTGGCCGTCAGTCCACCGGCATCCTGGGCTTGCACAGTCACGGTGGCTGTTCCCGCGCCCGTCGGAGCGAAGTCGATGGTCAGCGTGTCGGCGGTGTTGTCCACGCTCGTCGAGAAGAACGCGGGATCGGCGCTGGTCACCGAGTAAACCAAATCGGCGTCCGCCGTTTCCGCATCGGCGAAGAAGTCATGGAGATTGATGACGCGATCAGCAGCATTCGGGTCTTCCTGCTGATTCGTATCGGCAATCGTGCCGGTCGCAGTCGGCGGTGTATTGACCGGGCCGCCCTGGATGCGAAAGACTTCATCACCGATTCCCGTATCTGTGGCCTCCAAAATCAGGTCGCCATTGAAAATAACTAGGTCGCCGTTAGGATCCTTTTCCACACTCGGGAAGCCGTCATCATTACCATTCAGATTAGTTTCGAGTTCGTACTGTCCGGTGGAGGTGTTGTACTCGAACAATTCTCGCCCGACATTACTCTCCATCACCGCGAACAAGCGGTTGTTGAATACGAACTGCTCGGTCAGGTTCGAT
>NZ_JAALXT010000018.1 GCF_011634775.1 Thalassoroseus pseudoceratinae
GAGTCGTTGTTTCCGGTCCATGAGCAGTCTCCAGAGGGTGGTCGCAAGCCAATTGATAACCGGACGGTATTCACAAGCGTGGTGTTTCTCTTGAAGACCGGCATCGGTTGGCGGGACCTGCCGATTGAGTTGGGAGCCAGCAGCCGGACCGTTCGCAGGCGACTCAAGCAATGGACCGACATGGGTCTGTGGACCGCGATCTCCATTCGTTTGCTCGCCCGGTTGCGGGCCGCCGGTCGCTTGGATGTGGCCGAAGTGCTGATCGACGGTGGCTTGATCAAATCGCCTTGCGGCGGGGAAAAACCGGCCCGAACCCCACGGATCGAGGCCGTTCGGGCAGCAAACTCAACGTGATGACCGATGCGGAGGGAACTCCGCTGGCGGTGATTGTTTCGGCTGCCAACGAACACGACGTGCGGTTCATTCTGCCGTTGGTGTTCCTGCGATTTCCTCGCGTGGGCGGCTTGCCAGGCCGACCTCGCGAGTTGCCAACGCTCGTCCGAGCGGACTGCGGCTACACATCGGCGGACCTTCTCAGGCTGTTGAATTGGTGCGGAATCAAGGCGATCATCCCCCAGCGAGGTCAAGACGTTCAGCCGGGTCTGGGTAAGCGTCGTTGGCAGGTCGAGAGAGCAATATCCTGGCTCAAGCAGTTCCGTCGCATCGGCATTCGCCGAGAACGAAAAGCCGCTTTCTACGAGGCCTTCGTCACACTCGCTTGCGGTTTGATTGCTCATCGACAATTCCAACAAACCTAGTTCTGGCCACACGCTCT
>NZ_JAALXT010000019.1 GCF_011634775.1 Thalassoroseus pseudoceratinae
TACTTCAGCATCGACCCGCCGGATGGTCCGCATCCACACACGATCGCGGCCGACGCACCATCACCATTGACGCCGCAAATGGCGACCGTTGTTGATGAAGGTGTGGACAACGAAGTGATCAACGGCAACTACCAGCACGTTGTGAGTGGCAACTTCGATGCCATGCCCACCGGTGCGGGAGCCGAAGCGGATGACTTGCTCTTCTGGGATCCTATCAGCGGGGAACACCGAATCGTGTTCGGAGACGGCACGGTGCAAGACAATCCGTTCGCAACAATCATGATCAATGGCAACGATTTCACACAAGTCGTCACTGGCGATTTCGATGGCGGCGGCGGAACCGACTTGCTCTTCTGGCACCCGTCCACA
>NZ_JAALXT010000020.1 GCF_011634775.1 Thalassoroseus pseudoceratinae
TTCATCGAGACCACCAACCGCGAATTGACCGACTTTCACGGTGGAATAGTCGCCATTGATGAGCGTTGTCGGGATGACGTCAGTTTGATGATTGTTGAAGTCGGTATCAGAACCGGGGGTGACGACTTCCAAGTGCACAAAGCGGTTTCGACCGGTGGTTGGATCCCAGAAGAAGAGATCGTCCACTTCGCCACCGTCAAAGTCGCCGACCACAAGTTGAGCAAAGTCATTGCCGTTGACGGATGTTGCAGGCACCACGTTCGATTCCACTGTGCCAGCGATATTTCCCGTCTCGCCGTTGACATGAATCAAGCGGTTGCTGCC
>NZ_JAALXT010000021.1 GCF_011634775.1 Thalassoroseus pseudoceratinae
GACCCGGGTCCGAACCTACTGTCGGATTGTTGTTCCCGTCGAAGAATGGAACGAGAGTGTTCGCCGTTGTCAGTCGAAAGACTTCATCACCGATTCCCGTATCTGTGGCCTCCAAAATCAGGTCGCCATTGAAAATAACTAGGTCGCCGTTAGGATCCTTTTCCACACTCGGGAAGCCGTCATCGTTACCATTCAGATTGGTGTGTAATTCGTATTGTCCGGTGGAGGTGTTGTACTCGAACAATTCTCGCCCGACATTACTCTCCATCACCGCGTAGAGGCGGTTGTTGAATACGAACTGCTCGGTCAGGTTCGAC
>NZ_JAALXT010000022.1 GCF_011634775.1 Thalassoroseus pseudoceratinae
AACGTCTCCCCGCTCAGTTGCGAGCCGCCCGCGGGAGGAAACGGACGACTCGATGGATTCGTTCAGCCGCGCGCGTCGCTCGTCAACTGCAGCGGTTGGTTAGGCCCGGTCACTCTTGGGCTTCCGCTCTGTGGGTTCATCGGCGGTCTCGATCTCGACAACTTCGACCACGATCCGGTCGCCAACATTGAGTTCTGACCACATCCAGCGCAAATGCTCATCTGTATCGGCATCAACGCGGGAAGTCAGGCCACCGAGTCGTACCCATATATCAGGTGGTTCACCAGGGCGAGGAT
>NZ_JAALXT010000023.1 GCF_011634775.1 Thalassoroseus pseudoceratinae
GTGACCGCCATCAACGACGCTCCTATAGCTGTCGATGACGACGCGACAACCGACGAAGACACTCCGGTGGTCATCAACGTTCTCGCCAACGACTCAGACGTCGAGGGCGACACGCTGACGGTGTCGGCTGTCACTCCAGGGACCAACGGCACGGTGACGATCAATCCCGATGGCACGCTGACCTACACGCCAGCGGCCAACTTCGCCGGCAGCGACACCTTCACTTACACCATCAATGACGGAAACGGCGGCAGCGACACTGCCACCGTCAATGTGGTT
>NZ_JAALXT010000024.1 GCF_011634775.1 Thalassoroseus pseudoceratinae
GGTGACATCCCGACCAGTCGCGCTAAGGTTGCTCAGCAACACATCCAGCACCTCATCTAGTTCGACTTTGTTATCGGTCGTCGTCTGCACCGTCACGGTTTGAGTTGTTGTGGTTTCCGCAGCGAAATTGACGGGGTCAGCCACCAACGCCGTGTAGTCGGAGTCAGCGAGGGTGGCGGTTCCGTCTTGCGTATCAGCATCGAGGGTGACGGCGACATCGACGGGATTGGTGATCGTCACATCGAAGGACAAGATTCC